>CAYSRR010000195.1:0-5815 GCA_964433375.1 uncultured Streptomycetaceae bacterium
CAGCCGGGAAGCGGCGCCGGCGGGCAAGTTCGCGGCACAGCTGAAAGGGCCGCTACTGCAGCTCCCGGTAACAGCGCACGGAGACGTCGCGGGTGGGCACGCCACTCTAGAGGGGATGTTGTCCCCTTATGGGCCGCTGCCGCTGGAGAAGCTGCGCGCCACCGTGACGGATCTGGACTTGCGGGCGTTCGACCCCCTGCTTCCACGGACCGCGCTCGAAGGCTCGTTGAACCTCGATGGCGCTCGCGACAATTCCCGCGACAAGCTGAAAGGCAGGATGGAGCTCCGAAACCGGCTGGCGGGCGCCTGGGACAAGGAACGACTGCCGCTCGCCGCTCTGGATGCAACGTTGGAAACCGACCTCGCGCGCGCTACGCTCAATGGACGGGCCGATCTCGGCGTCGCGGGCTCGATTGCGGGCAATGGACAATTCGGCAGCAACGGAGCCTCGCTGGCGCTTCGCGCGGACGGGCTGAATCTCGCCGGCATCCACGGACGCATGCACGCCACGCGCCTGTCGGGCCGCATCGACGCCGCGCTCGACAGCAGGAAGCAGTCGGTGACGGCGGACCTCTCGGAGCGGGACGTCCAGTTCTCGCTGCGCGCCGAGCGCGCGGGAAATGCGGTGGACCTGCGCGACGTGCGCGCCCGCGCGCGGGGTGGCGAAGCTCGCGGAACCGGCCGCGTCGTGCTGTCCGGTGCGCAGCCCTTCACCGCGGAAGCCCGGCTGACGGCCTTCAATCCTGCCGCCTGGGGCCATTTCCCGCCGGGAGCGGTCAACGGCCGCGCTTCGGCAAAGGGTTCGCTCGCACCGCAACCGTCGTTCGACGCCGAGCTGGCGCTCGAACCCTCGCAATTGCGCGGCGCGGCGCTTGCCGGCAGCGGTCGCGCCAGCTTGCGCGGCGAGCGCGTGACCGCGGTGCAGGCGGATCTCGATTGGGGCGGCAACCGCGTCAACGCACGCGGCGCGTGGGGCGGAGCGGGCGACGTGCTCACGGTCGGCGTCGACGCGCCGCGCCTCGCCGTGATCGATCCCGACTGGTCGGGCCGCCTGAGCGGCAAGGCCGAGATCACCGGCAGCCGGCAGGCGCCCGGCGTGAAATTCACTTTGTCAGGCAACGACCTGTCGTGGGTGGGCCGCGGCCGCATCAATACGCTGTCGGCGCATGGCGAGTACTCCGCCCGGCCAGACGGGCCGCTGCAGCTCGCCGCGTCGGCCGCGGGCATGGTCGCGCAGGACCTGAGCCTGGCGCGCGTCAGCCTCGACGTGGACGGCACGCATTCCGCGCACGCGGCGGCCCTGCGCGCGCAAGGCAACGGCATGGAATTGCTCGCCCGCGTCCGCGGCGGCTGGCAGCCGGCGGGCACGTGGAGCGGAACGGTGCAGGAGCTGGAGAATCGCGGGCAGCATCCCTTTGCGCTGGAAGCGCCGGTGACGATCGAGGCCGCGGCGAATCGCGTGCGCATGGGCAGGATCGCCGCGCGCATCGCCGGCGGTCGCCTCGACGCGAGCGAATTCCGTTACGAGGAGGGCCGCATCGCGTCTCAGGGGCAGTTCAGCGAATTGCATGCCGGCGCCCTCCTCGCGCTGGCCGGCTTCTCCCCGGATGCCGGCGGCACCTTGCAACTGACCGGCGCCTGGAAGCTCGCCAGCGTCCCCCGCTGGAATGGCAACGTCTCCATACGGCGGCAATCGGGAGACCTGTCCCTCGCGGCACAGAACGCAATGCCCCTCGGGCTCGAGACGCTCACGCTCGACGCGCGCATCGTCGACGACCGCGTCGATTTCCGCGGCGCGCTGCGCGCGCGCCTGGCCACCGCCGGCATTGAAGGCTCGATATCGCCGGTCGCCGGGCCTGGCGGCCCAAGATTTGCCGCGGCCTCCCCGCTGGAATTCACTGCCAGCCTGGAGGTCGCCCGTCTCGCCGCGTTCACGGCGTCGCCCGAGTCCTCGTTGCGCGTCGACGGCCGGCTGCGGGCCGCGATCAGCGGCAGCGGCACGCTGGGCGATCCGCTGCTGGCAGGCACGGTGGAAGGCGACGAGATCGGCATCTCCTTCGCCCAGGAGGGCGTCGATTTGCGCAACGGCATGTTGCGCGCCGAACTGGCGGGCCGGGAAATGCGCGTCCAGTCCTTCTCGATACGCGGCGGCCAGGGCACGTTCAAGGCGCAGGGCACGCTGGCGCGCGGCGAGACCGGCCGCGCCGCGCTCGACTGGGAGGCCGAACGCCTCGCGGTCATGGAGCGTCCGGGTCGCCGGGTGATCGTGACCGGTCGCGGCAAGGCGGCGCTCGACGAGCGCAAGGTCAGCCTGTCGGGCGAGTTGCGCGCGGACGAAGGCGACATCGAGTTGCGCTCCGGCGCGCTGCTCGCCCCGGGCGACGACGTCGTGATCGTCGGCCGCACGCGCGCCGACGCAGGTGCGCCGCGCGTGCGCCAGGCGGCGCTCGACCTCACGTTCGACTTCGGCGATCGCTTCCGGATCGCCGGGCGCGGCCTCAGCACCCTCCTTGCCGGCAACATACGGATCCAGACCGACGCCGCCGGCGAGCTCATCGCCAAGGGCTCGGTGCGGGCAGTGCGTGGCTCCTACACGGCGTTCGGCCAGAAGCTCGACCTCGAGCGCGGACGGCTGATTTTCGAGGGCCCGATCGACAATCCCGCGCTCGACATCCGCGCGATGCGCAAGATGCAGCAGGTGGAGGCTGGCGTCGAGGTCGCGGGAACGCTGCGCAAGCCCGTCGCACGGGTCGTTTCGCAGCCGTCCATGCCGGAAAACGAGGCGCTGTCCTGGCTCATACTCGGACACGGGCCCAGCGACGCCAGCAGCGCCGATCTCTCGATGCTGCCGCTCGCCGCGGCCGCGCTGCTCGGACAGGACCAGGGCGCGGGAACGGGCGGCGTGACGCGCGCTTTCGGTCTCGACAGCATCGGCCTGCGCAGCGGTAGCAGCAGTGGAAGCGGCAGCGGCACAACGGGGGCCCAGTTCGTCACCTTCGGCAAGCGGGTTTCGGACAAGATCTACGTGATCTACGAGCAGGGATTCGGCGCCACGGCGAGCCTGCTCAAGCTCGAGTTCAGCCTCACGCACCGCGTGCTGCTGCGCGCCGAAACCGGGCAGAGCAGCGGCCTCGGCGTGTTCTACCGCTGGGCTTTCGACTGATTTTTGCCGCCGGACACCCTTATGCTATGTTTGAGCGATGGCCGACATCCCGTATCCCTCCCGCGCCGAACTCTATCCGGAGATCGAGCCCTATAGCGCGGGCACGCTGAAGCTCGACGGGCTGCACACCATGTACTGGGAGCAGTCGGGCAACCCGGAAGGCGTGCCGGTGCTGTTCCTGCACGGCGGCCCGGGCGCCGGCGCGGCGCCCGCGCACCGGCGTTTCTTCGACCCGGCGCACTATCGCATCGTCGTCTTCGACCAGCGCGGCGCGGGACGCTCCACGCCGCTGGGCGAGGCACGCGACAACACCACGCCGCATCTCGTCGCCGACATCGAGCGGCTGCGCCGCCACCTGGAAATCGAGCGCTGGCTCGTTTTCGGCGGCTCCTGGGGCAGCACGCTCGCGCTGGCCTACGGCGAGGCGCACCCGGACCGCTGCACGGGATTCATCCTGCGCGGCATCTTCCTGTGCCGGCGGAGCGAGATCGAGTGGTTTCTCTACGGCCTGCGCAACCTGTTCCCGGAGGCGTGGCGGGCCTTCAGCGGGGCGATACCCCCCGCCGAGCACGGCGACCTGCTCGCCGCCTATTACAAGCGCCTGACCGACCCCGATCCCGCCGTGCACCTGCCGGCAGCGCGCGCTTGGAGCACCTATGAAGGCATGTGCTCCACGCTGTTGCCGAGCCCCGAGACGGTCGCCTACTTCGCGGGCGACGTGGTGTCGCTCGGGCTGGCGCGCATCGAGGCGCATTACTTCAGCCATGACATCTTCCTGCCGGTGAATTCGCTGCTCGACAACGCGCACCGGCTGCGCGGCATCCCCTGCGTCATCGTGCAGGGCCGCTACGACGCCGTGTGCCCCATCGTCAGCGCCGACGATCTCCACCTCGCCTGGCCGGAAGCGCAATACATCGTGGTGCCCGACGCCGGTCACTCCGCCTGGGAGCCCGGCATCTGCGCCGAGCTGGTGCGCGCGACGGAACGGTTCAAGACGTGCCGCTAACGAGGGAAGAGTGTCGAGAATTGAGTGTCGAGTGAAAAATCAGAAATGGCCCCCTCGACACCCGACACTCGACCCCCGACACTTACGGTATCAACACAGTTGATCCCGTAGTTTTGCGGGCCTCGAGATCACCCTGCGCCCGCGCCGCTTCGCGCAGCGGGTAAGTCTGATTGATCGAGATCTTGACCTTGCCGCTCTTCACGACCGCGAACAACTCGTTCGCCGCTTTCACCAGATCTTCGCGTGTGGCGGTGTACGTTGCGAGCGTCGGCCGCGTCAGGAACAGCGAGCCTTTCCCCGCGAGCACGCCTGGGTTGAACTGCGTCACCGCGCCCGAAGCGTTGCCGAAGCTCGCCAACAGGCCGAGTGGCGAGAGGCAGTCAAGCGAACCCATGAAGGTATCCTTGCCGACGCCGTCATAGACCACCGGCACGCCCTTGCCCTTGGTGATCGCCTTCACGCGCTCAACGAAGTTTTCGCGCGAGGTGACGATGACGTGCTTGCAACCTGCTTTTTTCGCGAGCACGGCTTTCTCGTCGCTGCCCACGGTGCCGATCACGGTCGCACCAAGATGCCTGGCCCACTGGCACAGGATCTGGCCGACGCCACCGGCCGCCGCGTGCATGAGGATGGTGTCGCCTTTCTTGACGCGGTAGGTGCGACGAATCAGGTACTGGGTGGTGAGGCCTTTCAGCATCATCGCCGCCGCCGTCCTGTCGTCCACGCCCGCAGGAATTTTGACCAGGCGGTCGGCCGGCCGCAGCAACACCTCGGCGTAGGCGCCGATCGGCCCGGCATAAGCCACGCGGTCGCCGACCTTGAGGTCCTTCACCTTGGGGCCGACCGCCTCCACCACGCCGGCGCCTTCCGAACCCAGCGTGAACGGCAGCGACATGGGATACAGACCGCTGCGCTGGTAGATATCCACGAAGTTGAGTCCCACCGCGGTATTACGCACCCGCACCTGGCCCGGCCCCGGCTCGCCGACCTGGACTTCTTCCCAGCGCAGCTTTTCGGGGCCGCCTTGTTCGTGGATACGCATTGCATGGGGCATGGGATCACTCCTTATCGGAATAGAGCGCGTGATTAAACCATAATTCAGCGCGCCGAAGAAAACAGAGCCACTGTCGGCCCCGTTTTCCCTGCGAAACCCGACTTTCCGGGAGCGGGACTGCCGCGAGCGCACGCTTGCGGTGCCCGCCCTGCGGCATTAGCATCGCCCGATAACCGGAGGGGGAAGACATGGACTTACCCGGAGCCAAACGCATTACCGTCATGCCGACCGGCGCCGCCCTGGGCGCGGATATCGCCGGGGCGGACCTGTCCCGGCCGCTGGACGAGGCGTCATTCAAGGCCATCGAGTCGGCCTGGCACCAGCACCTGGTGCTGCGTTTCCGCGGCCAGAGCCTGGACGATCCGGGCCTGCTCGCCTTCGCGCGCCGCTTCGGAGAACTCGACAAGGCGCCGGTCCACGCCGTAGCCGACGCCGACCATGACCCTTATCCCGAGATCACCGTGATGTCGAACATCAAGGTGGACGGCAAGGCCATCGGCAACCTCGGGCACTACGAGGCGGAGTGGCACACCGACATGTCGTACAACGAGCGCACGCCCATCGGCAGCCTGCTCTACTCGCTGGAAGTGCC
>CAYSRR010000196.1:0-5804 GCA_964433375.1 uncultured Streptomycetaceae bacterium
GATCCGCGCATTGGGCCAGGCCCACAGGAAGCGCGGCGAGCAGGCGCGCCCGCACATGCCGTAGTTGCCGGCGCCGAAGCTGCCGCCGATGATGACCGTCAGCTTCGGCACGCGCGCGCAAGCGACCGCCGTCACCATCTTGGCGCCGTCCTTGGCGATGCCTCCGTGCTCGGCTTTCCTGCCTACCATGAAGCCGGTTATGTTCTGCAGGAACACGAGCGGAACGCCGCGCTGACAGCACAACTCGACGAAATGCGCGCCTTTCAGCGCCGACTCCGAGAACAGGATGCCGTTGTTCGCCACGATGCCGACCGGCCAGCCGCCGATGCGGGCGAAGCCGGTGACCAGCGTCGGACCGTAGCGCGCCTTGAATTCGTCGAACTCGGAAGCGTCCGTCACCCGCGCGATGATTTCGCGCACGTCGAAGGGCGTACGGCTGCTCTCCGGGATCACGCCGTAGAGCTCTTCGGGCGCGTAGAGCGGCGCGCGCGCTATTCCCGGCGCAACCGTGGGCGACCCGCCGCCCAGGTTGGCCACGGCGCGGCGCGCGAGTTCGAGCGCGTGGCGGTCGTCGTCGGCCTGGTGGTCGGCAACGCCCGAGATGCGGGTGTGCACGTCGGCCCCGCCCAGTTCCTCCGCCGTCACCGTTTCGCCGGCGGCGGCCTTCACCAGCGGCGGGCCGGCGAGAAAGATGGTGCCCTGGTTCCTGACGATGATGGCTTCGTCCGACATCGCCGGGACGTACGCGCCGCCCGCGGTGCACGAGCCCATCACCACCGCGACCTGGGCGATCCCCGCCGCCGACAGGTTGGCCTGGTTGTAGAAAATCCGGCCGAAGTGCTCGCGATCGGGAAACACCTCGTCCTGGCTCGGCAGGTGCGCGCCGCCGGAATCCACCAGGTAGACGCAGGGCAGGCGGTTCTCGAGCGCGATTTCCTGCGCGCGCAGGTGCTTCTTCACGGTGAGGGGATAGTAGGTGCCGCCTTTCACCGTGGCGTCGTTGGCGACGATGACGCAGTCGCGCCCGCTGACCCGGCCGATGCCGGTGACGATGCCGGCCGACGGCACCGGCTCGCCATAGACCTCCCACGCCGCCAGCGGCGACAGCTCGAGGAAGGCCGCGCCGGGGTCGAGCAGCGCGGCAACGCGCTCGCGCGCCAGCAGCTTGCCGCGGCCCTGGTGTTTTTTCTTCGCCGCGTCGCCGCCGCCGGCCCGCGCCAGCGCCAGGCGCTCGTTCAGTTCCGCGACCTGCGCGCGCATGGTGTCCGCCGCGACCTTGAACTCCGCGCCGGAGGTTTTCAACTTCGACTTGATGACAGTCATGTTAAAACCCTAAAAGCAATTAGCCGCCGATAAACGCCGATGAACGCCGATAGAAATTCAGAAGAAAAAACAGAATATTCTCGATGGCAGTTTTGATTTTATCGGCGTTCATCGGCGTCCATCGGCGGTTTCAATGTGCTTTCAGCGCAGCGAGCTCGGCCTCGTAGGCCGCGAGCGCCGCGCCGTCGAAGCAGGCGAAGAGGATCTGGCCGGGCAAGTCGTTCGCGGCGGCGAAGGCCGCGCACTCACGCACCGCGATTCGCACGGCTTGGTCCAGCGGATAGCCGTAGACGCCGCAGCTGATCGCGGGGAACGCGATGGAACGCACTTCGTTGGCGACAGCGAGCTTGAGGCTCTCGCGGTAGCACGAGGCGAGCCGGGCCGGCTCGCCGCGCGCTCCGCCGTTCCACACCGGTCCCACGGTATGGATGACGTATTTCGCGGGCAGCCGGTAGCCTTTCGTGATCTTCGCCTGCCCGGTCGGGCAACCGCCCAGCGCGCGGCATTCTTCCAGCAACTGCGGCCCGGCGGCGCGGTGGATCGCGCCGTCCACCCCGCCGCCGCCCAGCAGCGTCGTGTTCGCGGCGTTGACGATGGCGTCCACCGCGAGCGTCACGATGTTGGCTTGCCGGGCTTTGAGCTTCGCGTTCATGACCACCCCTCACTCCGTTCCCCCCCCTCCTTGAGAAGGAGGGGAGTACCACCCCTCACTCCGTTCTTCCCCTCCTTGACCAAGGAGGGGATTACACCATCCCACCTGCACAACTGGTCCCCTCCTGGTCTAGGAGGGGTGGCCGTCAGGCCGGGGTGGTTACCAGCGCTGCTGCAGCCACTTGTCGACCTGGTCGAGACGGTCGGAGCCCCAGAACGGCTCGCCGTCCACCACGATGTAGGGCGAGCCGAACACGCCGCGCTCGATGGCCGCGTCCACTTCCGTCTTCAGCCGCTCCTTCACCGCGGGGTCGTTGAGCGCCTGCGTGAGCTCGCCCTTGTCCACGCCGAGTTTGGCGGCGACGTTGCCGGTCACCTCCGGGTTGGAGATGTCGCGGTCTTCGGCGAAATAGGCGTGGTAGAGCGCCTGCGCCAGTTTTTTTGCGAGCAGGGGGTCCTTGTCGCCTACCCAGTAGAAGGCGCGCGATGGCGCGGTGGCGCCGATGGGAAATTTCGACGGCGGCTTGAACGGCACCTTGAACAGCCTGGCCGTGCGTGCGAGGTCGTGCGCGGCGTAGCTGCCTTTCAGCGGGATCGTCGGCAGCGGCTGGCCGCCGGTGATCTTGAACGCGGCGCCGAGCAGGATCGGGCGCCAGGTGACGGAGCGCCCGTGCTTCGCGGCGAGCTCGTCGATCCTCGTGCTGGCGAAATAGCCGTAGGGCGAGGAGAAGTCGAAGTAGAAATCGATCGGACTGGTCATGTCGGCTCCTGCGGGCTAATCGAAACGCTCGAGGGCGATGGCGGTCGCCTCGCCGCCGCCGATGCACAGCGCCGCGATGCCGCGTTTCTTTCCGTATTTTTCCAGCGCGGCGAGCAGCGTCACCATGATGCGCGCGCCGGAGGCGCCGAGCGGGTGGCCCAGCGCGCAGGCGCCGCCGTGGACGTTGACCCTGTCGTGCGGCAGCGCGAGGTCGTGCATCGCCGCCATGGCCACGACGGCAAACGCTTCGTTGATCTCGAACAGGTCGGTCGTGCTCGCGTCCCAGCCGGTCTTCTCGAACAGCTTGCGGATGGCGCCGACCGGGGCCGTCGTGAACCATTGCGGTTCCTGTGAGTGCGTGCTGTAGCCGGCGATCCTCGCCAGCGGCGTCGCGCCGCGCTTGTCCGCTTCCGACAGCCTCATCAGTACCAGCGCCGCCGCGCCGTCCGAGATCGAGCTCGAGTTGGCCGGTGTGACGGTGCCGTCCTTCCTGAAGGCGGGCTTCAGTTGCGGAATCCTGTCGAGGTTGGCTTTCAGCGGCTGTTCGTCCTGCGCGACGCTCGTCGCGCCCTTGCCGGAGGCAACGGTGACCGGCGCGATCTCGGCCGTGAAGCCGCCGTCCTGGATGGCCTGCTGCGCCCGCCGCAGTGAGGTGATCGCATAGCGATCCTGGGCTTCGCGGGAGAAACGGTACTGGTCGGCGCACTGCTCGGCGAAGACGCCCATCAGCCGCCCGCGGTCGTAGGCGTCCTCCAGCCCGTCGAGAAACAGGTGGTCCTTCACCTCACCGTGACCCAGCCGCAGGCCGGCGCGCGCCTTGGGCAGCAGGTAGGGCGCATTGGACATGCTTTCCATTCCGCCCGCGACCATCACGCGGTTGACGTCCAGCGCCAGCATGTCGTGCGCCATCATTGCGGCTTTCATGCCGGAGCCGCATACCTTGTTGATGGTCGTGCAGCCGGCCGACGCTGGCAGCCCGGCCCCGATCGCGGCCTGGCGCGCGGGCGCCTGCCCCAGGCCGGCGGGCAGCACGTTGCCCATGATCACTTCCTGCACGGCGTCCGGTCCGACCCCGGACCGCTCGACCGCGGCGCGTATGGCCGCGGCGCCCAGCTCCGGCGCGGACAGCGACTTGAGGTCGCCCATAAAACCGCCCATGGGGGTGCGGGCGGAACCGACGATGACGATGGGATCAGTTTTCATGCCGGTTATCCGAACGGGTTCTTGGCGTCATGGCGCCTTGGCGGCTATTTGCCCACGTCTTTCAGCCGCGCAGCGCGGCGAGTCGCTCGAGCGCTTCCAGCGCCTCCGCTTCCAGCGCGGCCACCAGCGCGGCCGCGGGCAATTCGCGCGACAGCGGCGCTGCCTGGCCGGCGTACATCGCGACGAAATCGGGGTTGTCCGCCTTCGCCGCCGCCGCCCGCAACGGGACGGTGAGTGCATTTTGCGCCGGAAACGGGAGTTGCGCCGCCGCGCGCTCGTGCATCTCGCGCAGGAAGCGGTTGGCGATGGCGCGGGCGGGCTTGCCGGAGAATTTCTCGGTGACGAGCGTCGCGTCCTCTTTCGCGCCGAGGACGCCGGCCTTGTGCGGGCGCGGCGCGCCGCTCTCGGGGCAGGGAATGAACGCGGTGCCCAGCCAGGCGGCCTGCGCGCCGAGGGCCAGCGCCGCGGCGATGCCGGCGCCGTCCATGATGCCGCCCGCTGCCACGACCGGCGTTTTCACTGCGCGCACGATCATGCGCACCAGGGCCAGGGTGCCGGTCATCGAATCGTACGGGTTGCGCAGGTAGCTGCCGCGGTGGCCGCCCGCCTCGGCGCCCTGCGCGACGATGAAATCCACGCCCAGCGCTTCCAGGCGGATCGCCTCGGCGACGCAGTTGGCGCTGCCGCCGACTTTCACGCCCAGACCCTGGAATCGGCGCACGCGCTCCGGCGGCAGATCGCCGAGATGAAACGTGAACACGGCGGGGCGGATTTCCTCGACGGCGCGCAACTGCGCATCGAGGTCGGGCGCGTACGGCGCGCGCACCGGATCGGGCGGCGGCAGGCCCAGCGCCTGGTAGTAGCCGGCGACCGCTTCCAGCGCGCCGCGCTGCGCCGCGGCGTCCACCGCGCCGGGCTGCTTCGAGACGAACAGGTTCATGTTGAACGGCAGGTGAGTGTGCGCTCGCACCGCTTCGGCGTCGCGCTGCATCGTTTCCGGCTGACTGTAGGCGGAACCGAAGGAGCCGAGCGCTCCCGCCTGGCTCACGGCCGCGACCAGCGCAGGGGTGGACGTGCCCGGCATGGGCGCCTGGACGATCGGCAACCGGATGCCCAGGCGGTCACACAACGGAGTATGCAATTTGGCCATTTTCTCGTTTGTAATCAGGGTTGGTTAGTGGTCACTTCAAACCGTGTGAGGGGTGAGGAGTAAGGAGTGAGGGGTGGTTTTGCTGCAGCAATAGCTTTCTCCTCACACCTTACTCCTCTCTCCTCACCATACTTGCTGCTCACCGGGTTTCGTCGAACAGATCACGGCCTATCAACCAGCGTCGAATCTCGGACGTGCCCGCCCCGATTTCATAAAGCTTCGCGTCGCGCAGCAGCCGGCCGGTGGGCGAATCGTTCATGTAGCCCATGCCGCCCAGGCACTGGATGGCCTCGAGCGCCATCCAGGTCGCTTTCCCGGAAGCGAACAGGATAGCGCCGGCCGCGTCCTTGCGCGTGACGTTGCCGCGATCGCAAGCGCGCGCCACGGCGTAGACGTAGGCGCGGCAGGCGTTCAACGCGACGTACATGTCGGCGAGCTTGCCCTGCATCAGCTGGAACTCGCCGACCGGCTGGCCGAACTGCTTGCGCTGGTGGACGTGCGGGATCACGGCATCGAGACACGCCTGCATGATGCCGAGCGGCCCGGCCGCGAGCACCGCGCGTTCGTAATCGAGCCCGCTCATGAGAACCTCGACACCCCTGCCGGCCGCGCCCAGCACGTTTTCTTCCGGCACCTCGCAATCCTCGAACACGAGCTCGCAGGTGTTCGATCCGCGCATGCCGAGCTTGTCGAGTTTCTGCGCGGTCGAAAACCCCT
>CAYSRR010000197.1:0-5790 GCA_964433375.1 uncultured Streptomycetaceae bacterium
AGATCGCGCGGCGCTACAACGAGCAGGGCGCCGACGAGCTCACCTTCCTCGACATCACGGCATCCAGCGACGCGCGCGGCCTGATCCTGGGCATCATCGAGGCGGTCGCGGCGCAGGTTTTCATCCCGCTGACGGTCGGGGGCGGCGTGCGCTCGGTCGGGGACGTGCAGCGGCTGCTCAACGCCGGCGCCGACAAGGTCAGCATCAATACGGCGGCGGTGCAGAACCCGCAACTGGTGAAGGACGCGGCCGCGCGCTACGGCTCGCAGTGCATCGTCGTGGCGGTCGACGCCAAGCGCGTGCCCGGCGACGGTCCGCTGCGCTGGCAGGTCTACACCCACGGCGGGCGCAACGCGACGGGCATCGACGCGCTGGAGTGGGGGCGCAGGATGGAAGACGCCGGCGCCGGCGAGATCCTGCTGACCAGCATGGACCGCGACGGTACCCGCAGTGGCTTCGACCTCGAGCTGACCCGCGCCTACTCCGACGCACTTTCCATCCCGCTGATCGCGAGCGGCGGCGTGGGCAGTCTCGACCACCTGGCCGACGGCATCCTGCAGGGGCGCGCCGATGCCGTGCTCGCCGCCAGCATCTTCCACTACGGCGAATACACCGTACGCCAGGCCAAGGAGCACATGGCGAAGCGGGGCATTGAAGTTCGATTGTGAGGGGTGAGGGGAGAGGAGAGAGGAGTAAAATCGAAACCATGCGCGCTGGGCTCCTCACTCCTCAACCCTCACCCCTCTCGGCGGGGCGATGAGCGACGCGTGGCTCGACCAGGTGAAGTGGGCGCAGGACGGCCTCGTGCCGGTGGTGACCCAGGAGGCGGGCAGCGGCCGCGTGCTCACCGTCGCCTGGATGAACCGCGAGGCGCTCGCGACGACGGCGCGCACCGGCGAGGCGCACTACTGGTCGCGCTCGCGCCGCAGGCTGTGGCGCAAGGGCGAAGAATCCGGCCACGTGCAGAAGGTGAAGTCCATCCGCCTCGACTGCGACGAGGATGTCATCCTGCTGGAAGTGGAACAGGCGGGCGGCATCGCGTGCCACACCGGGCGGCACAGCTGCTTCTTCAGGAAGCTGGACGGCGGCGACTGGGTGGCCACCGATCCGGTCTTGAAGAACCCGGGCGAGATCTACAGGAGCGGCAAGCCATGATCGACGACAGCCTATTGCGGCGCCTGGGCGAGGTGCTTGCCGCGCGCAGGGACGCCGACCCGGCGTCGTCCTACGTGGCGGGCCTGTTCGCGAAGGGCGAGGACGCGATATTGAAGAAGATCGCGGAGGAGGCCGCCGAGACGGTGCTGGCCGCCAAGGGCGGTGATAAACTTCACATCGTGCGCGAAACCGCGGACCTGTGGTTTCACTGCCTGGTGCTCCTCGCATGGCACGGGTTGAGGCCCGAGGACGTGCTCGCGGAGCTGCGGCGGCGCGAAGGCATATCCGGGATCGATGAAAAGAAATCCCGCAAGTGAGCGGGATTTCCTAGGAGAGCGACATGGGTTCATTCAGCATCTGGCACTGGTTGATCGTCCTGGTGGTGGTCATCCTGATTTTCGGCACCAAGAAGCTCGCCAACCTGGGCAAGGACGTCGGCAGCGCGGTGAAAGGTTTCAAGGAAGGGATGAAGACCGACGACGACAAGTCCGCCCAGGCCAAGACGGAAATTCCGCCTTCCACCGGCCAGACCATCGAGGGCGAGGCGCGGAAGGAAACGCCCAAGACGTGAGGAGTGAAGGGTGAGGGGCGCAAGCGTCTTCGGACACCTCACTCCTAACGCCTCGCCCCTCACTGCGCATGTTCGATATCGGATTCTCCGAGATGGTGATGATCGCGATCGTGGCGCTGATCGTGATCGGTCCCCAGCGCCTGCCCAAGGTCGCGCGCACGCTCGGCCATCTCTTCGGCCGCATGCAGCGCTACGTCAACGACGTCAAGTCGGACATCTCGCGCGAGATGGAGCTGGACGAGCTGAAGAAGATGCAGGCGAGCATGGAAGAGACGGCGCGCACGATGCGCGACTCCGTGCAGCAGGGCATTTCCGAGACCGAGGGCGAGTTGAACAAGGTCGCGCAGTCAGCACAACCGTCCGCGCAACCGAAGGTCGATCCGTACGACGACCCGTTCGCGGACAACCCGCCGCCGGACGCGGCGTCCGAGGCCTCGCCGCAGGGCGAGCTGCCGCTCGACGCGGAAGCACAGCCGCCAGAGCAGAAGCAGGCATGAAACGAGTGTCGAGGAATGAGTGTCGGGTGATTGGCGTGAAAGTCTTTCCGCCCCTCGACACTCGACACCCGACACCCGACACTCGTCACGCATGACCGAAGACACCTTCATCTCCCACCTGATCGAGCTGCGCGACCGCCTGTTGCGCGCGCTGATCGCGGTGGGCGTGGTGTTCCTGTGCCTGTTCCCGTTCGCCTCCGAGCTCTACGACCTGCTCGCGAGCCCCATGCTGCGCTCGCTGCCGGAAGGCACGCGGATGATCGCCACGGGCGTCATCACCCCGTTCCTGATTCCGGTCAAGGTCGCGCTCATGATCGCGTTCTCGATCGCGCTGCCGTACGTGCTCTACCAGGCCTGGGCGTTCATCGCGCCCGGCCTCTATGCCCACGAGAAGCGGCTGGTGATACCGCTGGTGGCGGCGAGCACGGCGCTGTTCTTCGCCGGCGTGGCGTTCTGCTATTTCTTCGTGTTCGGGATAGTGTTCAATTTCATACACTCGATCGCGCCCAAGAGCATTTCGGTCGCGCCCGACATCGAGAACTACCTCAATTTCGCGCTGACCATGTTCCTCGCGTTCGGGGTGACGTTCGAGGTGCCGATCGCGGTGCTGATCCTGGTGCGCATGGGCGCCGTGACGGTCCGGCAACTGCGGGACTTCCGTCCCTACTTCATCGTGGGGGCGTTCGTGGTCGCGGCGATCGTGACGCCGCCGGACGTCATCTCCCAGTTGCTGCTGGCGATTCCCATGTGCCTGCTCTACGAGGTCGGGATCGTCGCGGCGATGCTGTTCGGCAAGCCGCGCCCCGCGAACGGCGACGCCGCGGCGGATGACCCGGACGCGGCGGGGGAGCCGGGCGCCAAGCCATAGTGAAGTTACTGCGAGCGTTGCGGCAACGGACGCCGGCCGACCGTAACGGCGAGCTCGGTTTCGGACTGCCCGCGCGTGACCTTGATCCGGGCCTGCTGGCCCGGCTGCAGCGCGGCGATCATGTTGAGCATGCCGTTGGTGTCCGTGACCGCCTTGTCGTTGACCATGGTCAAAACGTCGCCGGCTTTCATGCCGCCCTTGTCGGCGGGCCCGCCGCGCTCCACCTGCGTGATCAGCACGCCGCCGGTCGCGGGAAGCTTGAACGATTCGGCGACCTCCCGGGTGATGTCCTGCACGCCGACGCCGATCCAGCCGCGCGTCACCGAGCCTTTCTGGATGATCTGCTCCATCACCTGCCGGGCCGTGGACACCGGGATCGCGTAACCGATGCCCATTGACCCGCCGTTCCGGGAATAGATGGCGGTGTTGATGCCGACCAGGTTGCCGCTCGCGTCCACCAGCGCGCCGCCGGAATTGCCGGGATTGATCGCGGCGTCGGTCTGGATGAAATTCTCGAACACCGTGATGCCGAGGTGGCTGCGGCCCAGCCCGCTGACGATGCCGAGGGTGACGGTCTGCCCGATGCCGAACGGGTTGCCGATCGCGAGCACGACGTCGCCGACGCGCAGGTGGTCGGCGGTCGCGAAGGTGATCGCGGGCAGCTTCCGGTCCTCGACCTTGAGCACCGCGAGATCGGTCTCGGGGTCGGTGCCGACCACGCGCGCCTGCAGCTTGCGCGAATCGGAGAGCGCGACCTCGATCTGGTCCACCGATTCGACCACGTGGTGGTTGGTCAGGATATAACCCTGCTCGCTGACGATCACGCCCGAGCCCAGTCCCTCGCGGCGCTGCGGCCCGGCTTCGGGCTGCTCGCCGAAGAAATGGCGGAACAGGGGGTCGTCCATGAAAGGATGGCGCTGGCGCTTGACCTCCTGGCTGGTGAAGATGTTGACCACGGCGGGCATCGCCTTGCGCGCCGCGTCGCTGAACGACGCGACCGCGCGCGCCGGCGCTTCGGCCGGCGGTTCCTTCACCGTGACGACGTTGCCGCGCGTGTTCCAGTTGAGGAGATCGGGGCGCAGCGTCGAGACCACGAACAGCACCGCGAGGCAGACGGTCGCGGTCTGGGCGAAAACGAGCCAGAGCTTGCGCATGGGTCAGGAATTTGCCGGGCTTGCCGTCGGCAAATTCCTGAAAAGGAAATACCGGACCCGGGATGAGAAGGCAGGGAAGCGCAATGAAAGAGCCTTTTGCTTTTGCGCAATTATCGCCGAAAGCGCCGTGAGTCGCTTCGCGATGTGCGTGGCGGGGACGGTCCACTGGCTGTTCCCCGGGTGAAAAAATGGCGGTGGCATGGCCGCAACGCGTCCAATTCCGCCCGACTCTGACCGGGGCAGGCGGCCGCAACTGGCTGATGCGTAGCCATTTTTTCAAGTTTTGCTTATGTTTCCCGGCGCGTTTGTGTAAAATGTCGCTTTTTTCGGCAACGGGAAGAATCGCATGGCGGACAAAGAGTTGGATCAGGGCAAGCGGCGCTTCCTGCTTGCGGCCACCGGCGCCGCGGGCGGAGTGGCGGGTGCCGCCGCCGCGGTGCCCTTCGTTGCCAGCATGCTGCCCTCGGAGCGCGCCAAGGCGGCCGGCGCGCCGGTCGAGGCCGATATCAGCGGGCTGGCTCCCGGCGAAATGACGCGCGTCGAATGGCGCGGCAAGCCGGTGTGGATCGTGCGGCGCACGAAGGAAATGCTCGAAACGGTGAAGCAGAACGAGGCCAAGGTCGCCGATCCCAGGAGCCAGCGCAATCCGTCGGAACTCACGCCGGAGTATGCGCGCAACGAATTCCGCTCGATCAAGCCGGAGTACCTCGTCGTGGTGGGCATCTGTTCGCACCTCGGCTGCTCTCCCGTGGACAAGTTCAAGGTCCAGGCCGAGGCGTTCGAGTCCGACTGGAAGGGCGGCTTCTACTGTCCGTGCCACGGCTCGCTGTTCGATCTCGCGGGCCGCGTCTACAAGAACAAGCCGGCGCCGGACAACCTGGAAGTGCCGCCCCACAAGTACCTGTCGGACACGCGCATCCTGATCGGCGAAGACAGCAAGGGAGCGTGACGAGATGGCTGCCGCGGAAAAACAACCGGTCACGATCACCTGCGCCGGCCCGCTGAACGGGCCGCTCTCCGGCGTGCTTACCTGGGTCGACCAGCGCTTTCCGATGATGTCGCTGTGGCGCGATCATCTCGCCGAGTACTACGCGCCGAAGAACTTCAACTTCTGGTACTACTTCGGCTCGCTGGCGATGGTGGTGCTGGTGCTGCAGATCGTCACCGGCATCTTCCTGACCATGCACTACAAGCCGGACGCGGCAAGCGCCTTCGCCTCGGTCGAGTACATCATGCGCGACGTGCCGGGCGGCTGGCTGATCCGCTACCTGCACTCGACCGGCGCTTCGGCTTTCTTCGTCGTTGTCTACCTCCACATGTTCCGCGGGCTGATGTACGGCTCCTACCGCAAGCCGCGGGAACTCATCTGGATCTTCGGCATGCTGATCTACCTGTGCCTGATGGCGGAGGCGTTCTTCGGCTACCTGCTGCCGTGGGGCCAGATGTCGTACTGGGGCGCGCAGGTGATCGTCAACCTGTTCAACGCGCTGCCGATCATCGGGCCCGATCTCGCGCTGTGGATCCGCGGCGACTACGTCGTGTCCG
>CAYSRR010000198.1:0-5784 GCA_964433375.1 uncultured Streptomycetaceae bacterium
TGCCTGCGCACGTTCGAGCCGGCGAACGCCCGATTCGATGCAGCGAATCGGGCAGACCCCCCCGCTTGGCGGGTAGTTTAAGAGTCCTGACCTTTCACGGGCGTCCGGTCAATAACTATTCGACTGATTGAATTTTTCGCAGCACAGGTTTCCGGCCGAAGGTAACGAGAGGGCGGGACCTGTTTTTGTCGCGCGGCGCGCGACGGTCATCCTTCCACGTTCCACGTTCATCCTTCAGGCGGCCGTCAGGCCGCCGTCAAGAACGAGCGTCTGCCCCGTCACGTATTCCGCCCCCGGGCTGGCGAGGTAGCACACCGCCGCGGCGACTTCGTCGCTGGTGGCGAAGCGCTTCAGCGGTATCCGCGAAATCGCCTTCTGCCGGTAGCCTGGCTCACCGAGCGAGTCCGCGCGCGAGGGCGTGTCCACCCGCCCCGGCGCGACCGCGTTGACGCGGATGCCTTGCTCCGCCCACTCGACCGCCAGCATGCGCGTCATGTGCATGACGCCCGCCTTGGCGATGCCGTAGACCGCGCGCCCATCCAGCGCCACCAGGCCGTGCGTGGAAGCGATGCTGATGATGCCGCCGCGCCGCCCGCCCTGCACCAGGTGCCGCCCCATCTGCTGGCTCATGAAGAACGTGCCGGTGAGACCGGTGCCGATCACCGTCTCCCATTCCTCCATGGTGACATCCAGCGCCGGCTTCCTGAGCGGGACCGCGGCGTTGTTGACCAGCAGGTCGAGCTGCCCGAGCGCGGCGACGGCGTCGGCCATCGCTTTCCCGATGCCCGGCTGCGAGCGCACGTCGAGCATCACCGGCGCCGCGCGGCCGCCCGCTGCCCGGATCGCCGCCACCACGCCGGCGAGCTTGTCCGGCCGCGTCGAGGACACCGCGACGTCGAACCCGTCGCGCGCCAGCGCCACGGCGATCGCGGCGCCGATGCCCTGGGAGGCGCCGGTAACGAAAGCGGTTCGGCGTGCCTGTGTCATCGTGTCAACGAATGTCGTGAATCGAAAATCGTGAAGAGACTGATTGTAAAGGGTACTGGATAATAGAGGCTACCCATTCCAACATCTGGTCCCCAGGGCCGGGAGAAAATCTCATGCGCTATCCGCACACGTCGAAGCTCCTCCGCCAACTGCTCGCCGCCCTGCTCGCGCTGGCCGCCGTCGCCGCGAACGCGCAACCTTACCCGTCGAAATCCGTGCGCCTCGTCTCCCCCTACTCGCCCGGCGGGCTCGGCGACCTGCTGCCGCGCGCGATCGCGGCGGGCCTCGCGGACCTGCTCGGCCAGCAGGTGATCGTCGAGAACCGTCCCGGCGCGAGCATGGTCATCGGCACGCAGGCCGTCGCGAAGTCGGCTCCGGACGGCCACACGCTGGTACTCGGCAGCGTGACGAGCCTCGCCATCAACGTGAGCGCGCACAGGAACCTGCCCTACGACCCGGTGAAGGATTTCACGCCGGTCTCGCTCTGCTACACCACGCCGCTCTACCTGGTAGTGCATCCGTCGCTGCCCGTGCGCTCGGTCAAGGACCTCATCACGCTGGCGCGGGCGCAGCCCGGCAAGCTCGCGTTCGCCTCGGGCGGCAACGGCTCGTCGAACCATCTCGCGGGCGAGTTGTTCAAGGCGCTCGCGCGCGTGGACATGCTGCACGTGCCGTACAAGGGCGCCGGCCCGGCGATGACGGACGTCATGGCTGGCCACGTCAGCCTGATGTTCGGCGCCGCCGGACTCAGCGATGCGAAGACCGGCAAGGTGCGCGTGCTCGCGGTCACCAGCGCGAAGCGCACCGCCGTCGCGCCGCAGCTGCCGACCGTGCAGGAATCCGGCGTGCCGGGCTACGAGTCGACGATCTGGTTCGGCATCCTCGCGCCCGCCGGCACCCCCGCCGCGATCGTCACGCGCCTGAACCAGGACATCCACAAGGTGCTCGCCCAGCCGCAGATGCGCGAGCGCTTCGCCTCGGGCGACATCACGCCCAGCACCCCCGAGGAATTCGCGGCCCTCATCCAGCGCGAGATCCCGAAGTGGCGCAAGGTGTTCGCGGCGGCGAAGATCGCCGCCGAGTGAAACCGAATGGAACATCTGCGGTTAATTCTCCGCCTTTCAACATGAGCAAGCCCCTGCGCATCGGCATCACCGGCGCCGGCATCGGCGGCCTCGCCGCCGCTGTGCTGCTGAAGCGCGCCGGGCACGAGGTCACGGTATACGAGCAGGCCGCGCGCTTCGCGCGCGTCGGCGCCGGCATCCAGATGGCACCCAACGCGGTGAAGGTGCTGCGCCTGCTGGGCGTCGGGGATCGCCTGGCGCGGACGGCGTTCCAGTCCGAGCACGCGTTGAGCCGGACGTGGGACACGGGCGAGATCACCAGCAAGCTGCCGCTGGGCCGCGAAGTCGAGAGGAAGTTCGGCGCGCCCTATCTCTTCCTGCACCGCGCCGACCTGCACGCCGCGATCGACTCCGTGGTGCCGACCGGCATCGTACGCCTCGACACGAAGCTGGCCGGCCTCGAGCAGAACGGACGCGAAGTCACGCTGTCGTTCGCCGACGGCAGCCGCGTCCACGCCGACGCCGTCATCGGCGCGGATGGCGTGCACTCGCTCGTGCGGGAAATCATCCTGGGGCCCGAAAAGCCGCGCTTCACTGGTCGCGTCGCCTACCGCGCCACCTACCCGGCCGCGCGGCTCAAGTCGGCGATCACTCCGGTGCGCACCAAGTGGTGGGGGCCCGACCGCCACATGGTCATCTACTTTGTCACCGCCGCGCGCGACGAGATCTACTTCGTCACCAGCGTGCCGGAGCGCGCGGACTGGATCACGCCGGAGTCGTGGTCGGCGAAAGGCGACCTCGCCGAGCTGAAAGCGGCCTATGCCGGCTTCCACGCGGAAGTACAGGCGGTGATCGACGCCTGCCCGGAAGTCTACAAGTGGGGGCTGTTCGAGCGCGAACCGCTCGCGCGCTGGTCGGAGGGCCGCGTCGCGCTGCTGGGCGACGCCTGCCACCCGATGACGCCGTACATGGCGCAGGGCGCGGCCTCGGCGCTGGAAGACGCCGCCGTGCTCGCGCGCTGCCTCGAGCGCGAGGGCGACGACCTGCAGCGGGCGTTCCGGCTCTACGAAGCGACGCGCAAGCCGCGCGCGTCGGCGATCCAGGCGGGGTCGAGCGCGAACACCTGGCTCAGGGGCGAAACCGACCCGGCGTGGGTATACGGCTACGACGCCTGCACCGCGCCGCTCGAATACAAAACCATGTAACCGCCGATGAATTCTTTTCAATACCCCCTTGAGGGGTACGCCGATACACGCCGATAACTTCAAGAACTGAACCGCCAGGAAAAGCCTCGACACAAAGGACACAAAGGAAATCTCTCAATCACTCGTCACCCGACACTCGACACTCGACACTCGACACTCGACACTCGACACTCGACACTCGACACTCAATATAGACAGTTGCCCCAATGAAAACACCGCTCGCAAACAGCGAAGACCTGAGCCCAGAAGCCATCCTCGCCCGCGCCACCGCCGCACGCGGCGACATCTTCCCGGAGTGGAAGCCGATCGCGTACGCACTGCCGAAGACTTACGATCTCATCAACCGCACCGGCAGCTACCTGCATCAGTATCACGGCCAGTCGGCCGAGGAGCAGGCGCTATCCGGGCCGATGCGCGAGTTGATCGCGATCCCGGCGCTGTGCGCGAAGGGGGACATCCGCCACTCGGCGAACCACGTGCGGCGCCTCTACCGCATGGGCGTCACCAACAAGGTACTGCTGGAGGCCGCGTCGGCCTACGCCACCGTGACCGGGTGGGCCAGCATGACCTTCGTCTCGCTGGCGATCATGGAAGCGAACAACCCCGACTACCCCTTCGGCAAGCTGCCGGAAGAAGGCGAACCGAAGACGCTCACGCCGTTTCCCGAGCTGCAGATGGGCCGCACGCGCAGGAAAGGCGGATCAGGCGAGAGCCTGTTCGACACGCCCGAGTGGCGTTACGCCGCCGGCATCGACCCGGAACTGGCGAAACGCTGCGCGGCGTTCGCGGACCACTGCCTGCTCGCGGGCGGCGCGGCCGACGAACACCTCGGCCCTGGCCCGCGCGAGCTGATCGCGATTGCGGCGCTGTGCACCCGCGGCGAAGTGGACCTCGCCGCGCAGCACATCCTGCGCGCCTACGACTACGGCATGACGAAACGCCAGGTGCTGGAAGCGATCGCGTGCGTGCTGCCGATGTTCGGGATGGTGACCGGCCAGCTCGGCTGGCGAGCCATGCGGCTGGCGGACAAGCTGGGCGGCAAGACGGAACGCAAAGGACGCCAGGCTCGCAAAGGAAAGCGGAAGACGGGACGCTAAGGACGCAGAGACCGCGAAGTAAAACGAAACGGAAGAAATGAAACGGAAATCAAGTCATCCTTCTGCCTTCTGCCTTAAAAAGGATATCCCCGATGCCCTCCCCCATCCTCCGGACCCTCGACCCGCGCGGCGTCGCCACCATCACCTTCAACCGCCCCGAGGTGAACAACGCTTACGACGGCGAGTTCATCGCCGGCGTGCTCGGCGCCATGGATGCGCTCGGCAAGGAGACTTCCCTGCGCGTTGTCGTGCTGCGCGGCGCGGGCCGGCATTTCCAGGCGGGCGCCGACCTCAAGTGGATCCGCTCGCTCGCAACGCGCTCCGCGGAGGACAACCTCGCCGCGTCGCGCGATACCGCGATGGTGGTACGGCGGCTGAACGAGCTGCAGGTGCCGACCGTGGCACTGGTGCAGGGCGCCTGCTTTGGCGGCGGCACCGGCATCATCGCCGCGTGCGACGTCGTGATCGCGGCCGACAACGCCCAGTTCGCGATCGCCGAGACGCGCTGGGGCCTGATGGGCGGCATCATCGTGCCGCAGCTCGCCGACGCGATCGGCGTGCGGCAGGTCCGGCGCTACGCGCAGACCGGGGAGCGCTTCGACGCGCATGAAGCGCGCCGCATCGGCCTCGCGCACGAGGTCGTGCCGCTCGCCGAACTCGACGCCGCGGGCGCGCGCGTGGTGGACCATCTGCTGCAGAACGCGCCGGAAGGCAACGCACAGACCAAGGCCGCCGCGCTGGACTGCGCGTGGGGGAAGATGAGTGACGACACCTTCGCACGCCTCGTCGCGCAGCACGCCGCCAAGCGCCAGTCGGCGGAGGCAGCGGAAGGCCTGGCCTCGTTTGTCGAGAAACGCCCTGCGGCGTGGTATCGGGCGAATATTTGAGTGTCGAGGGTCGAGGGTCGAGTGATTGATGACGGTGACGGAAAGTCTGCCTCTGTCTCCCGTCCTTCCCCTCAATGGGGGTCGTTCCCATCTTCAGTGGATGGTTTCTTGCGGGAACCGAACCGGGCTCCGGCGTAAGCAAGGCCGATGGCCGGCAGGGAGAGTATCGCGAACAGGATCAGCCGAGACGACGGTTTACAGCTTTTGATCTTGTGGCCGCTGTTCGCCGCCCGAGCAGCGCAGAGGCAAGGGGAGTAGCCTTTTTTGACTCATGTGCCTGGCTCCAGCTCGGCGCCCAGTGCCTCGACGTAACGCCGGTAGCTGAATACGCGGCCCCGCTGCCGGTTCGTGAGCTCGCCGACGATGCCGATGCGCTCGAGGTGAGCCAGCGACTTGTTGACCGTGGCCGGCGTGAGTTTGCTGGCCTTGACCAGGGTGGCCGAAGTAGCGAGGGGCTGACGCTGCAGGGCCTGGTGGACCGCGAGCGCCGAGGCCGCCGCGCGGCCGAGGCCAGCGATGCGGTCGCGGTCCGCGTTGACGAGTT
>CAYSRR010000199.1:0-5250 GCA_964433375.1 uncultured Streptomycetaceae bacterium
CCTGGCGCGTCGTCGTGGCGGAGAACGAGGACGTGGTGAAGAAGATCGGCTGGACGCCGACCAGCGCTGATTTCGGCTTCGGCGCGGGCGAGAGCACGGTGATGATCTCGCGCCATACCGGCGGCAACCACATCTCTTCGGTGTCGGGCGCGACCGCCGCCGAGCTGATGCCGTACCTGTGCGACGCGCTGGCGCGGCAGTATTCGTGGCAGATCATGTTCACGGTCGGGCAGGGCATGGGCACGCTGCGCCCGCAACTGCTGCTCTCGCCGATCATCGCCGAGACCATCGCCGCGTCGGGCTGGTCGAAGGCCGACCTGCGCCGCCACCTGTTCGAGCATGCCCGCCTGCCGGCGCGCGAGTTCGAGCGCATCCTGCGCGACTGGACGCAGAAGCCGACCTGGAACCTCAGGGAAGAGCACGAGGCCGGCCGCATCCCGAAGGTGTTCCACGAGTCCGACGACCCCGACCGCCTGGTGCCGCTGGTGTGGAAGCCCGAGGACATTCTCGTCACCGTCACCGGCGACCTCACGCGCAACAGCATCTACATCTTCGCGCACAACGGCGTGCTGGGATTCCCGGTCGCCAAGCCGATCCGGCTGCCGAAGGACTGGGAGCGGATGCTGCCCAGGCAGTGACGGGTGACAAGGGACTCCCGGCGTTCGCCGGGAGTCTTCACGGTCCAGCGCGTCGCGCCGTTCCCTGTCGGTGCTCGAGCAGGGCCTGGCAATCGACGCAGCGCACGGCGTAGGGCTGCGCGCGCAGCCGCGCGAAGCCGATCTCCTCGCCGCAATCGACGCAGGAATCCGCCAGCCCGTTCTGCGTCCGTTCGCGCGCTGCCTCGATCTGCCGGATCTCGCTCACGTAATGCCGGTGCAGCGAGTGATTGAAGTGCTCCTCCGCGCTGGTAGTCGCTTCGTCGACCTCGTCTTGCGCGGCGCTGGTGCGTTCCAGGGTCGTCTCGCCCGCCGGCTTGGGCAGGGTGTTGCGGATATGTTCTTCCAGCTCGCTGGCCCGCTCGTCCATCATCCGCACCAGTTCCACGCGTTGGGATTGTGTCAGGCTCAAGTCATCCCCTTTCGCTCTAGGCGGTCCCGAGCACCCTGATGCTGCTGTAATCGAGGCCGGCGG
Source organism: uncultured Streptomycetaceae bacterium (assembly GCA_964433375.1). Classification (GTDB taxonomy): domain Bacteria; phylum Pseudomonadota; class Gammaproteobacteria; order Burkholderiales; family SG8-41; genus SG8-41. The sequence goes on from CAYSRR010000199.1 coordinate 1,132, forward strand.
CGCCGGCGAGGAGCGCCGCGTAAATGATCGCGGCCGTCTTCGTCGAGAAAAGCGCCCCGGGTATGAGCCGTCGTGAAAAGGCGACAGCCCACGTGGTATTGCCCGCGGGGGCGACGACAAACATGTTCTTGCGCCTGCGTTGCCAGCGTGTTTTCGGATACATGGACGCCTCCTTCTGTTTGTATGACGAGTGGGATCATCCCCTCGACATCCGTACGCATGAGTCCATGACTGGATAGCGCAAAAACCGGGCCTGCCTTGCGCGGGCCGGCGCGCGGACCGGCACGGTTGCCGAACGCGCTGAATATTCTGAAAATTCCGATTCAGCGTGCGATGAGAGCGATTGCAATGGCGCGGCCTCGCGCGCGATTTGTGTCGTGTCGCGGCGACAGCCTGCATGCGTGATTTCCACTCGACGGAGCGGTCCCGGAACTTCGCACGCGACGGGCAGTCACCCAGAGAACAGCGCTCGCGCCGCGCGCGGGCAGGCATTCGCCGCATTTTTCACGGAGGCCCATGATGATCCGATCGAAATATCTGATGATGGTGATATTCGTCTGGCTGGGGTTGTCTCTCCTGCCGCCGGCGATGGCGCAGCCCGCCGCGGGCGGGTCCGAATCGCCCGTGCCTTCCTTCAGCGAGAGCGAGCTGAAATCGTTCGCGCTGGCTGTGCTGGAAGTCCAGCGCATCAACGATGACTACGTGTCGAAGTTCGGTGCGGCGCGGTCGCACGCCGAACAGGAGCAGGTGCGCAAGGAGGCGACCGACGAAGTGGCGAGAGTCGCGGAGCGGAATGGCATGAGCCTTGATCGCTTCCAGGAGATCCTGAACCACACGCGGGTGGATGAGGGGCTGGCGGAACGGGTCAGGGAGTACATACGCGAGAACAAGTAAGGCGGGAGGCGAATAAACGCTACCCGACAGGTCTTGCTCCCATCCCCCCGGCCCGGCTTCTGCATCAGGCCGGGCGTGCACCGGCACGTTATTCGTAACCCCGGCTTTCCCCTCATCCCTGACTATTGCCCCGGGTTATGCATTCATGCCCGCGCGTCAGCGTTGCCCGTGGTTGGCGCATGCTCTACGATGGCGCAAACTAACGGGCCGGACGTGTCGTCCGGTTGTGCGGCGATATAAGTAAACAAGGAAATCTCCGAGGAGAAGCGCATGAATCGAGTCTTGGTCAAAGCCGTTCTGCTTGCGGCGGGTCTGGGCGCAGCGGTAGTCGCGCACGCCCAGAAATATCCCGAGCGTCCCATCCGCATGATCGTTCCGTTCTCGCCGGGCGGCACCAGCGATCTCATGGGGCGGGTCGTCGGCGCCAGGCTCGGCGAGGCGCTGGGCACGACGGTCGTGGTGGATAACCGCGGCGGTGGCGGCGGAACGATCGGCGCTGCCCTGACCGCGCAGGCGTCTCCCGACGGTTACACACTGCTGGTTCCCCACGTCGGTCTCGCCGTCAACGAGACGTTGTACGCGAAGAAGCAGTACAACGCCGTGAAGGACCTCGCGCCCGTTTCCAGGCTGGGCGAGACGCCGAACTCCGTGGTGGTCAAGAACGCGCTGCCGGTGAAGAACATGGGCGACCTGATCGCGCTGGCGAAGAAGCAGCCTGGCCATGTCATCTACGCCTCCGCCGGCGTCGGCAGCGCGGCGCATCTCGCCATGGCGCTGCTCGAACATTCGGCCGGCATCAAGTTCAATCACGTGCCGTTCAAGGGCGGCGGCCCGTCGATGATCGCGACCGCGGCCGGGCAGGTGGATTTCTCGATGCCGGCTTTCCCGACCTCGGTGCCGCACATCAAGGCGGGCCGGCTGCGCATCATCGCGGTGACCGGCTTGACGCGCGAGCCGACCATGCCCGACGTGCCGACGGTGGCCGAGTCCGGCGTGCCGGGATTCGAGTTCACCATCTGGTTCGCCATGTTCGCGCCGGCCGGCACGCCGAAACCGATCATCACGCGCCTCAACCAGGAGATCGTCAAGTCGCTGGCGACGCAGGAGATGCGCGCACAGCTGGCGAAGGTCGGCGTCAACGCCGGGTCCTCGACCCCCGAGGCGCTCGGCAAGCACCTGCGCGCGGAAGTGGCGAAGTGGGAGAAGATCATCAAGGCGGCTAATATACCGATCAACTGAGAAAAGCGTGACGAGTGACGGGTAAGAGCCAAGGCACAAGGCGCAAGAGGCACCTTTACCTTTTCCCTTCGGGATGAAACGCCTCGTCATCTGCTGCGACGGAACGTGGAACAAGCCGGACCAGAAGGACCGGGGCGTGCTGCGTCCCACGAACGTGGTGAAGCTGGCGCGCTGGGTGATGCCGCAGGACCCGAACGGCGTCGCGCAGCGCGTTCACTACGATCCCGGCGTCGGGACGGGCGATTTCATCGATAAGGCGTTCGGCGGGATGTTCGGCGTCGGCCTGAGCCACAACGTCCGCGAAGCCTACGAGTTCCTCTCGCAGCATTACGAGGACGGCGATCCGGTCTTCCTGTTCGGCTTCAGCCGCGGCGCCTACACCGTGCGGCGGGCCGTGGGCATGGTGCGCAAGTGCTGGCTGCTGCCGAGGATCGACGACGATGAGGCCCGCAAGGCGGCGATCGAGGAGGGCTACGAGGTCTACCTGAAGCGCGGCGGCGGCGCGGACTCGGAGGTGGCGCAGGCCTACCGGAAAAAGCACGGCTGCCGGGCGATCCCCATCCGTTGCCTCGGCGTGTGGGATACCGTCGGCGCCTACGGCATCGGCGGCGTCATGGGGCAGTTGACCAGCAGCCTGAGCAAGTCGCGCTTTCACGACCGCCGCCTGTCCTCGATCGTGGCGCATGCCTATCACGCGGTGGCGATCGACGAGGCGCGCCGGCTGTTCGAGCCGACCCTGTTCGAGCAGGGGCCGGCCGGGCCGCAGAACGGCCAGGTGCTGGAGCAGTCGTGGTTCACCGGCGTGCACAGTAACGTCGGCGGCGGTTACGAGGACACGGGCCTGTCCGACATCACGCTGTGCTGGATGGCGGCGCGCGCGGAGCGTTGCGGGCTCGCCCTCGACCCGAGGTGGCGCGATCGCATCGATCCCGACGAGTTCGGCGAGCTGCGCGAGTCGCGCACGGGCGTCTACAAAGTCTTGGGCAAGGCGGTGCGGGCGATCGGCGGCCACAGGAACGGCTGCGAGCAGGCCCACAACACGCCGATAGGCCGCATGACGCGCGACCCGGCGGGCTACGCGCCCGGCAACCTCGTTGCCTACCGCGATTCGAAGGACTTCAAAGTGGATCTGTCCGAGCCCTGATCGGAAGGCACAAGTCGCAAGTCGCAAGTTACAAGTTACAAGTTACAAGGCAAAAGGCAGAAGCGACACCGTTCCCTTGAGGGCGGCAGCAATAAAAAAGGGCCGGCATTCGCCGGCCCTTTTCGTTGCCGCGGCTACTGTTGCTTACGCCCGGCCGCGGGGACCGCGATGACCACCGCGATGGCCGGGGCCGCCGCGTCCGCGCGGGGCGAGCACCTCGTCAGCGATCTTCTGCTGATCGGGCGACAGCGCCGCGTAGAGCGGCTTCGCGGCCGCCAGGGTTTCGTTCAGCCGGGTGGAAGTGGCCGCCATCATGGCCTGCCGGCGCTCCATGCGCTGGATTGCCGTGGGCGGGGTGCGTTTCTGCCCCTCGGCCCGTTGCGCGCGGAATTTCTCGATGCGCGCGGTCGTCTCGCGGGCCTGCTTGCGACGCACGTCGGCGAAGGCGTTCCACTGCGCTTCCTGCTCGCCGGTGATCTTCAGCGCGGTCTTGAGGTAGGCGAGCCGCGCCTCGACCCGGTCGGTCGGCGAGCGGAACGCGCGCTGCCCGTGGCCTTGCCCGTGCGCGAATTGCCGGGCTTGCGGCCCGCCTTCCGCGCCCGGCGCCTGGGCGATAGCTTGCGGGACGCCGGCGGTGAGGCCGGCGGAAACCAGTGCAGCCAATATCATCTTGTTCATGATTTTCTCCATATCTGTTTGGGAATCATCCGCTCCCCCGGTTGGCGGGGAACTCACGGAATCAGACTATCACTTTGCGAGGCGCGTTCGGAACGAGGTTGTAACGGTTTGTAAGCCAGTCACAAGTCACAAGTCACAAGTTACAAGTTACAAGGCAGAAGGCA
>CAYSRR010000199.1:5260-5764 GCA_964433375.1 uncultured Streptomycetaceae bacterium
ACCTTTCCCTTTCCCCTTTTTACTTGTAGACGCTCACCGCGCTCGGGCCACGCGTCAATATGGGGATCGGACCGGAAACATTTATAACTATGTGATTTTTTTCATGCGCCGTGGTCGGGCCAGCCGTTGCGCCGTGGTCGGACCAGCGCAACGCGTTGTTCCAAATGAAATCACCCCGAAAACCGACCTGATTTAGCGCTTAGACGGACAATTTCGTTGCCGAAAACGGGCATCTAAGACAAGATCGTCTCAGATGAAGCGTCTCAGGTAAGGCGTCTCAAATAAGGCGCAGTATCTGCGACGTGGTACCTGAGACGTGGTATCTGAGACGTTTTTCGTGCTTTTTCCTCATCCTTCCGCCTTCATCCCTCATCCTTGGGGCATGAGTTGTAACAGTCCGTTACACCCCTCCATACCCGTTACACCCGGTAACTATTAAGGCATTTCCCCCGGACTTCCCCCGCGCAGAATCCGTCTCAATGGCTAAGGCGGATATCCGCCGAT
>CAYSRR010000200.1:0-5736 GCA_964433375.1 uncultured Streptomycetaceae bacterium
ACCGTACCAAGATCGTCTTTAACGTACAAGCCTCATTTTGTTAGGCGCTCTTAGTCGATTGCAGAAGCTAAGCGCCGAATCCCCTACAGCCACTTCGCCTTCCTGAACCGCCAGAACAGGTAGGCGTCGATCACCACCATCATGCCGATCGCGAGCGGGTAGCCCCAGGCCCATTTCAGCTCCGGCATGTGCTCGAAGTTCATGCCGTAGACGCCGGCGATCATCGTCGGCACCGCGACCAGCGCGGCGTAGGCGGCGAGCCGCTTGACGGTCTCGTTCTCCTGGATGGTGATCATGGACAGGTTCACGGACAGCGCCGTGATCACCATGTCGCGCAGGCTGTCGATGGACTGGTTGAGCCGCAACAGGTGGTCGGCCACGTCGCGGAAATATTCCTGGGTATTGAGGCAGAGCGCCGGCACGCGCCCGCCGTAGAGCCTGCCGACGGCCTCGTGCAGCGGCCCCATCGCGTGCTTGAGCACCATCAGCTTCTGCTTGATCGCGTAGAGCGCCTCGATGTTCTCGCGCCCCGGGCTGACATCGAAAATCCGCGATTCCACCTCCTCGAGCTCGTCCTCGATCGCCTCCAGCACGGGAAAATAGCGGTCCACCACCGTGTCGATCAGCGCGTAGAACACGAACGTCGCGCCGTGCTTCAACAGGTGCGGCTCGCGCTCGCTGCGCTCGCGCACGCTGGCGAAACCCTGCTCGGAGCGATTGCGCACCGACAGCACGTAATTCCTGCCGACGAAGAGGCTCAGTTCGCCGACGCGCAGGTCCTCGCCCTCGGGCTCGATGGTGTGGAGCACGGCGAACAGCGAGTCGCCGTATTCCTCGATCTTGGGCCGCTGGTGGCCATGGTGCGCGTCTTCCACCGCCAGCTCGTGCAGGCCGAACTGCTGCTGCATCTCGCCCATTTCCTCGGGGGTGGTGTCCTTCAGCGCCATCCACACGAAGCAGCCGGGCCGGCTCAGGTAATCGTGGATGTCCTCCTTGCGGATGTCACCCAGCTTTTTCCCGTTCTGATACGCGGCGCAGTTGACGAGCATTGATGCGGCACCTCCCTCGTCGGAAATCATATACCGTCGCCACCGGCCTGTCAGCGAACCTGAGGCCGCTTTGGTCCGCGCCCCGATGCCGCATAACGATATTCCCGGAATGACCCGGAATCACGTTATGAGCCGCAGCACTGTTTCTGTTTCCGCTTCGCGTCCCGGCTTGTCATTGTCATTCGTCAAGCGCGATAGCGCTTGACGAATGCCCAGTCCACCTCGACCCCGAAGCCGGGCTTGTCGTTGAGGTAGACGTAGCCGCCCTTCGTCTCCACGTGCTCCTTGTACAGGTGGTGCGAGATCGGGTCGCGCACCTCGTTGCCGTGCGATTCCACCGCGTAGCCGCAGCGCGGGAAAGCCATGAGCAGGTGGCCGTGGATCTCCGGGACGGTATGGGGCGCGATCATGACGCCGTGCTGCTCGGCCAGCTGGGCGACCCGCAGTGCCTCGGTGAAGCCGGCGTAGCGGGTCGAATCGAACTGCACGTAGCGGATGGCGCCCGAGGCGATGAAGTCGCGCACGGTGAAGCGCGTCATCTCCCGCTCGCCGTGGGCGAGCGGGATGTGCGTGGCCTGAGCCAGCCGCACGAAATCCGCCGGCTGCAGGTACCAGTGCAGCGGCTCTTCCAGCCAGAAGATGTCGGAGGGCTCGACCGCGCGGGCGAACCGGATGCAGTCGTCGATGTCGTAGGGTGCGTTCATGTCGAGCATCAGCAGCGTGTCCTTGCCGATCGCGGCGCGCACTTCGGCGACCCGCTTCGCCTCCTCCTCCACGGAAAAGCCCCCGGTCTTCAGCTTGACCGCCTTGAAGCCCGCGCTCACGAAGCTCGCCAGTTCGTCGGCGTAGACCTTGTTGGGCGCCCCGAGCTGGTAGTAGCCGCCCGTGGCGTAAGTGAAGAGCGGCCGCTTCTCGGCCCCCAGCAGGCGGTAAACCGGCAGGCCGGCGGCCTTGCCGTGGATGTCCCACAGCGCGATGTCGATGCCCGCGATGGCCGACATGACCTGCGGCCGGGCGCCGCGCACGAAAGGCGCCGGCTGCCCGTCGCGGCCGCCCATGCCGTTGGGACGCGGCGAGGTGAAAGAAAACATCTTCTCCCACGCGGTAACGGTGTTGGTCGCCTCCATCCCGCGGATGACCTCGCCCAGGCGCGCGACCCATTCGCAGATCGACTTCATCGGCGAGCCGTGGATCTGGCCGACCCCCGTGAGGCCGTCATCGGTGCGCACTTCCACCAGGATCGTGCTGAAATCCTTCAGTTCTTCGTGCGCCGTCCACAGCACCTGCTTGAGCGGCATCGAAACGGGATGCGTCTTCACTTCCACTATCCTGCTCATCGGTTCTCCATTGCGGTTCAGTTGCGGCGCCAGGTCGTTCCCCGAGCCGAATCCTCCAGCACGATGCCCGCGTCTTCCAGTTCCTTGCGGATGCGGTCGGCCTCGGCGAAGTTTTTCGCTTTCCTCGCCGCCACCCGCGCGGCGATCAGCGTCTCGATCCGCTCCGCATCGAACCCCTTGCCCGCGGGCAACGCCTGCAGGAACGCCTGCGGCTCGCGCTGCAGCAGCCCCAGCACGCCGGCCAGTGACTTGAGCAGGCCGGCATCGGCGACCGAGCGCGTCCGGTTGACCTCGCCGGCGAGATCGAACAGCACCGCGACCGCCTCCGGCGTATTGAAATCGTCGTTCATGGCCTCGCGGAAGCACGCGGCGCGAGGATCGTTCCAGTCGATGACGCCGTCCGCGGCATGCACGTCCTTCAGCGCCGTGTAGAGCCGCGTCAGCGCCTGCTTCGCGTCGTCGAGGTGCTGGTCCGAGTAATTGAGCGGGCTGCGGTAATGCGCGCGGACGATGAAGAAACGAACGACCTCCGGGTCGTACTGCTTCAGGATCTCGCGCACCGTGAAGAAATTGCCGAGCGACTTCGACATTTTCTCATTGTCGACACGGACGAAACCGTTGTGCATCCAGTAATTGACGAACTTCGACCGGTTCGCCCCTTCCGACTGCGCGATCTCGTTCTCGTGATGGGGGAACTGCAGGTCCTGGCCGCCGCCGTGGATGTCGAAATGCTTGCCCAGCAGCGCGCTCGACATGACCGAGCACTCGATGTGCCAGCCGGGCCGCCCCTTGCCCCAGGGCGAATCCCAGGACGGCTCGCCCTCCTTCGCCTTTTTCCACAGCACGAAATCGAGCGGGTCCTGCTTGGCGCCGTCCACCTCCACGCGCTCGCCGGCGCGCAGGTCGTCGAGCGTCTTGCCGGACAGTTTTCCGTAGGCCGGGAACTTGCGCACCGAGTAATTCACGTCGCCGTCCGCGGCCCTGTAGGCGAGTTCCCTTTTTTCGAGGACGCCGATCATTCCCAGCATTTCCGGCACGTGCTCGGTCGCGCGCGGCTCCGCGTCCGGCCGCTCGACTCCCAGCGCGTCGGCGTCCTCGTTCATGGCCTGGATGAAACGCGCGGTCAGCGCCTCGACCGGCTCCTTGTTCTCCTGCGCGCGCTTGATGATCTTGTCGTCGATGTCGGTGATGTTGCGCACGTAAACGACCGCGTAGCCCAGCGCGCGCAGCCATCGCCGCACCACGTCGAAGGCCACCATCACCCGGGCGTGGCCGAGATGGCAGTAATCGTAGACCGTCATGCCGCAGACGTACAGGCGGACCTTGCCGGCCTCGATCGGCACGAATTCCTGCTTGTCGCGGGCGAGCGTGTTGTAGATTTTCAGCATGGCTGCGGGGCCGTTCGTCTGCGCGCCGCGGGCGAAAAGGCCGCCCGGGGAAACACCGGTCAGGAGGCGGCAGCGTGCCGGCGGCAAGGCTGGAACGCGCTGTTTTAATTGCCCGGTGTTCTTGGTAAAATTTCTAGGTTTTAGTGACTAAGCCACTGAAAACTAAGCTACTGAAATTCCCGGAAAAGTATAGCACAATGCCCCTGCCCGCCGCCCGCTTCGCTGCCCCGATCGCCGCGTTGCTGCTAGCTTTTTTCACCGCGGCGCCGGCGGTCGCGCAAAAAGACGAACTGCAGGAAACCAGCCAGTTGCTGAAGCAGGGGCAGTTCGACCGGGCGCTCGAGCGCGTCGACGCTTATCTCAAGACCCGGCCGAAGGACGCGCGCGGGCGCTTCCTCAGGGGACTGATCCTCGCCGAGCAGAACAAGCCCGACGACGCCATCAAGGCGTTCACCGAGCTCACCCAGGACTATCCCGAGCTGCCGGAGCCCTACAACAACCTCGCGGTGCTCTACGCCTCGCACGGCCAGTACGACAAGGCGCGCGCCTCGCTCGAGATGGCGATACGCACTCACCCGAGCTACGCGACCGCGCACGAGAACCTCGGCGATATTTACGCGAAAATGGCGAGCCAGGCCTACGACAAGGCGCTGCAGCTCGACAAGGGCAATACGACCGCCCAGACCAAGTTGAATCTCATCAAGGACCTTATCACCAGCACGCCGCGGGTCGCCGCGATCAGGCCGGACGCAACCAAGGTCGCGGTGGCGACGCCCGCGCCGAAGCCGCCTGCGCCGGCGACAAAGCAGGCGCCCGTCAAAACGCCGGAACCGGTCGCGAAGCCGGTTGCGAAGGCGCCGCCCGAGCCCGCGCGCAATTCCGACGAGGTGCTGAAAACCGTGAACCAGTGGGCCCAAGCCTGGGCGGAGAACGACATTCCCGGCTACCTCGGGCACTACGCGGCCGACTTCATGCCCGCCAAGGGCGAGACGCGCGCCGAGTGGGAAGCCCGGCGCAAGGCGCTCATCGCCAAGCCGCGCAAGATCCAAGTGGACATCGAAGCGCCGAAAGTGGCCTTCAATGACAATAGCCGCGTCACGGTGACTTTCCGCCAGTATTACGAATCGGGCCCCCTCAAGATCACCAGCAACAAGACGCTGGTGATGGTAAAAACGGGAGACAAATGGCTCATCCAGCAGGAAAGGGTCGGCGGTTGAAGCTCGAGCGGCTTCTCGGATCGAAGCCGCTGCGCTATGCCGCGGCGACGCTGCTGATCGCCGCCGCGTGCGGCGGCGTGCTCGTCGCGAGCAGCCGCACCGGCCAGGCGGTGTCGGCGCCGCCCGCATTGCCGACGCCGGGCATCAACGGCAACCACGCCGCCGGCCCCGAGGCCCAGCTCTTCAGGACCCTGCACGAGGTCGGCAACAAGCGGCTCGACGTCGCCATCACCGAGGTCGACAAGATCATCACGACCTACCCCAATTTCCGGCTGGCGCACCTCATCAAGGGCGACCTGCTGCTGGCCCGCGCCAAGCCCCTCACCACGGTCGGCAACGCGCAGGGCGCCCCCCGCGACCTGCTGGAAGACCTGCGCGACGAGGCGCGCGTGCGCCTGGCGCGCACCCGGCAGCAGCGCCCGGTCGACCTCGTGCCGCGCTACCTGGTCCAGATGCAGCCGGAACAGCGCCACGCGCTGGTGGTGGATACCGCGAAGTCGACGCTCTACGTGTTCGAGAACCACGGCGGCCAGGCGCGCTACGTCGCCGATTACTACGTCTCCATCGGCAAGAACGGCACCGACAAGTTCAAGGAAGGCGACAAGAAAACGCCGCTCGGCGTCTACCACGTGACCGGCAACATCCCGCGCGAGAAGCTCTCCGCCACCTACGGCAAGCTGAGCGAGCTCTACGGCAGCGGGGCCCTCCCCATCAGCTACCCCAACGAATGGGACCGGCGCCAGGG
>CAYSRR010000201.1:0-5726 GCA_964433375.1 uncultured Streptomycetaceae bacterium
ACCGTACCAAGATCGTCTTTAACGTACAAGCCTCATTTTGTTAGGCGCTCTTAGTTTGGAGATCCCATGAGCGCTCCAGCCATCCGCATCAGGAAGTCGGTCCGCGAGCAGGTCAGCCAGGAAGAATGGGACACGCGCGTCAACCTCGCCGCGTGCTACCGCCTGATGGCGGAGTTCGGCATGGTCGAGATGGTCGCGAACCACATCTCGGCGCGCGTGCCGGGCACGGAGAACGAGTTCCTGATCAATCCCTACGGCATGCTCTACGAGGAGATGACCGCCTCCTCCATGATCCGCATCGACCTCGACGGCAAGGTGCTGTTCAACGCCACCGATTACGACGTCAACCAGGCGGGCTACGTCATCCACAGCGCGGTGCACGGCGCCCGCCACGACGTGGATTGCATCATCCACACCCACACGCTCGCCGGCATGGCGGTCTCCGCCATGAAATGCGGCATCCTGCCGATCGCGCAATCCTCGATGCGCTTCTCCGACATCGCCTACCACGACTACGAGGGCATCGCGCTGCGGCTGGAGGAGCGGGAGCGGCTGGTGCAGAACCTCGGCAACCGCGAGGCCATGGTGCTGCGCAACCACGGCCTGCTGACCGTGGCGCCGAGCATCCCGGAGTGTTTCAACAACATGTACCGCCTGGAGCGCGCCTGCCAGCTCCAGGTGACCGCGCTCTCCTGCAACACGGAACTGCAGATGCCGCCCGCGGAAGTGGTCCAGTACAGCAACCACCAGATGACCTCGGGCGTGCGACGCCGCTACGGTCTGCTCGAATGGCCGGCGATGCTGCGCAAGCTCGACAGGACGGATACGTCCTACCGCAACTGACAAATCGCTCACCGCGGGGGATTCTTTTCAATACCCCCTTGAGGGGTACGCAGGGGACGCGGAGAATGTGCGTCGGTTTTTTGCGTTATTGATTCGCCTCTGCGAAACTCTGCGTCCTCCGCGTTCCTCCGCGGTTGGAGTTTTGCATTTCAATGACCCCCTACCGCGCGCCGTGGTGGCTGCCCGGCGGCCACGCCCAGACGCTGTATGCGGCGCTGCTGATGCCGCGGAACCGGATCGCCTACCGCCGCGAGCGCTGGGACACGCCGGACGGCGATTTCATCGACCTCGACTGGGTGGAAAACGAGTGTCGAGTGTCGAGTGTCGAGGGGGGCGGGCCGCCGCCGCTGCTGGCGTTGTTCCACGGGCTCGAGGGCAGTTCGCGCAGCCACTACGCGACCGCGATCATGGCGGCGGTGCGGCGCGCCGGCTGGCGCGGCGTGGCCATCCACTTTCGCGGCTGCGGCGGCGAGCCCAACCGGCTGCCGCGTGCCTACCATTCCGGCGATGCGCGCGAGATCGACTGGATCCTGCGCCGGCTGCGGTCGCGGCATCCCGGCGCGCGGCTCCACGCGGCCGGTGTGTCGCTGGGCGGCAACGCTTTGCTGAAATGGCTCGGCGAAACCGGGGCCGATGCAGGTGCCGTCGTGGACCGGGCCGCAACGGTGTCGGCCCCGGTTGATTTGATGGCGGCGGGCGATGCGCTCGGCCGCGGGTTCAACCTCGTCTACACGCGCAACTTCCTCGCAACGCTGCGGTCCAAAAGCCTGGAAAAACTGGAACGCCATCCCGGACTGTACGATGCCGGCGCCGTAAGCGCCGCGCGCACCTTGAGGGAGTTCGATGATCTGGTCACGGCGCCGCTGCACGGCTTCCGCGACACCGACGACTACTGGACGCGCGCCAGCAGCAAGCCGGATTTGCGGAACATACGCGTGCCGACGCTCGTGCTGAACGCGAAGAATGACCCTTTCCTGCCATGCGGCGCGCTGCCCGCGCCGCATGAAGTGTCGGCGCAGGTCACCCTCGAGCAACCCTGGCACGGCGGCCACGTCGGGTTCGTCAGCGGCCCCTTACCCGGGAATTTCCATTGGTTGCCGGGCAGGCTCCTGGAATTTTTCAGCGCATGAGATAATCGCGCCCCTATGTCCACGACAATCGCTCCGGAAATTTTCAAGGCCTACGACATCCGCGGCATCGTCGGCAAAACGCTCACGCCCGCCGCCGTGGAAGCGATCGGCCAGGCCATCGGCTCGGAATCCCTCGAGCGCGGCCGCGACACCGTCGTCATCGGCCGCGACGGACGCCTGTCGGGGCCCGAACTGTCGGCGGCCCTTGCGCGCGGCCTGCAGAAGAGCGGCGCGAACGTGATCGACGTCGGCCAGGTCGCCACACCCATGGTCTACTACGCCGCGCACCGGCTCGAAACGCAATCAGGCGTGATGGTGACCGGCTCGCACAACCCGCCCGACTACAACGGGCTGAAGATGGTGGTCGCCGGGGAAACGCTCTCGGGAGAAGCCATCCAGGCGCTGCGCGCCCGCATCGAGAACGGCAATCTCGCGACCGGCGCGGGCGGCTACCGCGAGCACTCGATCCGGGAGGACTACCTCGAGCGCATCGTGTCCGACGTGAAGCTCGCGCGCCCGATGAAGCTGGTGGTGGACTGCGGCAACGGCGTCGCGGGCGCCACCGCGCCCGAGCTCTACCGGCGGCTGGGCTGCGAGGTCGTCGAGCTCTACTGCGACGTGGACGGGCATTTCCCCAACCACCATCCCGACCCCTCCCAGCCGGAAAACCTCGAGGACGTCCAGCGCGCTCTCGCCGCCGGCCGGGGCGAGCTGGGTCTCGCCTTCGACGGCGACGGCGACCGCCTGGGCGTGGTGACGAAAAACGGGAAGATCATCTACCCCGACCGCCAGCTCATGCTGTTCGCCGCCGACGTGCTCGCCCGCAATCCCGGCGCCGAGATCATCTTCGACGTCAAATCCACGCGCAACCTGTTCGCGTGGATAACGGAACGCGGCGGCAAGCCCGTCATGTGGAAGACGGGCCATTCGTTCATCAAGAAGAAGCTGAAGGACAGCGGCGCGCCGCTGGCGGGCGAAATGAGCGGGCACGTGTTCTTCAAGGAGCGCTGGTACGGCTTCGACGACGGGCTCTACGCCGGCGCGCGGCTGCTCGAGATCCTGTCGCGCGAATCCGACCCGGGCGCGACGCTGGAAGCGCTGCCCGACGCCGTCAGCACGCCCGAGCTGCATCTCAAGCTCGCGGAAGGCGAGAACTACGCGCTGATGGACAGGCTGAAGGCGTCGGCCCGCTTCGACGGGGCGCGCGAAGTGATCACGATCGACGGCCTGCGCGTGGAATACGCCGACGGCTTCGGGCTCGCCCGCCCCTCCAACACCACGCCCGTCGTGGTCCTGCGTTTCGAGGCCGATGACGAGGCCGCGCTGAAGCGCATCCAGGAAGATTTCCGCCGTGTGATACTGGCCGTCAAGAAGGACGCGGCGCTGCCGTTCTAAAACCGGTTCAACGGCGGTTCGGGTTGAGCGAGCCCCTGTTGTAGTCCTTGTCGCCGGGCATGATGCAGCGCCCGATGCCGAACAGCCCGCCCTGCGATCCCGGCGGGCAGCCCTGGTTCTCGGGGTACTCGCGCGCGACCGCGCGGGCGCCTTCGGCCTTCTTCGGATCCACGTATTCCCAGCGCCCGTTCGGGTGCAGCAGCACCCGGTCGCCCGCCGGCGTCGTCGCCTCAATCGCCTGCGCCGCCGCTGCCGTCGCGACCAAAGTCAGCAGAAGGGCGAGACACGCCTTGATGGTTTTACCCCTCGACACTCGACACTCGACACTCGACACTCGACACTCAGTTAGAGCCTCTGCTCCACCCACGCCCGCACCGATTCCAGCGCCGCCGGCAGCTTCGAGGGGTCGGTACCCCCCGCCTGCGCCATGTCGGGCCTGCCGCCGCCCTTGCCGCCGACCTGCTGCGCGACGAAGTTGACGAGTTCTCCCGCCTTCACCTTGCCCGTGAGGTCGCTCGTGACGCCGGCGATCAGCGACACCTTGCCGTCCGCGACCGCGGAGAGCACGATCGCCGCGCTCTTCAGCCTGTCCTTCAGCTTGTCCAGCGCCTCGCGCAGCGTCTTCGCGTCCGCGCCTTCCAGCGTGGCGGCAAGGACTTTGGCCCCCTTGACGTCCACCGCCTGCGAAGCGATGTCGGTGCCTTGCCCCATGGCGAGCTTCGAGCGCATGCGCGCCAGCTCCTTCTCCAGCGCTTTCTTCTCCTCGAGCAGGCTCTGCACCGCCTTCTCGACCATGCCGCCGCCAGGCTGGGCGCGCAGGTGTTTCGCGACCTCGTGGAATTCCCCGAGCTGGCTGTCGATCATCGCCAGCGCGTTGCCGCCGGTGGTCGCCTCGACGCGCCGGATGCCGGCGGCCACGCCGCCTTCCGAGTAGAGCTTGAACACGCCGATGTCGCCGGTGCGCTCCACGTGCGTGCCGCCGCAGAATTCGCGCGAGGAGCCGATGTCCAGCACCCGCACCTCGTCGCCGTACTTCTCGCCGAACAGCATGACCGCGCCGGACTTCTTCGCTTCCTCGATCGGCATCACCTGCGCGCGCGTGGCGGTGTTCCGCAGGATCTCGGCGTTCACGCGCGCCTCGACCTCCCGGATCTCCTCCTGGCTCATCGGCTTGTCGTGCGAAAAATCGAAACGCGTCTTGTCGGCGTCGACGAGCGAGCCCTTCTGCTGCACGTGCGCCCCCAGCACCTCGCGCAGGGCCTTGTGCATGATGTGCGTGACCGAGTGGTTGCGCATGGTGCGGCGGCGCAGATCGACGTCGACCTTCGCCTCGACCTTGTCGCCGACCTTGAGCGCGCCGGTCTTCAGCGTACCGTGATGGCCGAAGACCTCGGGCTGGATCTTCTGGGTGTCGGCGACCAGGAAGGTGCCGCCTGCCGCGACCAGCTCGCCGCGGTCGCCCACCTGCCCGCCGGATTCGGCGTAGAACGGCGTCTGGTCGAGCACGACGACGCCGGATTCGCCCGCCTTGAGCGATTCGACCGTCGAGCCTTCCCGGTACAGCGCCACGACCTTCGCGGGCAAGCTCAGCGTGTCGTAGCCGCGGAAATCGGTTTTGCCGCCGGAGTAGCTGATGCCGGTCGAGGACGTGAACTTGCTCGCGGCGCGCGCGCGCTCGCGCTGCGCCTCCATCGCCGCCTCGAAGCCGGCGAGGTCGATGCTCACGCCGCGCTCGCGCGCGATATCGGCCGTGAGGTCCACCGGAAAACCGAAGGTGTCGTAGAGCTTGAACACCGTCTCGCCGTCGAGCAGCTTCTCGCCCGAGGCCAACGCGCCCTCCAGCACGCCCATGCCGTGCTCCAGCGTTTCGGCAAAACGCTCCTCTTCCTGCTTCAGGATCTGCATCACCCGGTCCTGCAGCTTCGGCAACTCGGGATAGGCCTCGCCCATCGCCTTCGACAGGTCGGGCACGACCTTGTGGAAAAAGGGCTTCGTCTGGCCCAGTTTGTAGCCGTGGCGGATCGCGCGGCGGATGATCCGGCGCAGCACGTAGCCGCGGCCCTCGTTGCCGGGGATCACGCCGTCGACGATCAGGAAAGCGCAGGCGCGGATGTGGTCGGCGATGACGTTGAGCGAGGCATTCTTGAGGCTTTTCTGCCCCGTCTCCCGCGCCGCCGCCCGGATCAGGTCCTGGAACAGGTCGATCTCGTAATTGGAGTGCACGCCCTGCAGCACGGCGGCGATGCGTTCGAGGCCCATGCCGGTGTCCACGCACGGCTTGGGCAGCGGTGTCATCGTGAACGCATCCCCGCTTTTCTCCCGTTGGTACTGCATGAACACCAGGTTCCAGATCTCGAT
>CAYSRR010000202.1:0-5691 GCA_964433375.1 uncultured Streptomycetaceae bacterium
CATTAGCCGCCGCGTGTAAAGAGCGGGAATGAAGTGCCTGCGATGACCCGAGGTAAGGGTATCGCGCCAGATTGATACTGCCCACATCGGGGTCCTGCAAACCGCTATCGCATCCATCGCTTCGTCGTGTGGTGTCGTGAACCGCACCAGTCACCCATCAGGATCAAGCGGAAGGCGTGACTGCCTGCCCCCACCCTGGTAGCCGTGGCTACCCCAGAAGCATCTCGGCACCGTCTTGCGTCCAATCGTTTGGGCAGACCCGTGGCTGCCGCTTGGCGGCTCCAAACCCATGTGACTCGCAATCCGGGCGATTCATCTTTTGCAAGTCTCCGAAGTCGGCATACGGCGCGGCGTCCAATCAGACCCGATGCGCTGCCTGCCCTGGTCGGACCAACGCAATATCTTGATTGGAAAATAGAACGCGTCGAAAACAGCCTCGTTTTCGCGCTTAAACGGCCTGTTTCGGGACCAAAAGCAGCCCTTTAAGATGGAAGCCCGCGTCGCTTACCGCAGTGCGGTGCTATTCCAGCTTGATGCCTGCCGAGCGGATGACCTGGGCCCACTTGTCGTTCTCGGTGCGGAGGAATTTAGTCAATTCCTCGGGCGTGCTTCCCACGAGTTCGACATCGTCCGCGGCCATGACCTTCTGCAGTTGCGGGGCGGCGATCGCCGCCGCGAATGTCTGCTGCAGCTTGAGGATAATCGGGCGCGGCGTTCCGGCGGGCGCGAGGACGGCGTGCCACGCGGTGCTCTGAAACGCGGGCAGGCCCTCTTCGGCGGCGGTTGGCACGTCCGGGTACTCGGGTGAACGGCGGGTGCCGCCGTTCATCAGCGGCCGCAGCCGCCCGGCTTTCACATGCGGCGCCGCGCCTGAATAGGGGTACGTGAGTATGTGCACGCGTCCAGCCGCGATCTCCGGAATCGCTTCACCTATGCCCTTGAACGGAACATGGACGATTTGAATGCCCGCCACGCGCGCGAAGAGCTCCGCCGTAAGATGCAGGCCGCTCGCCACGCCGCTTGATGCGTAGTTCAATTGTCCCGGTCGAGCCTTCGCGTAAGCGATGAGTTCCTTGGTCGATTTCACGGGCAGGGTGGTGGACGAGAAAAGCACGAACGGCGTGCTCGTTGCGAGCGTGACAGGCGCGAAGTCCTTGAAGACGTCGTAGCCGAGCTTCTTGTAGATGTGCGGTCCGATAGCCAGCGGCCCGATGTTTCCGTAAAGAATGGTATAGCCGTTGGGCGCGGCCTGGGCGGCCAGGCTCGTTCCGATCGTGCCGCCAGCGCCGCCGCGGCTGTCGATGACGAGCTGCTGCCCGATCTTGCCTGTCCATTCCTGCACGATGCGCCGGGCAACGGTTTCGATCGCGCCGCCCGGCGGGTAAGGCACGATCATCCGGATGGGCCGGTCGGGATATCCCTGCCCGGTTACGGGCTGGCTTGCGAGCAGCAGTGAAGTGCAGATGCCGAGCATTGCGAATCGCTTCATGGCTACCTCCTCGTTTTCTTTCTCTGGCGTATTCAGACCTCGGGAATGTGTCTTCGACGCGCTATTGATATCCCGCGCGGGACAACGCCTGGTTACTTCAGGCGGGCCGAAAGCCAGTCCGCTATGTAATCGATCCCGACCTGCCGGTTGTCGGCCTGGCAGTGCTCGAAGCCACCCGTTTCGCGGTTGAATACCATGAGCGTCTTGTCGCGCGCCCCCACCGCGTTATAGAGCTGGTCCGCCACGTCGCGGCCCGTGAGCCTGTCCTCCTCTCCCCACGTAATCAGGGTCGGGCACGTGATCTTTTCGGCCACCCCGGCAAGCGTGAACTTCTTCAGCTTCTCCATCGCCGAGTCCATGTCCTTCGTGCCGAGCACCCATGGCAACTGGAAGTGCGAGGTGGCAACGCTGTTGTAGTCCTTCTTCATCTGCGCCCAGCGTTTGGCCCATACCGCGTGGTAGTCGTAATGCGGGCCCCACGCGACGCAGGCGGCGTAGCGCTTTTCGAAAGCGGCCATGCGCGGCGCGTAGTAGCCGCCCGCGCTATAGGCCATGACGGCGACGCGCTTCGGGTCCACGTCCTTGCGCTTCGCGACGAACTCGTACGCCGGTATGCCGGCGGCCTCGTAGTCATAGCGGGAGTGGTGATTGCGCAAACGCAGTGACTCGCCCTGGCCGGGACCGTCGACAGCAAGGGTATGAAAGCCGCGAAACGCCAGTTCGACTCCCGCGAAAAGGACGTTCATCTCCTTGCAGTTGTCGAGGCCGTTGAACAGCACGACGGTCGGGGCGGGCCCCTTGGCGACCGGCGACTTGAGGAAATAGGCGGCGAGCGAGGAGTCTTCGTAAGGGATATCGACTATCTCGAGGTTGGAATAACGGCGCTTCAGCCCTTCCTGGGCGCAGCGCAGGCTTTTCCGGTAGATCGCGGTTTTCTTCTCGCCCGGCGGCACCATGCGCTCGCCCGTGAAATAGTAGGTGCCCGCGCGCAGGTAATAGTTGCCGGCGGTCGCGTCACGCTTTTCCGCCGCCGCCGCATCCGCCGTCTTCTCCATTCTCTCGGCCATGGCGCACCATTCTTCCTCCCAGGCGTGAGGGTCGTTGGCTCTCTGGTGCAGGCGCTGCACGATCTCGTCGATTTCACCCAGGGCGACCGCGCCCCACGGGGCCATGCCCTTCGTAATGGACGTGGCGTTCGACCACTGATAGTTCTTTGGAAAACTGTCGATCCAGTTGCCTTCGTAAAACATGCCTGCTCCTCCAGAAAATCCGGTTTACCGGTCGCCGAACCGCGGCTGTTCTCAGATTGCCGGCCTTGCGCCGGGCTTGTCGTTCGCATGCCTAGGATAGGCGCGACCGTTATAATGCGTCTATAAATACAAGGTTATTGCGAGTATTCCTGTTGTGAATATCAAGTCGCTCGATGTCCATTTGCTGCGCTGCTTCGAGGCGCTGGTCAAGGAACGCAACGTCTCGCGGGCGGCGGAGCGGCTGGGACTGAGCCAGCCGGCCATGAGCCACTCGCTGGCGCGCCTGCGCCGCGTCCTCAACGACCCCCTGTTCGTCCGGGCGCAGAAGGAGATGATCCCCACTCGCCGCGCGCTCGACCTTCAGGAACCCGTGCAGCGGCTGTTGGTCGACGTCAACCGGATTCTGGCTCTGCCGTCGGCGTTCGACCCCCGCACGGCACAAACGACTTTCATGCTGACGTCCACGGAATATGTCGAGTACGTACTGGCGCCCGCGTTAATGAGCCGGCTGAGACAGGAAGCGCCGGGGGTTGCTGTCGAGTTTCGTATACCGGTACGCGAGCGCATGCTGGAATGGATGGAGCAGGGCGAGGTCGATTTTCGCGTCAGCGCAGGCCCGCTGAACGAGATTCCGCGGGCGCTGCATTCCACGACACTGTTCCGGGATCGTCTGGTGTGCATCGCCAAAAAGGGGCACCCATCCATCAAGGGCAGCCTGACGAGGGAGCAGTTCTTCGGGTTGCCCCACGTCCGGCCGCGGCTGGGCTACGGGCAGACGGGGCTCAGGATCGACAAGATGGTTGCTTCCCACGGGCGTAAGCTGCGTGTCGCGCTGCTGGCGCAAAACTTCCTGACGGTGTCCCATGCCGTCGCCCGCTCCGATCTCATTGCCGCGGTTCCGGAGCGCGTGGCGCAGATAATGGCCCAGCACCTGTCCCTTCAGGTGCTCGATCCGCCTCTGGATCTCCCCGGCATGAGAATCGGGGTCTACTGGCACGAGCGCACCCACCGCCAGCCGTCGCACCGGTGGTTCCGGCAGACCTTGATCGAAGTGGCGAAGAGCCTGTGAACGCCGTGCCGCTGGCCGCGGCAGTTGGCAACTATTCGTCGAACCCGTAGAAGCTTGCCGGGTTATCGACCAGGACCCGCCGCAGAATCTCCGGGTCGGGTATCCACTGGCAGAGCAGCTCCACCAGATCCGCGTCGTTCGGCATGGGTGCCGGCCATCGCGCCATGATGTGCGGCCAATCGCTCCCCCATAGAACCTGGCCTGGCGCCGCGTCCAGCAACGCCGCGGCAAAGGAATTGGTATCGGCGTAGGGCAGGCCACTCCCGGATATGCGGTACGGGCCGGTCAGCTTCACCCACGCCTGGCGCCTGCGCAGCATTCGAAGCAGAGCCTGAAATCCGGGCGTCCCGGTGCCCTTGTCGGCACGTACATAGCCCAGATGGCCGAACACCAGGCTTACCGGGAAGCTTTCGAATGCCCGGTCGAGATCGGGAAACTCGTCGACATGCATCAGGAGCTCGATGTGCCAGCCGAACGGGCGAATGCGCCGCGCCAGCGACTCCAGCCTGTCCAGCGGCAGCACGCCCTTGGCCTCGCTGGTATCGACGATGTTTACCCGCACGCCGCGCACGCCCTGGTCGTGCAGTTCCCGCAGCCGGTCGCGGGAGATATCGGGAGACACTACGGCGACGCCGCGGAACCGTCCCGCCGCATGCTTGAGTGCATCCAGCATGGCGGAATTGTCGGCGCCGTAGAAACTGGGTTGCACCAGGACCGCGCGGTCGACGCCCAGCGCCGAAAGCATCCGCCGATAGTCGGCGACCGGGGTTTCGGCCGGACTGTAGATGCGTTTCGCGTACAGCGGGTAGGTTGCGGCGGGACCGCAAACATGAGCGTGGCAATCGCACGCTCCCGCGGGAATCTGCAGCCGCGGCCTGCGTACCGCGAAGTCCGGCGGTGCGCAGGTTGGTACGGCGGAAACGGATCCAGAATCCGGATGGGTTGCGGCAATTTTGTCGTTCGTCACTTTTTGGTTATAGCCTTCCAAGTGAACGACTTCAACCTTTTTCCCGGCACTGGTCAGCGCCACGCCAAATTCCCGCGTCTGACGCGAGACTTCTTACGTTTCCAGTTGCATTCGAAACAATTCGGTCGGCTCGGCCGCCTTCACATGGGCCGGTTCTTCGTGGGCCTCGAAGCCAAGCGCGGTATGCAGAGGGCACTCCTTGCCGTGACACTCTAAGGATAAGTGGGGTCAATGTAACGTTTCTGTCAGGCGTGGCCCTACAGTCACAAAAACCTTGCACCGCCCCTACTTGTTCCCAGGACTATCCGTCGAAGGGCCAAGGCAGATCGACGACGGACTGCAGCAGGCCCGCCGGGTATTGCAGCACGAAGATATGCCCGAACAGGCTCATCACGGCGACCGCGGCCAGCGCGCTGGCAATGGACCAGTGCCAGCGCACACCGGCTTTCACCCTCAGGAAAGCCGAGATGTAGATGAGTATCCCCAGGATGAATCCGAACAGGGCGATGGCCGCGAGCAGCCCCAGTATCCAGCCCTGGAAATACAGGTCGCCGTGGACGGGCCTGTCCTCGCCGGTCCATTCGCGCTCGCTGTCGAAGAATACGTAGTCGGGCCGCTTGCGGCTGAACTGCAGCACGGCGGCGATCAGCAGAGCCAAGGTGACCAGCGTCACCGCCAGCGGAAATACCTTGCCCAGGAACTGGAGATGCCAGGTGTCGTAAATCGAGTAGAGGCAGATGGCGACGAGCAGGCCCAGGAAAGCGGCCTGCGGCGCCTTGTTGACCGGCGCGTGCGGCCCCGTCGCCGTGAGTGGATCGCGCTGCGCCTTCATGCGTATCGCCAGGTAGACCGAGACGGCGATCAGCGCCAGGATCAGCAGCACGCCGCCGCGCTGGAGGAAGGAGGCGCCGTAAAC
>CAYSRR010000203.1:0-1769 GCA_964433375.1 uncultured Streptomycetaceae bacterium
GACGCCCCGAATCTTTCATCACCTGCAGCGCGTCAGGCCCGGCGCCGGCGGCGAGATCCAGTTGACCGACGCCATCGCGGCGCTGATCGGCGAGGAAGACGTGTTCGCCTACGAGTTCGACGGGGTGCGTTACGACTGCGGCAGCAAGCTGGGTTACCTGCAGGCCAACGTCCAGTTCGCCATCAAGCACCCGGAAGTCG
This sequence comes from uncultured Streptomycetaceae bacterium, assembly GCA_964433375.1. Lineage (GTDB taxonomy): Bacteria > Pseudomonadota > Gammaproteobacteria > Burkholderiales > SG8-41 > SG8-41. The sequence goes on from CAYSRR010000203.1 coordinate 201, forward strand.
GGGCCGATTTCAGGAAATACCTGCGCAGCCTGGGCGTGCGCGCGCCGAAGTAGGGGACGACCCGGGGCCCGACCTTATAGAATGAGCGCATGGCCGACAAGCTGATGATCGTGATGGTCAACACCGACCCGCGGAACGCCGCCGAGCTCGGCGCGCCGTTCTTCCAGGCGACGGTGGCCGCGGCCATGGATTACGAGGTGGAAGTGATCCTGACGGCGCGCGCGGGCGAGCTCGCGCTGCGCGGTGTGGCCGAGAAAATCTACATCAAGGAAGGCTCGGGCAAGAGCGTCTACGATTTCATGAAGGACGCCCATGCCGCGGGCGTGCGTTTCAAGATATGCACGCCCACGCTGGACTTGTGGGGCAACGACCTGATCCCGGAGATCGAGGAGACGGTCGGCGGCGCCTACGTGATCGAGCAGGCGATGGACGATCGCGTCGTCACGTTCACCTATTAGTAGTGGCACTGTCCCCCGACAAAGCCCGGCGCGTTCTCGAAACCGCGGACCTGGTGTGTCCCGCCGTCGATGTCTCCGGCGCGCTCGAACGCCTGGCGCGGGAAATCACCGCCGCCCTGTCCGACAGCTTCCCGCTGGTGCTGTGCGTCATGCGCGGCGGCGTCGTTTTCGCGGGGCAGCTTCTTCCCCGGCTCCGGTTCCCGCTGGAGTTCGACTACCTCGAGTTGACGCGCTACGGAGACTCTACGCGAGGGGGCGACATCACCTGGAAAGTCGTGCCGGGAACGCCGGTGGCGGGGCGGGCCGTGCTGGTGCTGGACGATATCCTGGACGAGGGAAGCACGCTGGCGGCGATACGGGACAGGCTTGTCGCAGCGGGCGCGGGCCGCGTCCTTTGCGCCGTTTTCGCCGAGAAGGACACCGGCCGCCCCAGGCCGATCCGGGCCGATTTCACCGGCGTGCAGCTGCCCGACCGCTACGTATTCGGCTTCGGCATGGACGTGCAGGGCGCCTGGCGCAACCTGCCGGAAATCTACGCCCTCGAGGAGGACGGCGGGTGCTAGCGATCATCGGCGGCAGCGGCCTCAACCGGCTTCCCGGCCTCGAAAGTACCGGGCAGGAAACGGTGCGCACGCCCTATGGCGAGCCTTCCGGGCCGCTCGAGTCGGGCAGGCTGCGCGGGCGCGACGTGGTGTTCCTCGCGCGCCACGGCCCGGGGCATACCATCCCGCCCCACGAGGTGAACTATCGCGCCAACCTCTGGGCGCTGCATGCGCGGGGCGTGCGGGACGTCGTGTCCGTTGCCGCGGTGGGCGGCATACGCAAGGACCTGGAACCCGGCACGCTGGCGCTGCCCGACCAGATCATCGACTACACCCACGGGCGCCCGTCCACGTTCTTTACCCGGGGCGATGGGCCGGTCACGCATGTCGACTTTACCCGGCCGTATTGCGAAGCGTTGAGGCTCAGGCTGCTGCAGGCAACGGCGGCGGCGGGGGAGCGGATCGTGGACGGCGGGACTTATGCCGCCACCCAGGGGCCGCGGCTCGAGAGCGCCGCGGAAATCGATCGCCTGGAGAAAGACGGCGCCGATATGGTGGGCATGACCCGC
>CAYSRR010000203.1:1779-5655 GCA_964433375.1 uncultured Streptomycetaceae bacterium
CCCCGTTTGTACCCCATAGAAGAGCGTTCTCGGAACGCACGGGGCTCGCGCGCGAGCTGGGGCTTTGCTACGCGGCGATCACCGCCGTCGTCAACCATGCAGCCGGCCGCGGCGCCAGCAGGCAGGCCATCAGCCACGCCGACATGGATGAAGTCCTGCACGGGGCGATGACGCGCGTGCGCGGCGTGCTCGAAAAACTGGTGACGATCGATGGCCGTTAGAACCGTCCTGCGCATGGGCGACCCGCGCCTGCTCGAGCCCTCCCGGCCGGTGGAGCGCTTCGATACGCCCGAACTGCATGCGTTGATCGCGGACATGGACGACACCATGAAGGCGCTGAACGGGGCCGGGCTTGCAGCGCCGCAGATCGGCGTCGGCCTGCAGGTGGTGATTTTCGGCGTCGCGCGCAATCCCCGCTATCCCGACGCGGAGGAAGTGCCGTATACCGTGCTGATCAACCCGGTGCTGGAGCCGATCGGCCGCGAGATCGAAGAGGGCTGGGAAGGCTGCCTCAGCGTCCCCGGCATGCGCGGGCTGGTGCCGCGCTACCGGAAATTGCGTTACCGCGGCTTCGACCAATACGGCAAGGCTCTGGACCGCACCGTCAGCGATTTCCACGCGCGGGTGGCGCAGCACGAATGCGATCACCTCGCCGGCATCCTGTACCCGATGCGCATCCGCGACCTGCGCAATTTCGGCTTCAGCGAGGAACTGTTTCCGGGCGAGGACCTGCAGGACGACTAACGGTCCCGAGTGTTGAGTTTTGAGTGTTGAGTAAAAAACGTGCGACGACACTCACTTAAAACTTAAAACTCAACACTCCGCTAGATGCGGAGCTGCTCGAGCAGGCTGCTCTCCAGGCGCACCACGGTTTTCGCATCCTTCAGCGCTTCTCCAGCAATGATGAACACGTCTTCGGCGCGCGAGCCGAGGGTGTTGATCTTGGCGGTGTTGAGGTTGACGTTGTAAGCGGTCAGCACGCGCGCGATGCGCGACAGCAGGCCGGGCCGGTCGCCCGCGATCAGCGACAGCACCCAGGAGGTGCCTTTCTCGTCGGGCTGGATGTTGACCTCGGGTGAAATCGGGAAATGGCGCAGCTGGCGGGAGAGGCGCGGGCGGGTGAGGCCCGGCAGCGGCGTCTTGTGCAGCAGTTGCCCGGCGAGGTCATGCTCGATCAGGCCGATGACGTCGCGGTACTGGGGGCGGCGATTGTCGGGGTCCTGCACCTGGAAGCTGTCGAGCGCGTAGCCGTGGCGCGTGGTGTAGATCTTGGCTTCGAAGATGTCGTAGCTGATGCGCTCGAAGAAGCTGCAGATGCGCGCGAACAGCTCCTTCTGGTCGGGGACGTAGATCATCACCTGCAATCCCTCGCCCGCGGGCGACAGGCGCGCCTTGACCACGGGCTCCCGCGTCTGCGCGCGGTAGTAAAGCACCCGCGTATGCCACGCGATTTCCTGCGGCTCGTGCCGGAGGAAGTAGGAATCGTCGAGCTGGGCCCACAGTGCTTTCTCCGCGTTCTCCGGCACCGCGTAGAGCCGCAGCTTGGCGCGGGCTTCCTCCTGCCGCGCCTGCAGGCTGCTCGCGAGAGTGGGCGGGGCGCCGGTCAGCCTGCGGCGCGTGGCCCAGAACAGGTCCTCGAGCAGCTTGCCTTTCCACGCGTTCCAGACCCTGGGGCTGGTGCCGCGGATATCCGCGACCGTGAGCAGGTAGAGCGCGATGAGATGGCGCTCGTCGCCGACGCGTCCGGCGAAGGACTGCACCACGGCCGGGTCGGCGATGTCCTGCTTCTGGGCCGTGGTGGACATGACCAGATGATTCTCGACCAGCCAGGCGACCAGTTCGACGTCTTCCCGCGACAGGCCGTGCTCGCGGCAGAAGCGGCGCGCATCGGCCGAACCGAGCTGCGAATGGTCGCCGCCGCGTCCCTTGGCGATGTCGTGAAACAGCGCCGCGAGGTACAGCACTTCCGGCCGCTCGAAATTACTCATCAGCCGGCTGCACAGCGGGAACTCGTGGGCGAGTTCCGGGACCGAGAAGCGCCGCACGTTGCGCAATACCTTGAGGATGTGCTCGTCCACCGTGTAAACGTGGTAGAGGTCGTGCTGCATCTGCCCCACGATGCGTCCAAAGTCGGGCAGGTAGCGGCCGAGGACGTCGTACTGGTTCATGCGCCTCAGCGTGCGTGCGACCCGTTCCGGGCTGCGCAGCAGTCTGAGGAACTGCTCGCGATTGCGGGGGTTCTTGCGGAAGGCCGGGTTGATCAGCCGCCGGGCCCGCCATAGCGCGCGCAGCGCTGCGGCGCTCATGCCTTTCAGCTCGGGATGCTGCTGCAGCAGCAGGAAGCTCTCGAGTATCGCCGCCGGCTGTCGCTGGAACAGGCGCTCGTCGCGCGGTACCAGCAACTCGTCGCGTATGCCGAAGCGCTCGTTGATGGGATGGTATTCCTTGTCGCGCGGAGGGTTGATGCGCGCGTCCAGATTCTGCAGCACGATGGTGTTCAGCTGGAACACGGCCTTCGCGGTCCGGTAATAGCGCTGCATCAGCTGCTCGCTGGCGAGCCGGTGAGGCCGGTCGTGCAGGCCGAATTCGCGGGCCAGCGCGGTCTGGTAGTCGAACAGCAGCCGGTCCTCGCGCCGGCCCGCGCAGTAATGCAGGCGGATGCGCAGCGACTGCAGCAGCTGCTCGTGCTGGGCGATCTCGCGGGCCTCGGTGCGGGTGATCAGGCCGCGTCGCGCCAGCTCCGACCATGTTTTTCCGGTTCCGGCCGCGCGCGCGATCCAGAGTATGGTTTGCAGGTCGCGCAGGCCGCCGGCGCTTTCCTTGATGTTGGGCTCGAGATTGGTTTCCGCGTAGCGCATGTGGCGCTGCTGCTGCTCCAGCAGCTTGGCCTGCATGAACGCCGCCGGATCGAGGGTGTCGCGCATGCGCTTCACGAACCGGGCGAACAGGTCGCGCTTGCCGGCGAGCAGCCGCGCTTCCAGCAGCGTGGTCTGGACCGTGATGTCCTCCGCGGCCAGCGCGACGCACTCGTCGATCGTGCGCACGCTGTGCCCCACCTCGATGCCGATGTCCCAGAGCATGCCGATCAGGCCTTCGATCTTGCCGGCGAGCGATGCGTCGGCCGGGGAAGACAGCAGGATCAGCAGGTCGACGTCGGAGCAGGGGAACAGCTGGCCGCGACCGTAACCGCCCACGGCGGCCAGGGCCGCGTGGCCCGGCATGCCATGTTCGGCCCAGACCTCCTTCAGCTGACGGTCGACCATGGCGGCCTGCTTGCGCACGAGCTCCCTGGGGGACTTGCGCGCGGAAAATTCCCTGCGCAACTGCCCGCGCAGCGATGTCAGCCGCTGCTTCCAGTGCCCGATGCGGGACTGGGCCGGAGACCGCGCGTGGGTGACGGCCTGGAATCCGGCCATGCGCTCAGGCACCGGGCCTGGGCGGAGCGCCCGCTGACAGGGTCAGCACTTCGTGCCCGGATTCCGTCACCAGCACCGTGTGCTCCCATTGCGCGGACAGGCTGTGATCCTTGGTGACCACGGTCCAGCCGTCCGCGAGTTGCCGGATTTCGGGCTTGCCGGCGTTGATCATGGGCTCGACCGTGAAGATCATGCCGGCTTCCAGCCTGAGCCCGATGCCCGGCCTGCCGTAGTGCAGGATCTGCGGCTCCTCGTGAAACTTCCTGCCGATGCCGTGCCCGCAGAATTCGCGCACCACGCTGTAGCCGTGGCCCTCGGCATGCGCTTGTATCGCGTGGCCGATATCGCCGAGCTGGGCGCCGGGCCGCACCGCTTCGATGCCCCGCCACAGGCATTCAAAAGTCACTTCACAGAGACGACGCGCCTGGATCGAGGGCTGGCCGACGTAATACATGCGGCT
>CAYSRR010000204.1:0-5636 GCA_964433375.1 uncultured Streptomycetaceae bacterium
TTTACTTGTTGCCAGCCATGATGCTCATCACCGCCATGCGGATGGCGATGCCGAAGGTGACCTGCGGCAGGATCACCGACTGCTTGCCGTCGGCGACGCTGGAGTCGATCTCCACGCCGCGATTCATCGGCCCGGGGTGGAGCACGATCGCGTCCGGCCTGGCCACCGCGAGCTTGTCGTCGGTCAGCCCGTAGAACTTGTAGAACTCCTGGGCCGAGGGCAGCAGTGCTCCCTGCATGCGCTCGTTCTGCAGGCGCAGCATCGTCACCACGTCCACGTCCTTCAGGCCCTGGCGCATGTCGTGGTAGACGTGCACGCCGAGCTGCTCGACGTGCGCGGGCAGCAGCGTCTTCGGGCCGATGACGCGGATCTCCGGACAGCCGAGGGTGGCGAGCGCGTGGATCTGCGAGCGCGCCACCCGCGAGTGCAGCACGTCGCCCACGATCGCCACCCGCAGGCTGGAGAAATCCTTCTTGTAGTGGCGGATGGTGTACATGTCGAGCAGCCCCTGCGTCGGGTGCGAATGGCGCCCGTCGCCGGCGTTGATGACGTGGATGTCGGCCGCGACGTGGCGCGCGATGAAGTGCGGCGCGCCGCTCTCGCTGTGCCGCACCACGAACATGTCCGCGTGCATCGCCGAGAGGTTGTCCACCGTGTCGAGCAGGCTCTCGCCTTTCGACTGGGAGGAAGCGCTGATATTGAGGTTGATGACGTCGGCGGAAAGCCGCTTGGCGGCGATCTCGAACGTCGTGCGCGTGCGCGTGGACGGCTCGAAGAACACGTTGAACACCGACTGGCCGCGCAGCAGCGGGACCTTCTTCACCCGGGTGCCGATGAAGGACTTCGCGGTGTCGAGAATCTGCCACAGGATCTCGGCCGGCAAACCTTCCAGCGTGAGCAGGTGATGCAGGCGCCCCTTCTTGTCGAGCTGCGGGTTGGTGGGGTGGAGCCACATCAGCGCTTCTCCCCACGCAGTTCGAAACCGAGCCGGCCGCCGGCATCCCGCTTGAGCGCGATGTTGAGGCCGGGCGCGGGGGCGAGCGTGGCGCCGCAGTACTGGGCAGCCACGGGCAGCTGGCGCCCGCCGCGGTCCACCAGCACGGCGAGCAGCACGCTCGCCGGGCGGCCGTAGTCGAACACCTCGTTCAGCGCGGCGCGGATGGTGCGGCCGGTGTAGAGCACGTCGTCGACCAGGATGAGGTCGCGGCCTTCGACTTCGAAGGGAATTTCGGAGCGCTTGACGTCGCGGTGCAGTCCGCGGGCCTGGACGTCGTCGCGGTAGAAGGAAACGTCGAGGGAGGCGAGCGGCGTCGGCAGCTTAAGCGCCTGGTGCACCCGTTCGGCGACCCAGACGCCGCCGGTGTGGATGCCGATCAAACCCGTTTCCGGCCCCACTGCGGGCCGCATTTGCTCGATCAGCCTGGTCAGCAGCTGCTCGGCGTCGGGTAACGGGGTGCCGGGCATGTTTCCCTGTCAAATTGGCGCGCTAGGGTAACACGAATCGCCGCTCGCGGGCGAGCGGCGATGAGTGATTGAGTGATTAGGTGATTGAGTGATTGAGTCACTCGGGCTCAGCGGGTTGTCTGAATCTAACCGAATCACTTAATCACCCAATCACCCAATCACCAAATTACCCAATCACCGTAGCCTATTTCGCGCTCGCGAAATAGGCTTCCAGTATGCGCTGCGCCGCCACCGCGTCGATGCCGGCCTTCAGGCGCGCGCCGCGCGCGCCGGAGTCGCGCAGGGACCGTTCCGCGTCGTGCGAGGTGAGGTGCTCGTCGACCACCTCGGCGCGGATGCCGAAGCGGCCGTGCAGCCGCTGGGCGAAACGGCGGGCGAGCCGCCCGACCGGGTGCTCGGTGCCGTCTTCCCGGGAGGGCGCGCCGACCACCAGCAGCACCGGCCGCCATTCGGCGACCAGCCGCTCGATCGCCGCGAAGCGCGCGCGGTTTTCCGTCGCGGCGAGGGTGGCAAGGGGGTGCGCCAGCCGGGTTTCGAAATCGCCGACGGCGACGCCGGTGCGCTTCGTGCCGAAGTCGAACCCGAGAACCGTCCCGGTTCTCGGGAAGTGTCGGGTGTCGGGTGTCGAGGGCGGAGGGGAGTTCGTTTTCGAGCGCCCTGCGTTAGCAGTCATCAAGCACCACTCGACACTCGACCCTCGTCACTCGGGTCAGGCGTGACCCGCCTGTTCCGACAGGCTGGCGAAGTCGATGCCGAGCAGGCTCATCGCCGCTGACAGCCGTTTGTCGGCGGGCAGGTCGAAGATCACTTCGGACCGGGCCTGCACGGTGAGCCAGGCGTTTTGCGCGAGCTCGTTCTCGAGCTGGCCCGGCGCCCAGCCGGCATAGCCGAGCGTGACGAACAGCTTGCCCGGCCCTTCGCCGCGCGCCACCGCCTGCAGGATGTCCTTGGAGGTGGTGAGGCCGATCTCGCCGTTCACCGCCAGCGTCGATTGCCACTGGCCGAGCGGGGCGTGCAGCACGAAGCCGCGGTCCACCTGCACCGGGCCCCCGAAATGGATCGGGACCGACTTGAATGCCTCGCCCCCGGGCGGGATGCTGACCTGCTCGAGCAGCGCCTGCAGGGTCATGTCGAGCGGCCGGTTGACGACGATGCCGAGCGCGCCCTGGTCGTTGTGCTCGCAGATGTAGGTGAGCGTGCGCGTGAAATGCGGGTCCGCCATGGCGGGCATGGCGATCAGGAAATGTTGCGCCAGGTTCATCTTCTGCATGGCAGCGTCCATTTTCCCACCTCGCGCTCATTTGCGCCAGAACGCCGGCGTCAGCACCACCAGCACGGTCAGCAGCTCGAGCCGCCCGAGCAGCATGGTGGCGGTGCACACCCAGGTCTGGAAGTCGGAGAGCACGGCGTAATTGGCGGCGGGCCCCACCTGGTGCAGGCCGGGGCCGATGTTGTTGAGCGAGGCGACGATCGCGGAGAACGCGGTGAGGGCGTCGAGGCCCGACAGCGTCAGCAGCAGGGTCATGCTGACCAGCGTCGCCAGCCAGGCAAACAGGAAGGCCAGCACCGAAAACACCACCTGGTTGGGGACGACGTGGCCGCCGATCTTCAACGGCGTGACCGCGTTCGGGTGCGAGAGCTTGCTGAACTCCCGGAAAACCTGGCGGAACAGGATCATCGCCCGGATCATCTTGATCCCGCCGCCGGCGGATCCCGAGCAGGCCACGAAGGTGCCGAGGAAGATCAGCCACAGCGGCGCGAACACCGGCCACTGGCCGTAGTCCACCGTCGCGTAGCCGGTGTTGGTGCCGATCGAGATGGTGTGGAACGCGGCGTGACGCAGCGCGGCGAGCGCGTCCGGGAAAGTGCCGTTCGCCCAGAGAAAGACGGCGATGAAGGCCACGCTCGCGCCCAGCACGCCGAGAAACCAGGGCAGCTCCGAGTCCCGGCGGTAGGACGCCAGGCTGCGCCGCTGCCATGCCAGGAAGTGCGTCGCGAAATTAATGCCGGCCAGCAGCATGAATACCATGGCCACGCCTTCGACCGCGGCGGAGTCGAAGTGGCCGAGGCCGGCGTCGTGCGACGAGAACCCGCCGAGCGAAAGCGTGGTGAAGCTGTGGATCAGCGCGTCGAGCCACGGCATGCCGGCCCAGCGGTAGGCGACGAGGCAGGCCGCGGTGAGCGCGACGTAGACCATCCACAGTCCCTTGGCGGTCTGCGTCATGCGCGGCGTCAGCGCCTCGCCCTTCATCGGGCCCGGCATCTCGGCCCTGGAGATCTGGCGGCCGCCGACGCCGATCATCGGCAGGACCGCCACCACCAGCACGATCACGCCCATGCCGCCCAGCCACTGCAGCTCGGCACGCCACAGGTTGATCGACGGCGGCAGGCGGTCGAGGCCCTCGAGCAGCGTCGCCCCGGTCGCGGTGAGTCCCGACATGGATTCGAAGTAGGCATCGGTGAACGAGATGCCGGGCAGCCCGAAGTAGAGCGGCACCGTCGCGAACAGGGCGCCGCCCGTCCACACCAGGATGACGAGCAGGATGCCTTCCCGCATCTGCAGCTCGTGCCGCCGTCGCCGCGTGGCGAGCCAGAGCAGCGAGCCCACGGCGAAGTTGAGCCCCATCGACCACAGGAAGATGCGGGTGGTGCCGTCCTCGAGCAGGATCGAGGACGCGACCGGCAGCAGGTGCGACAGGCTCATCGCCATGGCGATGATGCCGAGCACCGGACAGACCGCCAGCAGCCAGCTCATGACCGAGTCTTGTGGAAGTGGCTGATCAGAGGAAGTTGACTTCCACCTGGAACAGCTTCTCGATGCCGGGCACCATGCGCTTGTTCACCACGAACACGATGACGTGGTCGCCGGCCTGGATGACCGTGTCGTGGTGCGCGACGATGACCTCGTGATCACTTTTGCCGGCGCTTCCGTCGCGTCCGCGCACGATCGCGCCGATGGTGGCGCCCCGGGGCAGGTCGAGCTGCTCGACGCGGCGGCCCACCACCTTCGAGGATTTCGCGTCGCCGTGGGCGATCAGCTCCAGCGCCTCCGCCGCGCCGCGCCGCAGCGCGTGGACCACGGCGCAGTCGCCGCGCCGCACGTGCGCGAGCAGCGTGCCGATGGTGGCCTGGGCGGGGGATATCGCGATGTCGATCTGGCCGGCCTGCACCAGATTCACGTACGAGCCGCGGTTGATCAGGGCGATCACCTTGCCCGCGCCGCGGCGCTTGGCCAGCAGCGAGCTCATGATGTTGTTCTCGTCGTCGTTGGTGACCGCGCAGTAGACGTCCATGTCGGCGATGTTCTCCGAGTCGAGCAGCTCCTCGTCGGTCACGTCGCCGGTCAGCACCAGGGTCCTGTCGAGCTCCGCGGCGAGCCGCTGGGCCGCCGTTTTGTTGAACTCGATCAGCTTGACCTCGTACTTGCGCTCGATCGCCCGCGCGAGCCGCCGGCCGATGTTGCCGCCGCCGCCGATCAGCACGCGCCTGACCGGCTTGTCCATGCGCCGCAGCTCGCGCAGGACGTTGCGGATGTTTTCCGTCGCGGCGATGAAGAACACCTCGTCGCCGGGCTCCACCACCGTCGTGCCCTCGGGCGCGATCGGGCGGTCGCCGCGGAAGATCGCGGCCACCCGCGTGTCGACCCTGGGCATGTGGCCGCGCAGGTGGCGGATTTCGTGGCCGACCAGCGGCCCGCCGTGGAACGCGCGCACCGCCACCAGGCTCACCTTGCCGTCGGCGAACTCGAGCACCTGCAGCGCCTCGGGGAATTCGAGCAGCTTGACGATGGAATCGCACAGGATCTGCTCCGGGCAGATCGAGTGATCCACCGCGAAGTTCTCGGGCGAGAAGATCTCGGGGTGCGACAGGTAATCGGCGGAGCGGATGCGCGCGATCTTCATCGGGATGTTGAACATGGTGGCGGCGAGCTTGCACGCCACCATGTTGGTCTCGTCGCTTTGCGTCACCGCGAGCAGCATGTCGGCGTCGCGCGCGCCGGCTTGCTCCAGCACGGCGGGGTGGGCCGCGTTGCCGGTGATGGTCCGCAGGTCGAACCGGTCCTGCAGGCGCTTCAGCCGTGCCGGCTCGACGTCGACCACGGTGATGTCGTTGGCCTCGGAAACCAGGCTCTCGGCGACCGTGGAGCCGACCTGGCCGGCCCCCAGGATCAC
>CAYSRR010000205.1:0-5595 GCA_964433375.1 uncultured Streptomycetaceae bacterium
ATCGCGCTGTCCGCCCCCTCGGCGGCGAACCATTGCAGCTGGACGACGTCGCCGGTCGACACCAGCGGCTCGACGTCGCTCGGAGGGTCCTGCTCCAGCTCCAAGAGGACCGCGTCGAGATCGCGGTCGGCGAGCGCCGCTACCGGCGTACGCACGGCGATGCGCACACCGCCAGCGCGCACGAACACCAGCTCGAAGCGGTGCGCCTTGAGCACGAAGTCGCTGCGCCTGCGGTCTGCGACGACGTGATAGGCAGTAAGGGCAAAGCGGCTGCCCGTGAGGAACGCGGTGCCCCACAGCGGCTCGCCGTGTTCATTGCGGATCCGCGCTCCTTGCGCATCGAAGAGCTCGAGCCGGGCGATGGCGCGCCGCTCGGCATGGCTCATGCGGAGGCCTCGAGCAGCTCGGCATCGCCCACGACGTTTGCTGCCGAGAGCTGCATCCGCACGTACGTGGGCCGGAACCATGCATAGCGGCCGAAGTCGTTGGTATCGAGCGCGCGCAGGAAGTCGTCCACGGCGGTCAGCGAGGTGGCATCGTCGCCGCGCACGATCGCGTCGGGAACGCGCATCAAGTCCGCCCAGGTCCCGGAGTTGAGGTAAAGCGCTCCGTGGGCGAGCGTCATCCGGCGTGCGTGGTGCGTGTGGCCGAAGACCACGAAACGGAAACGACGCTCCGCGATCAGCTGCTTGGCTTTGCTGAGATACGGGGAGCTCGATTCTTCGCCCTCGAGCTGCCAGCTCCGATCGTTCTGCAGCACGCGGAGGGCTTTGATCAATGCGCGCTTGCGCGCGAGAGGCGCCTCGCCTGCGCGCACGATCTCGAGCAGCGCGCCTGCCAAGCGGAGCGCTCCGCCTCCTGTCGCTTCTCCGATGTGTGCCTCCTCCTCAGGCAGCGCGCCGAGAAACAGTGCGGCCGCGCTCGGTCCTCCCAGGACTCGTGCGAGGGCGGCTGTGACCGAGTTGGCGGGCGCCGTCGGCTCGACACGAGCGTCGAAGGATAGCTCTACGCCGCCGTCCGAGCTCGCCGCGTCCGACAAACGAATTGGCAGTCCGTCGCGAGCGACCCCGTGACGCACTCCGGGCGAGAGCGCGGCCATGGCCTGCACGATCCGGCTTCGATAGCCGGGCTCGAGCGCGAGCAGCACGGGCAACACGGCTTCGTTCTCGGGCTTGAGCAGATCGACGAAGCCGTAGGAGCGCTTGATGGGGTTCATGACGTGGGCCACGAGCTGACTACCCGCAGGGGGCGTCATGAGGGCGGTGCGTAGATATTCTTCGCCGCGCGATTGGAGCGACCGCGCGTGTCGCAGACGGTCGTGATCCACTTGGTTCCAGCGGTCGTAACGATTGCCGTGCTCGATCAGCGCGTCGCCCACGACATACGCTTCTCCGTCGCAGATGAAGCGCAGCCCGCGCCCCTCTTCGACCGCGAGCACCTCGCACAGCTTTTCTCGCACGGCCGGGTAGCTCAGCTCGATGTCGTGGTTGCCGAGCAGAATGGTCAGCGAGTGCGCGGCATTCTGCAGAAATTCGCGGAGTGCGGCGAAGACCACCGCAAAGGACGAGCGCCGCGCGATGCGCTCGAAGGCCCACGCAGCCACCGACGGGTCGTGAAGCAGCGGATCCCATTCGGTGGGGATCTCTCCGTCTGGGGCGGCGCCCTCCGCCAGGAAGTCCACGAAGTCGCCGGCGATCACCAGCTCGGTGCGCTGCGGTGCAGCGGCCATCGCGTGGATGAACGTGGCCAACACGTCGGGGTGTCGCATCATCTGAAAGCCCGGCGGGCCACCCAGGTGCAGGTCGGAGATGACGAAGATCTGCCGAGGAGAAACCATCGCAACATTAGAGCAAGATGGCCGCGCCAGTGTCGACATCGTGCTGCGCGACGGCGGTTTGCCACTCGCTCAAGTCGAGCGGCTCGTGGACGAGACGCGCGTCGAATTTCCTCCGTGGAGGGTGGCGCCGCGCGGGGTGGGCCTTCCCCGCTCTGGTACCGTCGGCGGGAGCAGACCATACAGTTCCGGGGCCGTCCGCCGACCCCCATCCGGCAGCAAGTCTGAAACGAACCGCACACGAAATCGGGGGCCTGAGCTCGCTGGATAGCTTCAGTTGCTGGCGGCAAAGCGGCGCCCCGCCGGTGTTTCCGAGGACCGCGACAAAAGTCTGTCGGATGGGCGAAGTAAGGTGTTGTGTGATGAGACTCCACGCGATATCACCGCGCTAATAGGAGCTTCATTCATGCTGAACCTCGCCACGATCTTGCGCGCCAGTGCACAGAAGACCCCGGGTAATACCGCGCTCATCCTCAACGACGTTAAGATCAGCTACGCCCAGCTTCACGGCCTGGCGCAGAAGTTCGCGGGCGGGCTAGTCAAGCTCGGCATCAAGCCCGGTCAGCATGTCGCCCTGATGCTGCCCAACGTTCCGCAGTTCCCCATCGCGTACTTCGGATCGCACTATGCAGCCACGCCGGTGGTGCCGCTCAACGTGCTGCTGACCCCCGACGAGATCGCCTATCACCTCGAGGACTCGGACGCGGTCGCGTTGGTGGTCTGGGAGGGCTTCTATCCGCAGGCCAAGGCGGGCTTCGACCGTGTCGAGAGCTGCAAGCACCTCATCGTCGCCAAGGCCTCGCCGACCGACTTCGCGGCGAACGAGGGCGAGATCAACTTCACGGCGCTGGTCGGTACCTCCGCGCCAGTGACCGAGCTACCGCCGACGTCGCCCGACGACACCGCGGTCATCCTCTACACCTCGGGCACTACCGGCAAGCCCAAGGGCTGCATGCTGTCCAACGAGTATTTCATCAACATGGGCCGTGAATACAATCAGTTCGGCGGGCTGTGCGCGATTGATTCCACCGACAGGCTGATGACCCCGCTGCCGCCCAATCACATGAATGCCTTGTCGACTTCCTTCATGGCCATGCTGCTCTGTGGTGGCTGTGTGATTCAGATGGACCGTTTTCATCCGCGTTCCTGGTGGCAGACGGTGCAGGAAGAGAAGGCCAGCGTGATTCACTACCTCGGGGTGATGCCGGCCATACTGCTGACGCTGCCACCCGAGGCAGGCGACAACTTCAGCGGCCAGATCAAGTTCGGCTTTGGAGCGGGCTCCGACCCGCGCCATCAGCAGGTATTTGAAGAGCGCTTCGGCTTTCCCCTGATCGAAGCCTGGGCCATGACCGAATCCGGTGGTGCCGGCATGACCGCTGCCAATGTCGAACCCCGGCATCTTGGCCAGCGCTGCATAGGCAGGCCGGTGGCGAACATGGAATTCCGCATTGCCGATGCCGAAGATCAGGATGTACCGCCCGGCAGCGATGGTGAGTTGCTGGTGCGCTCCAAAGGCGCTGACCCACGCAAAGGTTTTTTCAGCGGTTACTACAAGGACGCCGAGGCGACCGAGCAGGGCTGGGCCGGTGGCTGGTGGCACACCGGCGATGTGGTGCGGCAGGGGCCGGATGGTTCGCTGTTTTTCGTCGACCGGCAAAAAAACGTGATACGCCGCAGCGGTGAAAACATTGCAGCCGTAGAGGTGGAAGCGGCCTTGCTGCGGCACGAAGCCGTGCTCAATTCGGTGGTGACTGCGGTGCCCGATGAAATGCGCGGTGACGAGGTGTTTGCCTTTGTGGTGACCGCGGGTGATATTGAGCGTAACGACGCGCTGGCCAGGGCCATTTTCGATCATGCCATGCAGTTTCTGAGCTATTTCAAACTACCGGCTTATATTGATTTTGTGGATGAGCTGCCGCTGACGGCCTCACAGAAAATCAGCCGTGCCGAAGTCAAACGATTGGCGCGCGAACGGCTGGAGTCCGGGCAGGTGGTCGATTTGCGCGCTTTCAAGAAGAGGCCGCCGTCATAGGGCGCGTAGCCGGCCATCAACGCATGGGCTATGACGGCGTGGTGTTGACCACGCCGGTCAGCATTCCTTACGAACGTTATTCGCCGGAACCGGCGCATTGGTGGATAGGCCGGGCTTTGTCCGGACTGGCTCAGTCTTCGGGATTTACGCCTGCTGATATCGATGGTTTGTGCGTGTCTTCCTTCACCCTTTTTCCCGATACCGCGGTGGGGCTGACGCAGCATTTCGGCCTGACCACCCGCTGGCTGGATCATGTGCCCACCGGCGGCGCATCCGGTGTGGTCACGCTTCGCCGTGCTGCCCGGGCGGTGCAAAGTGGCGATGCGGACATCGTCGCCTGTGTGGCCGGCGATACCAATCATGTCGATTCATTCCGCTCCATGCTCACCAGTTTCAGCCGCTTTTCTCAGGATGCTTCCTATCCCTATGGTTCGGGCGGGCCAAACGGCAGCTTTGCGCTGATGACGCGTGAGCACATGCGGGTGCATGGCAGCCGCCGCGAGGATTTTGCCCGCCTGTGCGTGGCGCAACGCGACAACGCCCTGCGTTATGAACCAGCCCTGATGAAAACCCCGCTGAGCGTGGAGCAGTATCTGAATGCCCGGCAGATTGCCGACCCCATCACGCTGTTTGATTGCGTCATGCCTTGCGCAGGAGCTGAAGCCTATCTGGTGATGCGCGAAGATATTGCGCGCGACCGTGGCCTGCCCTTTGTCCACATACTTTCCACCATGGAGAGGCACAACGCCTTCCCCGATGACCCGGTGCAGATTCGCGGTGGCTGGGCGCTGGACAAGGATGAGTTCTGGGCCATGGCGGGCCTGGCACCGTCACAGGTTGATCTGCTGCAGACCTATGATGATTATCCGGTTATCAGCGTGATGCAGTTTGAAGACCTGGGCTTCTGCGACAAAGGCGGTTCCAGCGAATTCATCCAGCAGAATACCTTTACCGTGGATGGCAGCTTTCCGCATAACACTTCGGGTGGGCAGTTGTCGGTGGGCCAGGCTGGCGCCGCCGGTGGCTTTCTGGGCCTGGTTGAAGCCCTGCGTCAGTTGACCGGCGCTGCGGTTGACAACCCGGTTCCCGGCGCCCGTACCGCCGCAGTATCGGGCTTTGGCATGATCAATTTCGACCGCGGGCTGTGTTCCGCCGCTGCCATACTGGTGGGAGCGCAGGCATGACTGCAGCGCTTCAGCGTCCACCGCGCAAGGACCCGCAGAAACGCACCCTGGTGCCCACCCTGCCACCGCATGTGCGCAGCCGGCGCGCCATGGCTTTCACCACGGCAGCTGCCGAAGGCTTGTTCAAATTGCAGCGCTGTGCCCGCTGCGGGCAGGTGAGCTATCCGGCGCGCGAGACTTGTCCCAAATGCTGGTCGCTGGACTTGCTTTGGGAGGAAATGCCGGAAGGGGGGCAGCTGATCACCGAAACCACGCTGCACTCCAGCATCAACACGTATTTTCGCGAGCGCATGCCCTGGCGGATAGGGACCGTACAACTCGACGCCGGTCCCACGGTGCTGGCCCATCTGCATGGCGATGTGGCTGAACGTGCGCGGGTACGCATCATCGCGAGAACCGACAAATCCGGACAGGGCGTTCTGTTCGCCCTGCCCGAAAAGGAGACACCGAACATGACGGATGACCAGCAACTCCGTACGCTGACCTGTGACCCCAAATTCCGCCGGGTGCTGATTACCGACGGACGCACGGCATTGGGTCAG
>CAYSRR010000206.1:0-5545 GCA_964433375.1 uncultured Streptomycetaceae bacterium
GCTCGACCGGCCGGTGATCGTCGCCTACCTGCTGATCATCGTGCTGCTCTTTGTCCTGATCAATCTCGTCGTGGACCTGCTCTACACGGCGCTCGACCCGCGGGTGCGGCTGTCGGGCCGTTCGGCCTGATACTCAGCCGCCGATGAACGCCGATACACGCCGATGAAAACGAACAGGGATTCAACAAATAAACCGGATTGCGCCCGAGCAGATGAAATCCATACCCAATAACACCGTGCAGCCCCCACCAATGAAGTCCATATTTATCTTGATGTTATCGGCGTTCATCGGCGTTCATCGGCGGCTTGAATATGCAGTTGACTGAAGCGCCTTTGGGGGAGTTCGCAGCAGGTTTCGCTCGTGACCGCATCGCGGTTGCGGCCCTTGTCGTTTTGTTTTTTATTCTGTTATCGGCGGTGTTCGCTCCGCTGATCTCTCCGCAGAACCCCTACGACCTCGCCCAGCTCGACATACTGGATTCCAAGCTGGCGCCGGGCGCGAAAGCCGGGGCGGGTTTCACGTTCTGGCTGGGCAGCGATGGCCAGGGCCGGGACATGGGTTCGGCGATCCTCCACGGGCTGCGGATCAGCCTGGGCGTCGGCGTCGTGTCCACGCTCTTCGCGCTTGCGATCGGGCTCGCGGTCGGCCTCGTCTCGGCTTATGCCGGCGGCTGGCTCGACAGCCTGATCATGCGGCTGGTGGACCTGCAGCTCTCGTTCCCCTCCATCCTGATCGCGCTGATCCTGCTCGCGGTGGCCGGCCAGGGCGTGGACAAGATCGTGATCGCGCTGATCGCGGTGCAGTGGGCCTACTACGCCCGCACGGTGCGCGGCGCGGCGCTGGTCGAGCAGCGCAGGGAATACGTGGACGCCGCGCGGGTAATGGCGTTCGGCGGCGCGCGCATCGTGCTCCGTCACATCCTGCCCAACGTGCTGCCGCCGCTGATCGTGGTGGCGACGGTACAGGTCGCGCATGCCATCGCGCTCGAGGCCACCCTCTCCTTCCTCGGCCTCGGCATGCCGATCACCGAGCCCTCGCTCGGCCTGCTGATCGCCAACGGCTTCGTCTACCTGCTGTCGGGGCACTACTGGATCAGCTTCTTCCCCGGCGTGGCGCTGTTGATCACCATCGTCGCCATCAACCTCGTCGGGGACCGGCTACGGGATGTGCTCAATCCGCGGCTGGGAAGCCACTACGGTGCATAATAATATTCATGGCTAGCATCATCGGCATAGCGGGAAGCCTGAGACAGAAATCCCTCAATTCCGCGCTGCTGCGCGCGGCGGCAGGGCTGGCGCCCGCGGGCACGACGATCGAGATCGAGTCGATCAGGGGCATCCCGCTCTACGACGGCGACGTGGAAGCGGCGTCGGGCATCCCTGCCGCCGTCGCGGCGCTGAAAGACCGCATCGTGGCGGCGGACGGGCTGCTGCTGGTCACGCCCGAGTACAACAATTCCATCCCCGGCGTGTTCAAGAACGCGATCGACTGGCTGTCGCGGCCCGCCGACGACATCGCCCGCGTCTTCGGCGGCAAGCCGGTCGGAATCATGGGCGCGTCGCCTGGCCGCTTCGGCACGCTGTCGTCGCAAAGCGCGTGGCTGCCGGTACTGCGCGCCCTGGGCGCCCAGCCGTGGTTCGGGCAGACGCTGTACCTGGGCGGCGCGCACAAGCTTTTCGATGCGTCGGGCAATCTGGCCGACGAGGATTCGAAAAAGCGGATCCAGGCCTGCGTTCGGGGATTCGCGGACTTCGTCGGCAAGGGAGGTAAATCTTGAGAACCGCCATCATCATCGCCGGAGGTTTCGCGCTGCTCGGCCTCTTCCTGCTGGCCGCGCGCTGGATGGGCGGCGGCAATGCCAAAGCCATGGTGCTGGCCACCCAGGTCTTCATCCCGGTCTGGGTGGCGCTGGCCGGCGTCAACATGTGGATCGGCGTCTCCCAGGCGGGCTACTCGGTCGCCGAGGAACTGCCGATCCTGCTGCTGATCGTCGCCCCGCCCGCCGCGGCTGCGGCATTCGCCTGGTGGAAGCTCTCCTGACGAAGTTCGATCCACGATCCACGATCCACCATCCACGAACTCACAAAGAGGAAGCCAGAATGTCCACGAAGGTCAAAGGAAGCTGCCTGTGCCGCTCGGTGACGTTCGAGATCAAGGGGCAACCGTCGGCTTTCCGTTACTGCCACTGCAGCCGCTGCCGGAAAGCGACCGGGGCCGCGCATGCCGCCAATATCTTCGTGCCGCAGGACCAGTTCCTCTGGACCGCGGGCGAGTCCGGCGTCAATCACTACAAGGTGCCCGATGCGAAGTTCTATACGGTTTACTTCTGCACCCGCTGCGGGTCGCGGGTGCCGCACCTGATACGCGAGCGCGGCGAGTTCCTGGTCCCGGCGGGGCTGCTCGACGGCGACCCGGCGGCGCGCCCGCAGCACAACATATTCTGGGACTCGAAAGCCCCCTGGCTCGTCGAGACGTCGAACCTGCCCAGGTTCCCCGAGCGCCCTTGAGGGTTCCTTCGGCGTAATGGAGGAGTACAATCCGGGTACCAGGTGCCGCATGCCGCGCTGTTTCCGACCAGCCTTACCACTGCTCTTCTGCCTGCTGCTCGCCTCCGGCGCGGCGGCGCAGTCCGCGTCCACGATCGAGACGACCTGCGGCCTGAGCCAGATACCCGCGAACGCCGTGCGCGTCGAAGTGCCGCAGTCCCCGCCGCTGTTCCACTATCCCGATCCCCGCTCGGTGCCCCAGGACTACACGGGCTGCCTCAACACCTGGCTCGAAGGCAACATTCCCGCGATGCAGGCGCGGTTCTTCCGCGGCAGGATCGTCTGGTTCAGGGTCGGCGGCAACGACGTGTACTGCGAGTACGAGAACGACCGCGTGGTGAAGCAGGTGGTGGACGAAGCCCTGCGCCGGAAAATGGCGGAAGCCGGCATGGTGGCGACCTACTGCCCGCCGGGCCACGAACTGATCCCGTCCAAATGGCGGTAACGTCGCGCCGGTCGCGGCTGCCGGGATCGTCGCTCCGACCATCACTGGTGTAAACATGGCCACCGAAAAGAAACCGAAATCCTCCGGGCGCAAGCGCGCGCCGGCGAAACGCATGCCGAAGAAGGCGGCCGCCGGCTCGCGCGGCATCGAGCCGCAGGCAACGCCGCTCGATCCCGGAACGGGCGAGGTCGCCGCTGTCTGCCGCCGCATCGAGCAGGAAGGCGGTGTGGTGCTGGGCGCCTACCGCGAGCCGCTCGGCGGCCATCCCGTGGTGTTCGCGGCGCTGCCGATCGGCAAGGTCGAGCCGACGCCCTTCCAGCGCGACCTGTCCGAAGCCCACCACAAGAAGCTGGCCGGCGTCATGGACAAGACCGGCCTGTTCCTCGACCCGATCATCGCGATCACCGCGCCGGGCGACGGCTTCTGGACGCCCAACGGCCGTCACCGGCTCGCGGCGATGCGCCGCCTCGGCGCGAAGGCGGTCACCGCGCTGGTCGTGCCGAACCGGGAAATCGCCTGGCAGATCCTGGCGCTCAACACCGAGAAGGCGCACAACCTGAAGGAGCGCTCGCTCGAAGTCATCCGCATCTACAAGGGGCTGATCGAAGAGGACGGCGCGCGCCCGGAAGCCGATTTCGCGTTCTACCTGGAGGAAGCCGCGCTGGTCACGCTCGGCCTGTGCTACGAGAAGAAAGGCAATTTCGCCGGCGGCGCCTACTCGCCGATCCTGCGCAAGCTCGAGGCCTTCTCATCCGAGCCGCTGCGCAAGTGCATCCGGGAGCACGAGCGGATCGCCGAGAAGGTGTTCGAGCTCGACGAGCTCGTTTCCGCGGCCGTGGCGAAGCTGAAAGCGAAAGGGCTGGCGAGCCCCTACCTGCGCGCCTTCGTGGTGGCGCGCATCAATCCTTTGCGCTGGATCCAGGGCGATTTGCCGCCGCTCGACGACGTGCTGAAGACCATGCGCGACCGCGCGGCGAAGTTCAACACCGAGAAGATCAGGCAGGAAGACCTGGCGGGCGCCGGCGGCGCGCCGGACGAGGATTAAGGCAGAAGTCAGAAGGAAGAAGCCAGAAGCAGCTGTAAATCACTTCTGCCTTCCGCCTTCATACTTCTGACTTTACTGCGGCGTAATCCCCACGTCCTGCACCACCTTCCTGTAGCGCTCCGCGTCCTGCTTCACCCGCTTCTGGAACTGCGCCGGCGTCATGCTGACCGGCTCGGATCCGAGCTTGCCATAGCGCTCCCGCACGTCGGGCTGTTCGAGCGTTGCAGCGACTTCCTTGTGCAGGCGATCGATGACCGGTTTCGGCACGCCCCTGGGCGCGAACAGGCCCGTCCAGATGGAAGCGTCGACGCCGGGTATGCCCCCTTCCTGAGGCGTCGGCCAGTCCTTGCCGAAGTCCCAGCGCTTCGCCGTGGTCACGCCGAGCACCTTGACCCGGCCCGCGGTCAAATGAGGCAGCACGCCGGGAACGCCGGCCACCGTGAGAAGGACCTCGTTTTGCGAGACGGCCGTTACGGCGGGCGCGCCGCCCTTGTACGGCACGTGCAGCAATTTGATCCCGGCGGCCGCGGCCAGCCATTCGGTCGCCAGGTGATTCACCGCGCCGGAGCCCGGAGAACCGTAGCTCAACTGTCCCGGCTTTGCCCTGGCCGCCGCGACCAGGTCCCTGAAGCCCGAGATGGGCGACTTGCTGTTGACGACCACCACCATCGGTCCGTCGTTGACCATGGTGACGGGAATGAAGTCGCGTTCGATGTCGAAGGGGATCTTCTGGTACAGCCACTGGTTGATCGCGAACTCGCCGGTATGGGCGAGGAGCAGCGTATACCCGTCGGGCTGCGCTTTCGCGGCGATGTTCCCGGCGATCAGGCCGCCGCCGCCGGTCCGGTTGTCGATCACGAATTGCCATCCCAGGCGTTCCGTCATCTTGCTCGTCAGGACGCGGGCCGCCGTGTCCACCACGCCGCCCGGCGCGAACGCCACGAGCAGCCGGATCGGTTTCGTCGGGTAATCCTGAGCGGCCGCCGTAAACGCCAGCGACAGCGATAGCAACAAGGTCGTCAGCATTCGCTTCATCTCTCCTCCTCCTCGATCCTCAGGTTCAATCTTGCAACTTGTAACTTGAGACTTGTAACTCAAAAAAGGTCGCGCCACTTCGCGCGGACCTTTTCCTGCAATTCCCTGCTCGCCTCCGCCACCTCCGGGAACTCGTGCAGGTGATCGAACGGCCGGCAGGCGTCGATGATCGCCTTCGAGGTGTATGGCGCATTGTAGCGGTAGGCGACGAACATCGGGTCGTTCTTCGAGCCCATGCCGCGCTGGATGATGTCGATGTCGGTCACCGGGTCGGTACGCGTGGCGACCGCCCACATCACTTCCTGCAGGTTGGAAGGGTCGATGTCCTCGTCCACCACGATGGAGTAGCGCGACATGTAGGCGCCGACGCCGCACTGGTTGAGGATGTGCCCCGCCTGTTTCGCGTGTCCCGCGTAGCGCTGCTTGATCGCCACCACGTTGAACATGCGCACGAAATCGGCGGCGCGCGCATG
>CAYSRR010000207.1:0-5534 GCA_964433375.1 uncultured Streptomycetaceae bacterium
CGACCATGTCGTTGCGCTCGGCTTCGCCGTGCACCAGCACGTCGAGCCCCAGCGCCTCCTGCCGGCCGACCGCGAGCCGGATTTCCGCGCGCATCGCATCAAGGTACTGCAGGAAGCCGGTTTCGCCGCGCTTGAACGCGGCCCGCGCGCGGCGGATATCCGCGGTTTGCGGGAACGAGCCGATGGTGGTGGCGGGCAGGAGCGGCAGCTTGAGCCGCTCGCGCTGTTTCGCGATGCGCGCTTCGAATGGCGACGCGCGCCGGGTGTCCCGCGCGGTGACCGCCGCAATTCGCTCGCTTGCGGGCTCGAAGCGCGCCCGCGGCGAGTTCTGGCGCGACGTCCTCGCCGCGCGCGATGCCGCGAGCGCTTCCGCGATGGCGCCGTCGCCGGACTCGAGGCCGCGCTTGAGCGCTGCGATCTCGTCGAGTTTCTGCGCGGCGAACGCGAGCCAGCCGTGGATCGCGGGTTCGAGCTTCGTCTCGTGCGCCAGGTCCACGGGCACGTGCAGCAGCGAGCAGCTCGACGATACCCACAGCCGCTCGTCCAGCCGCTCCCGCGCGCGCCGCAACACGGCGAGCGCGGCGTCGAGATCGGCGCGCCAGATGTTGCGGCCGTCCACCACGCCGAGCGACAGGACCTTGTCCGCCGGCCAGTCGTCGAGAAAGGCATCGAACTGGTCGCGCCCGCGCACGAGGTCGAGATGAAGGCCGCCGACGGGGAGGGCGCGCAGGAGGTCACGGTGCTCGGTGACGGAGTCGAAATAGGTCGCGAGCAGGATCTTCGGCGCGGACGGCGCCAGCGCGGCATAGACGCGCGCGTACGCATCGCGCCATGGCTGCTCGAGATCCAGCCCCAGTACCGGCTCGTCGATTTGCACCCACTCGACGCCCAGCGCCTTCAGTTGCGCGAGCAGATGCTGGTAGGCGGGCAGCAGCCGGTCCAGCAGCCCGAGCCTGTCGAATGGCCGGCCCTTCGCCTTGCCGAGGCGCAGCAGCGTCAGGGGGCCCACCACCATGGCCTTGACCGGGTGGCCCAGCGCCTGCGCCTCGCGCACTTCGTCGAGCAGCCAGGTCACGCCGCCGTCGGCGCGGGTATCCGCGTGCCACTCCGGCACCAGGTAGTGATAGTTGGTATCGAACCACTTCGTCATCTCCATGGCCGGCTGGCCGGCGTCGCCGCGCGCCGCCGCGAAGTACTGGCGGAGGGTGAGAGCCTTCGGGTCATGGCCGAAGCGCGCGGGCAGGCAGCCGAGGTGGGCGAGCGTCTGCAGCACGTGGTCGTACCAGGCAAAGTCGCCGACGGTGACGTAGTCGAGGCCCGCGGCACGCTGCAACGCCCAGTGGCGTCGGCGCAATTCGCGGCCGGTCTCCAGCAGACCGGCTTCCGGCAGTTCCTGCTTCCAGTACGCCTCGAGGGCGGATTTCAGTTCGCGTCCCGCGCCGATGCGGGGAAAGCCGGGGATATGGGCGATGGTCATGGGGTGCAGGCTACGCGCCGGGCATTAATGAATCCAATGATGAATTTATAGTAGACTATGAATAGTATTCATATATAGGCACCCCTTGCTCGAAATCCGCCACTTGCGCACGTTGATCGCCCTCCACGAGGCCGGCACCGTGTCGGCGGCGGCGAAGCGCGTGCACCTCACCCAGTCGGCGCTGTCCCACCAGTTGCGCGCGATCGAAGCGCATGCCGGCGCGCCGGTGGTGAAGCGCAAGGGGCAGACGGTGGAGCTGACGGAAGCGGGGCAGCGGTTGCTCGCGCTGGCGCGGCAGGTGATCGCGGAGATGCAGGCGGCGGACCGCGATCTCGCGCGGCTGGCAGGGCGGCCGACCGGCATGCTGCGCATCGTGCTCGAATGCCACACCTGCTTCGACTGGCTGATGCCGGTGATGGACGGGTTCCGCCGCCACTGGCCGGAGGTGGAGCTCGACCTCGTCTCCGGCTTTCATCCCGATCCCTTCGAGCTGCTGGCGGCGGACCGCGCCGACCTCGTGATTGGCTCGGAGCCGGGGCGCAAGCGCGGGCTCGTGCACGCGCCGCTGTTCCGCTACGAGATCATGGCCGTGCTGCCCACCGATCACCCGCTGAAGGCGAAGCGCTGGCTCGAGCCGCAGGATTTCCGGGGCCAGACGCTGATCACCTACCCGGTTCCGGAAGAGCGCATCGATCTCATCCGGCGCGTGCTGAAGCCGGCGGGCATCAAGCCGCAGCGGCGCACCGCGGAACTGACGGTGGCCATCCTGCAATTGGTGGCGAGCCGCCGCGGGCTGGCCGCGCTGCCCAACTGGGGGCTCAAGAATTACACGGACTACGAATACGTCCTCGCGCGCCGCATCGGCCGCGGCGGGCTGTGGAGCGACCTCTACGCGACGATGACGAAGGAGACGGCGGCGCGGCCGTACGCGTCGGACTTCATCGAGACGGCCCGTGCCCGCTGCTTCGAGACGCTGGAGGGGATAGAGCCCCTGGAGGAACCGGTGACGAAGTGATGTAGTGATGGTCAGTCACGAATCACGAATCACAACCCCCTCCCTCGCCCTCCCCCTTGTCAAGGGGGAGGGATGGGGTGGGGGTCGCGCCTTTCAAAGAGTCAGCGGGCGCCGGCCTTTTCCAGGATGCCGACCATTTCCGCGTAGCCGCGGTTGCGGGCGAGCGCCAGCGGCGTGCGCCTGTTGCGGTCGGGCAGGTTGACGTTGGCGCCGGCTTCCACCAGCGCTTTCAGCGTGTCGGTGTGGCGCGGCCCGCCCTTGCCCAGCACGATGGACTCGATCAGCGCGGTCCAGCCCAGGTTGTTGACGTGGTCGAGCGGTGCGCCGGCGCGGATCAGCACGCGCACGACTTCCGCGTGACCCAAGTGCGCAGCGGCGATCAGCGCGGTGCCATCGTAGCGGCTGGTGATGTTTTTCGCGCTGCACCCGAGTTCGAGCGCGAGCCTGAGCGTCGGCACGTCGTCCGCCACCGATGCGATCGTGACGATGTCGTAGCGGTCGCGTTCCAGCGCGTTGGGGTTGGCGCCCGCGGCGACGAGCGCGCGCATGGCGGCATGGTGCTTCCCGTAAGCTGCCACGTGCAGCGGCGTGCGCCGGTGGCCGTCGCGCACGTCCACTTGCGCGCCTTTCGCGGCGAGCGACCGGATCGCCGCCGCGTCGCCTTTCGCCGCTGCGGCGAGCAGACCCGTGTAGGCCGCCCGCTCGGCCGGCGACGGCGGAACCTGCGCGTTCACCGTGCCGGTGAGGCAGGCGAGGAGGGCGGCGAATAGCAGCGGATGGGTGCTATTCATCCTTCCGCCTTTTGCCTTCCGACTTCCGCCTTGAGGGCGCTACGCGCCTTCCGCCGCCTGCGGGTTCCACTGCCCCTTGCGCATGCGCGTGATGGTGATGCTGGCGAATACGCCGTTCTGGGTGAAAGGGTCGCCGTCGGAGAAGGCCCTGGCCTTGGCGCGGCTGTCCACGTTGACGATGAACAGGCTGCCGATCGCCTGCGTGCCGTCGTCGTTCTGCGTGGCGCCGGCGAGTACCAGGATGTGCTTCTGGCTGCCGAGGTAATCGCGGTGCGGCTGCAGCACCTTGTCGCGGATCGCGGCGGTGTCCGGTTTGTCGACGCAGGAAATGGCCCACAGCATGATCGGTCTCCGGTCAGGTTGGAAAATGTGGCGTCAGGTTAGCAGATTCGAAGGCATGAAATGAAAAACCCCGCCTCGGCGGGGTTTTCTCCAATGCCGTCCGGGACGCGATCAGGAGTCGCAGAACTTGGTGACCGGCACCGGTTCCTTGTCGTCCTTGCCTTCCCAGAACATGAGCTTCGCGTCGAGCCCCTTGGACGCCAGGTAGTCCTTCACCGCCCGGGCGCGCTCTTCGTCGAGGTTGGTCTTGCCGTCCTTCACTTCGAAGCGGTCGCTGTGGCCGGTGATGATGATCGAGCCGACGTTGGTCGAGCGCTTGTCCTTGCCCGCGCCGGAGCCGATGGTTCTCACCAGCCGGTCAAGTTCCGCCTTGCCTCCGTCCTTCAGCGTGGCGCTGCCGTAGTCGAAGGCGGAATCACCCTGGGCGAGCGCCTGCAGCATCACGTTCTGGCGCGCCTGCTTGCCGCCGGGCTTCGCCGCCGGCTTCAGCTTGATGCCACCGACCTCGACCACGACGCGGCGATTGGGCTGCATGCAGCTCAGGGTTTCCGGGCTGACCGCGCAGCCCGACAGGATCGAAGCAGCCGCGACCGCGGCTACCAATGGCAGCATCTTCATCTGGATCTCCTCATCTGGTTATTGGGACGACAGCGCGTTCTATGCTGCGCCGTTGCCCGATTCTAGGCCCGACCGGCATGCTCCAGCAAGGCGAGAGGGAGATTACTTGCCGGCGGGTTCCGGATGTTGGAACCGGGGCCTGTCCCCGGGGGCACGGCCGTTTCCCCGGTACAATCGCCATTTCATCATCGCCAGGGCGGCCGGAATACGGATATGGCAGGCAAGGAACGCAAGATCGCCGTGCTGGGCTGCGGTGCGATCGGCAGCAGCGTCGTCGCCGACCTGGTGGAGGCGGGCCACGATGTCACGGCCATCGACCAGTGGCCCGCGCACGTGGAAGCGATGAAGGCATCCGGCCTGCACGTGCGCATGAAGGACCGCGAGGTGCGCGTGCCGGTGCGCGCGCTGCACCTGTGCGATGCCGCGTCGGCCAACCTGGCGTTCGACACCGTTCTGCTCGCGTCGAAGTCGAACGACCACCGCTGGCTGGCCGAGTTCATCAAGCCGTATCTCCGGCCCGACGGGGTGCTGGTCGGGCTGCAGAACGGCATGAACGACGACTCGATCGCCGCGGTCATCGGCCGCGGGCGCACGATGGGCTGCGTCGTCGAGCTGCAGGCCGAGCTGTTCACGCCGGGGGAAATCCAGCGCAACACCACCCGCGACGGCACGTGGTTCTCGGTGGGGGAGCTCGACGGCGCCGCCACCCCGCGCGCGCGGGAGATCGAGGCCCTCATCCGCAACGTGGGCCGCTGCGAGATCACCGGCAACATCTACGGCGCCAAGTGGACCAAGCTCGTCGCCAACACCATGACGATGGGTCCGTTCGGGCTGCTCGGGCTGCGCAACTTCGAGGCGGCGGCGCTGCCCGGGATGTTCGAGCTGTCGGTCAAGCTGGGCAAGGAATCGTTCGCGGTCGGCACCCGGCTCGGCTATCGCATCGAGCCGATTTTCGGGCTGCGCGCCGACGAGTTCGCGGGCTCGAGCGAGGAGAACCTGGTCACGACCATGAAAACGCTGCTCTCCCACATCGGCGGCGGGCGCACCGCGCCCATCCACGACCACCTCAAGGGGCGGCGCAGCGAGATCGGGTTCATCACCGGCGTGGTGGCGCAAAAGGGGCGCGAGTTCGGCATCCCCACGCCGTTCAACGACGCCGTGCTCGAGATCGACCGGCAGATCAACCACGGCGAGGTCGCGATGGGGCGCGAGAATTTCGACCTGCTGAAAACCAGGCTCGCGCCCCACCTGAAATGAGCCATCCAGTCATCCTCGTTACTTCCCCGGTCCT
>CAYSRR010000208.1:0-3111 GCA_964433375.1 uncultured Streptomycetaceae bacterium
TGCAGCAGCGTGAACTCGCCCGCCGGGGAAAGCTGCCATGCCGTGCCGCGATTGAGATAGCCGCCGCGCTCGGTGGTGCCGTAGAGGTTTCCGGCCGAATCGAAGCTGACGCCCGCGAGCGGGAAGCCACCTCCGGCCGTCGGGCCCGTGAAGCTGTACACCGTGCTCACTTCGCCGGCCGGCGTCATGCGGAACACGGTGCCGTAGCCCGTGGCGCCGCCCTGGTAGGCGGTGCCGTAGAAGTTGCCGTCGGGACCCAGCGCAAGGCCTGCGCGGGGATTGGCTCCCGTGGCATTGGTTGCGATGCCTGCGCTGCTGAACGCGCCCAGTGGCGGGAAGGAATAGATCGTGGTGAATTCGCCGCCCGTGGTGATGCGGTAGATCGTGCCGCGATCGCTGTCGCCGCCGATCAGCGTGGTGCCGTAGAGATGGCCATCCGGACCGACGATGAGCGTGCCTTCGGGATTCTGGCCCTCGCCGCCGGCGAACTCGTGGATGTACTCGACGGTGCCGGAGAGCGTGAGCCGGAACACCGTGCCGCGGTCATCGGGGCCGCCACGCATGGTCGTGCCGTAGAGGTGACCATCGCCGGCCTGCACGAGACCGGTATAGGGCAGCTTGGGCTCGTTCCTGCTCCTGTCGAAGGAATGCAGCGCCGTGTACTCGCCGGCCGGCGAGATGCGGAACAACGTGCCCGCACCGTCGTCGCCGCCTATGTAGGTGGTGCCGTAGAGATTGCCGTCGCTCGCCTGCACGAGACGCGCATAGGACTGCGCACCCTGCCCGTCGCGCCCCGTGAACGAATGCAGCGTGGTGAGCGTGCCCGAAGGCGTGATGCGCACGATGGCGCCGCCGCGGTTGGCGCCGCCACCGTAGGTGGCGGCGTAGAAATTGCCATCGTCCGCGAGCAGCAGATCGGCGCGCGCGTTGGCCGGAGCGTCCTCGTCCGTCACCAGCGACAGATTCACCAGCGGGATGAGGTTGGCGCTCTGGGTCTGCGCGGCGGCCGTGAGCGGCGCCAGCAGGGAAAGCAGCAGGACGGCGAGACGTGGACGCATTGGGGACAACCGGCTCGATGGGGCGCGGAATTACAGCACAGACCCCGCCGGAGCGGAAATCCGCAGTCCCGCCCCCGGCTATTCGTAGCGCAGGGCCTCGATGGGGACCAGATTCGCGGCCTTGCTGGCCGGCAGCAGCCCGAAAACCATGCCGATGAGCATCGAGAACAGCCACGACCCGGCCACCGCCCACCAGGGCACCGCCGGCGGCGGGAAGTCGGGGATCATCGACGCCACGCCGTAGGCAAGCGCGAACCCGAAGACCATGCCGATGACGCCGCCGATGAGGGCAAGCAGCATGGCCTCGATGAGGAACTGCAGCAGGATGAAACGGCGCGGCGCGCCCAGCGCCTTGGCGATGCCGATCTCGCGGGTGCGCTCGGTGACCGACACCAGCATGATGTTCATGATGCCGATGCCGCCCACCAGCAGCGAGACCGAGGCCACCGCCGCGAGCAGCAGCGTCATGATGCGGCTCGATTCCTCGCGCGTCGCCAGCACTTCCGACAGGTTGCGCAGGGTGAAGTCGTCGTCGGCGCCCGGCGCCAGCCGGTGGCGCTGGCGCAGCAGGCTGCGTATCTGGCTCTCGACCTCCTTCATGTCCGCGCCTTCCCGGACCTTGACGAATATCGACCCGACGGTGCGCTGCCGCGCGGCGCTGCCGCCCAGCACCCGGTTGCGCGCGGTCGAGATCGGCATCAGGATCACGTCGTCCTGGTCCTGGCCCATCAGGCTCTGCCCCTTGCGCTGCAGCGTGCCGATCACCCTGAACGGCACCTTGCGGATGCGGATCACCTGCCCGATCGGGTCGGCGTCGTCGAACAGGTTGCGCGCGACCGTCTCCCCGAGCAGCGCGACCTTGCCCGCGCCGGTCAGGTCCGACGGCTCGAAGCCGTCCCCGGTGGCGATCACCCAGTTGCGCGCGTCGAAATACTCCGGCGTCACGCCGTAGAACACGGTGGACCAGTTGCTGTTGCCGGCCACGACGTGCCCGGTGCCGCGCAGTTGCGGGGCGGACGCCTGCACGTCCTCGACCTCGCGCTGGATCGCGTAGGAGTCGTCCTCGGTCAGCGTGTTGCGCGAGCCCGCGCCCATGCGCACGCCGCCGGCGGTCACCGAGCCCGGCAGCAGCATGATCAGGTTCGAGCCGAGCGCCTTGATCTGGTCCTCCACCCGCGCCTGCGCGCCGGCGCCGATCGCGATCATGACGATCACGGCGGCGACGCCGATGATGATGCCGAGCATGGTGAGCGAGCTGCGCAGCTTGTTCACGCGCAGCGCGCGCAGGGCTATGCGGATGCTGGCGAGCCAGGTCATGTCAGGCGGCCTGTCGTTCCAGGGCGTCGAGCATTGCCCGCGCGTCGGCCGGCTGCGCGACGCGCCGGTCATCCACCATGTGCCCGTCGCGGAAACTGATGATGCGCGAGGCGAAGTTGGCGATGTCGTGCTCGTGGGTGACCAGCACCACCGTCATGCCGTCGCGGTTGAGCTTCTGCAGCAGCCCCATCAGCTCGAAGCTGGTGCGCGTGTCGAGCGCGCCCGTGGGCTCGTCGGCCAGTATCAGCACCGGGTCGTTGACCAGCGCGCGGGCGATCGCCACCCGCTGCTGCTGGCCGCCGGAGAGCTGCGAGGGCTGGTGATGCGCGCGCTCGGCCAGCCCCACTTCGTCCAGCCGCGCCATCGCGCGCCGGCGCCGCTCGTCCGCCGGGCAATGGCCGTAGAGCAGCGGCAGCTCGACGTTTTCGAGCGCGGAGGTGCGCGCGAGCAGGTTGAAGCTCTGGAACACGAAGCCCAGGCGGCGGTTGCGGATCGCCGCCAGCGCGTCGCCGGAGAGCCGCGAGACGGTCTCGCCGGCCAGCAGGTACTCGCCGCTGGTGGGCGTATCGAGGCAGCCGAGCAGGTTCATGAACGTGGACTTGCCGGAGCCGGACGGCCCCATCACCGCCACGAACTCGCCGGCCGCGATCTCGATCGATACGCCGCGCAGCGCCGCCACGGTATAGCCGCCCATGCGGTACTCCTTGGCGAGATCGCGGGTGATGATGATCGGGTC
>CAYSRR010000208.1:3211-5518 GCA_964433375.1 uncultured Streptomycetaceae bacterium
TAGAAGCCGAGGCGCGGGCCGCCCTTGGTGGTGCGGGCCTGCCCCCTGCCGTCCGCCTGCGTGCCGACGATCACTTCCATCCCCTCCTTCAGTTCGCCGCCGGCGACTTCGCTGTGCGTGCCGTCAGCCAGGCCGATGCGCAGGCTGACCGCCCGGGGCCTGCCGTTTTCATCCAGCACCCAGACGCGCCCGCTGGTGACGGTGCGGCGGCCGCCGGCGCGCGCCGGCGCCATTTCCTCGTAACGCTCGCGCTGCTCGGGGCTCAGCACCTCGGCGATGCGGGCGCGCGATTCGGCGCGCAGCCGCTCGGACTGCCTGCGCCGCTCGCCCTTGTCCGCGGCGTCGAGCGCGCGGATGCGGTCGCGGGTCTCGTTCAGTATCGCCTCGACTTTCGCCTGCTGCGCGGCATCGAGCTGCAGCTCCTTCGTCAGGCGCTCGCGCGCCGCTTCGCCCGCCTGCTGGCCGCCTTTCCCCTTTTTCGCCGCTCCTTCCGCGCCGGGCGCCGCGGCGACGTCGCGCGGCTCCGCCACGCCCGCGGGACGAAAGCGCAGCGCGGCGTTCGGCACCTTCAGCACGTTCTCGCGCGTATTCACCACGATGCGCACGTTGGCGGTCATGCCGGGAAACAGTTCCAGGTTCGGGTTGGACGTCGCAATGACCGCGGTGTAGGTGACGACGTTCTGCACCACCAGCGCGGCCTTGCGCACCTGCCCCACCGTGCCGCGGAAGACGCGGCCGGGAAAGGAATCCACGGTAAACGTCGCGGCCTGCCCCTCGCGGATGCGCCCGACCTCGGCCTCGTCGATCGAGGTGTCGACCTGCATCCGGCGCAGGTCCTGCGCGATCACGAAGAGTTCCGGCGCCTGCAGGCTCGCCGCGACCGTCTGGCCCGGCTCCACCGATTTCTTGACGACGATGCCGTCCACCGGCGCGCGGATGGTGGTGCGCTCGAGGTCGACCCGCGCCTGCGCGAGCTGGGACTCGCGTTGCCGCACCAGCGCCTCGACGTTGTGCACCTGGGACTCACCCACCGCGAGCTGGGCCTGCGCGACCTTGACCTGCTCCTGGGCTGCCCGGTAGGCGAACTCGGCCTTGTCCAGCGCCGACGCCGACACGAAGTTCTTCTCGTGCAGCATCCGGTTGCGCTGGAACTCGCGCTCGGCATCGGCCAGGTCGACTCGCGCGCGCGAGACCTGGGCGTGCAGCGCGGCGACGTTGGCGCGCTGGGTGAGCACCGTGGCGCGCGCCGCCTCCACGTCCGCCAGCGCCTGGCCCACGCGCAGCGCGAACGAGTCCGGGTCGATGCGGGCGATGACCTGCCCTTTCCTGACCGGCGTGTTGAAGTCGGCGAGGACTTCCTTGAGTTGCCCGGAGACCTGCGAGCCGACCTGCACCACGGTCACCGGGTTCACCGTGCCGGTGGCCGAGACCGCCGCCGTGACCGGGCCGCGCTCGACCTTCGCCAGCCGGTAGGCGGGCGCGGCGGAGTTCGCGCCCCACCAGGCGTAGATGCCGGCGCCGGCGGCGAGGACGGCGGCCACGACGGCCGCGACGATGACGTGTTTGCGTGACATCCCGTTCATTCTTCAGCGGCCAAGGGTCGGCCACTGCCAATTAGAGTGGGGGATTGTAGCGGAGTGCCGCAAACCGCCCAACGCGGGCGGCTTGCGGTTGTAACGGGAGATTGCGGCGATTTCAGCGCAACGGGGAAACCGGGGCGGGAAAGCGCTCGCGCAGCGCCTCGCGCACCGCCGTCTCGAATGCCGTGAGGAGCAGCATCCCGGCAAGCGTTCCGCGCATCCTGAGCTCGCCGGCGATCGCTTCCGCTCGGCGCTGGAGCGCCTCCGGCGCCGGCGCCTCGCGCCCCTCGTGCGCGGCGAGCAGCGCAGCCCGGAGATGAGCGAAGAGCAGCGACACGTCCTCCTCGCGCACCACGCCCTGGAGCAGGGCCCCGGAGCCGAGCAGCGCCTCCACCCGGGCGTAGGGGTCCGGCTTCTCGCCGGCATGGGCGGGCGCGGCGCAGGCCAGCCCGAGCAGCCCCATTGCGATCCAGCCTCTGGTCTTCATCCGGCACTCCCTATTGATGTCGGCGCGCGCGGTTTACACGCGCTTGTAGATTTCGGCCCCCTGCTGCTTGAACTCCTCGGCCTTGTCCTGCATGCCTTTCGTCAGCGCTTCCTGCTCGGTGACGCCCTGCTTCTCGGCGTACTCGCGCACGTCCTGCGTGATCTTCATCGAGCAGAAATGCGGGCCGCACATCGAGCAGAAATGCGCGAGCTTGGCGCCTTCCTGCGGCAGCGTCTCGTC
>CAYSRR010000209.1:0-5478 GCA_964433375.1 uncultured Streptomycetaceae bacterium
ACGGCCGCGGACCTCATCAAGATGGCGATGATCACGGTGGACCGCTGGCTCGCGGGGACAAAACTGAAATCACGGCTCATCATGCAGGTGCACGACGAGCTGGTGCTGGAGGTGCCGGATGCGGAACTCGATCGCGTCAGGGGAGAGTTGCCGCGGCTGATGGGCGGCGTCGCGGAGCTTTCCGTGCCGCTGGTGGTGGACGTGGGCGCCGGCCCGAACTGGGAAAAAGCCCACTGAGGGCGCATCGAGGCGACATGGAACGCGATTCGACCTCAAGCCTGCTGGCCGACCACTGGCGGCGATTCGCGGATCGCTGGCGCCTCCAGGAGAGCCCGGGACGTCCCTCGGACGAGGACATCGGGTTCTACGAGGAGGCCCTGCAACGCTGGCACGAGCCGTCGCGGCCGGCTTCCCCGCTCGCGGTGCTCCTCGGCGTCACGCCGGAGATCGCTTCGATGCGCTGGCCGACGGGTACGCAGGTGCTTGCCGTCGACCGGTCGCGGGTGATGATCGATGCGATCTGGCCAGGCGCGGCGCTCGGGTTCCTGGCCGTGTGCGGGGACTGGGCGGCGTTGCCGTTGCCCGACGGAAGCCGGGACATCGTGATCGGGGACGGCTGCTTCAGCACGATGGAAAGAGATTCCTACGGTCCGGTGGTGCGCTCGGTGCGCCGGGTCCTGCGCGGTAACGGCCGCTTCGTGATGCGGTTCTTCACCAGGCCCGACGCGCCGGAGCCGGTCACGCGGGTGTTCGCGGACCTCTTTCAGCACCGCATCGGCAGTTTTTTCGCGCTCAAATGGCGCCTGGCGATGGCGCTGCACGGCACGTTCGATGAAGGGGTCCGGCTCGCCGAAGTCTGGGACGCCTGGCACGCCGCCGTGCCGCGCCCCGAGGAATTGGCGGAGAACCTCGGTTGGTCGCTCGCCAAGGTGCTGACGATGGGCGATTATCGCGGGAGCAAGCTGCGCTATACCTTTCCCACGCTGGCCGAGGCGCGGGCGGAGCTGGCGGAGGATTTCGCGGAAATATCCTGCCATTCCGCCGCCTACGAGCTCGGCGAGCGCTGTCCGACGCTGGTCCTGCGCCCACGGTAGGTCTCCATCGCCGCAGCCGTGAAAATGCGTGTGTCCTCCTTGCCGATGCGGTCGTATATGGAGGGTAGCTCCTGGCCGGCCATGCCCTCGCCGCGCAGCGCGAGCCTGTTGTCGCTGCTCTTCCAGCTGGAAGAAACGCAATGGTGGACGCCGGAGCGCCTGCTGGAGCACCAGTTGCGTCAGATCGAACCGCTGCTGCGCCATGCCTGGGAAACGGTCCCGTACTACCGGACGCGGCTCGCCGCGGCGGGCTACCGGCCGGAACGGACGCTGGGCATGGCGGAATTCCGGGCGCTGCCGCTGCTCACGCGGCGCGATATCCAGGACGCCGGCGACGAACTCATGAGCCGCGCCGTCCCGGGACAGCACGGCGGGGTCCGGCAACTGCAGACGTCGGGCTCGACGGGCGAGCCGGTGAAGGTGGCCGTGACCGACCTGACCGCGCTGATGTGGGAAGCGCTGGCCCTGAGGGAGCACCTGTGGCATCGCCGCGACTTCTCGGGCAAGCTGGCTGTCATCCGCGCCACGTGGGCGGACTGGGGGGCACCGCCGCACGGCACGCTGCAGCATGACTGGGGCCCGCCGGTGAACATCGTCTTTCATACGGGGCCGTCGATGGCCCTGAGCTTCGCGGCGGACGTCGCGACCCAGGCCGAGTGGCTGAAGCGCCACGAGCCCGATTACCTGCTGACGTTTCCAACCAACCTGCAGGCGCTCATCAGGCATTTTTCCGCCAGGGGCGAGCGCCCCGCCGGATTGCGGGAGGTGCGCACCATCAGCGAGACGGTGACGCCGGCGCTGCGCGCGGCCTGCCGCGAGGCGTGGGGCGTGCCGATCACCGACTGCTACAGCTCGCAGGAGCTGGGCTACATCGCGATCCAGTGCCCGGAGCGCGAGCAGTATCACGTCATGGCCGAGAGCGCGCTCGTCGAGATACTCGCGGCCGACGGGCGCCCCTGCCGGCCGGGCGAGGTCGGACGGCTGGTCATCACCCGGCTGCACAATTTCGCGATGCCCCTGATCCGCTATGAATTGCGCGATTTCGCGGAGGCGGGCGCGCCGTGCCCGTGCGGGCGCGGCCTGCCGGCGATCGCACGCATCGTCGGGCGCAGCCGCAACATGCTGACCCTGCCCAACGGCGAGCAGCACTGGCCGCTCACCGGGTTCGACCGCTACCGTGAAATCGCGCCCATTCGCCAGTTTCAGTTCATCCAGCACACGCGCGAAGACATCGAAATGCGCCTGGCGGCGGACCGGGCGCTGACCGCCGACGAGGAAGAACGGCTGGGCGGCGTGATCCGGGAATCGTTCGGCTACGCGTTCCGGCTCACGTTCACGTACTTCGCGGACGAAATCCCCCGCGCGCCGGGCGGCAAGTTCGAGGAATTCGTGTCGCGGCTGGAAACGTGAGAAAGGACGCATCGATGGAAAAGGACGCGCCGGATTCGCACGGGACAGGGCAGGTGGAGAAGCTGCTCGCCATCGTCCATGCCAGCTGGATGTCGCAGGTGACCTGCGTCGCGGCCGAGCTGGGCATCGCGGACCTGCTCGCCGCCGGACCCAGGGCGCCCGCCGAGCTCGCCGCGGCCACCGGCTGTCATGCGCCTTCGCTGCAGCGGCTGATGCGCGCGCTGGCGAGCCTCGAGCTGTGCCGCGAGCGCGATGACGGGTCGTACGAGTTGACGGCGACGGGCGCGCTGTTGCGCGCGGACGCGCCCGATTCCATGCGGGCGTGGACGATCTGGTGGGGCAGCCATCTGTGGCCCGTCTGGGGGCGGCTCGCGCACAGCATCCGGACCGGAGAAGCGGCGCGGCCGCTCGTGACCGGGACCCGGGGATTCGAGCACCTGGAGCGGGACGCGGCAACGGCCGCCCTCTTCAACGACGCGATGGCCCAGTTGACGCGGCTCGTCGCGCGGGCCGTCGCGCGTTCCTACGATTTTTCCGGGGTGCGGCGGATCGTCGACGTCGGCGGCGGCCAGGGGGAGCTGCTGGCAACGATCCTCGGCGTCCATCCGGCGCTGCGCGGCGTGCTGTTCGACCTGCCCCACGCCATCCGCAGCGCGCGCGGGCGCCTGGAACACGCAGGCGTCGCCGACCGCTGCGAGCTGGTCGAGGGGAGCTTCTTCGAATCGGTGCCGGCCGGGGCCGACGCCTACCTGCTGAAGAGCGTGATAGACGACTGGGAGGACGCGAAGGCCCGCGCCATCCTGGAAAATTGCCGGCGGGCGATGCCGGCGGGCGGCAGGCTGCTCCTGGTCGAGCCGCTCATGCCCGCGACGGCGGGAACGTCTCCTTTCCACCAGGCGATGGCGCGGGTGGACCTGAGCATGCTGGTGACGCACGGCGCGCGGGAGCGAACCGAGACGGAATTGCGCGCGTTGCTCGACGCCGCGGGCCTGCGCGTGGAGCGCATCGTCGCCACGGGCACGAACTACAGCATCATCGAGGCGCTGCCTATTTGAGCGCGCCGAATACCTTCCTGACGATGTCGCTGGTGGCGCCGACCGGGTTTGCCCGGAACGCCTTTTCCTGCTCGCCGATCATGAAGTAGAGGCCGTCGAGCGTCTTTTGCGTGACGTAGCGCTCGATCGTCGCCTGGTCTTCCTTGACCAGGCCCAGCGCCGCGCCCTGGCCGGCGATCGAGTTGTATTGCTGCGCGAGGCCGACCCGGTCCGTTGCTTTCTTGACGATCGGCAGGAACCGCTGAAAGAGCTGCGGTTGCGTGGTGCGCTTGAAGTACTCGGTGCCGGCGGTGTTGCCGCCGGTGAGAATCTTCTTGGCGTCCTGCACGGACATCCTTTTCACGGCATCGACCAGCAACTGCTTTGCTTCCGGCACCGCCGCTTCGGCCGCGCGGTTCATCGACAACACCAGCTCGTCGGCCTGGCGCCGCATGCCGAACGCCCGCATCGCGCCTTCCACCCGTTTCAGCGACGGCGGCAGGGGGATCTTCACCTGGGGATTGTTGAAAAAGCCGTTCACGGCGCCCAGGCGGGAAACCGCGGCAAGCGAGCCGTCGTTCAGCGCCTGCTTGAGCCCGCTGGTGGCGTCGGCGTTGCTGATACGATCGAGGCTGGCGCCCGCCTGGGCGCTGATGACAAGCAGCGCGAACAAACCCAGAATAGTGCGCATGGCGAAATCCTTCATGTTTGGCGACGGGCGTTTTCTGAAAGCGGTTTCGGTCCGCGGCCTCATTCTAGCCGTTGCGCTGGCGGCGGCGGTAGCGGTTTCCCTGGTCGTCTCCCTTGCCCGCGCGCCTGCCGTTCCCGACGTGACTTTTGTCTCGATCAAGGGCGAGAAAATCGCCACCGCCAGTCTGCGCGGGCGCGTGGCGGTGATCAACTTCTGGGCTACCGACTGCGTTATCTGCGTGAAGGAAATGCCGGAGATGGCGCGTACTTACGAGCGCTATCGCAATCGCGGCCTGGAATTCGTCGCCGTCGCGATGCGCCACGACCCGCCCAATCGCGTGATCGACTACGCCGGCAGAAACCGGCTGCCGTTCAAGGTCGCGCTCGACGTGACGGGGGAACTGGCGCAGGCGTTCGGCTCCGTCAGCTTCACGCCGACCACGTTCGTGATCGACAAGCGCGGCAGGATCGTCGCCCGCATACAGGGCGAGCCCGATTTCGCGAAGCTGAACGCCTTGATCGAGGAAAAGCTCAAGGAGCCCGTCTAACCGCAAAGGCGCAGAGGCGCAAAGGAGACGCAAAGGAAGTGCTATGAATAAATAGCCCTCTTTGCGCGATCTCTGCGTCTTGGCGTCTTTGCGGTGAGGAGGGTCGGTCAGGCCACGCCGGCTTCGTGCGCCTGCTGGTCGGCGTGGTAGGAAGAGCGCACCAGCGGCCCGCAGGCGGCGTGCGCGAAGCCCATCGCCTCGGCCTGGCGCGCGTATTCTTCGAATATCGCGGGCTCGACGTAGCGCGCGACCGGCAGGTGGTGGGCGGAAGGCTGCAGGTACTGGCCGATCGTGAGCATCCCGACGTCGTGCGCGCGCAGGTCGCGCATCACCTCGAGGATTTCCGCGTCCGTTTCCCCCAGGCCCACCATCAGCCCCGACTTGGTCGGCACGTCCGGATGCCGCGCGCGGAAATCCTTCAGCAGCTTCAGCGAGTGGGCGTAATCCGCGCCCGGCCGCGCCTGCCTGTAGAGCCGCGGCACGGTCTCGAGGTTGTGGTTCATCACGTCGGGCGGCGCGATCGACAGCGCGCCGAGCGCGGGTCCGAGCCGGCCGCGGAAGTCCGGAACAAGAACCTCGATGCGCGTGGCGGGCGACGACTCGCGCACGGCGCGGATGCAGTCGGCGAAATGCTCCGCGCCGCCGTCGCGCAGGTCGTCGCCCGCCACGCGCATCGAGGTTCTTGTTCCGGACTTCCGCGGC
>CAYSRR010000210.1:0-5477 GCA_964433375.1 uncultured Streptomycetaceae bacterium
CGCCGGCGGTGACCGACATCATCGGCGGGCGGGTGGCGATGCTGTTCACCACCACCATCTCCGCGGCGCCGCACATCAAGTCGGGCAAGCTGCGCGCGCTGGCCATCACCAGCGCCAAGCGCCAGGCCAGCATGCCCGACGTGCCGACCGTCGGCGAAACGATCCCCGGCTACAGCGCCGAGGCCTTCCAGGGCATGGTCGCGCCCGCCGGCGTGCCGCAGGCCATCGTCGACAAGATCGCCGCCGAAGTCGTGCGCATCGTGCGGCTCCCGGAAATCTCCAACCGCTTCGCCCTCGACGGCGCGGAAGCCGTCGGCAGCACGCCGAAGGAATTCGCGGCGTTCCTCAGGGCCGAGATGCAGAAGTGGGGCAAGGTCATCAGGGACGCGGGAATCAAGGCGGACTAAGGTTCGTTCAGCCGCCGCGTTCATCGGCGGTTTCGTCCCCCGCGGGCTACCCCGCCTGTCAGGCGGCCCCTGCGCGCGTCCGGGCCATTCGCCCGGCAGACGGGCACATCCCGGAACACCCGGAATCAAAAGAGCTTTTTCCTGGGTTTCCGGCCCGATCATCCTCACCTAGCGGCCAGGGTCCCTGCTACTGCTCGCCTCGCGGCCGGAGTTCCTACTACAATGGGCCGCAGGAGGATCGCAGAATCCTCCCCCATCCATAAGGAGGATTTCCCCATGTTCAGACGCATGCTTGCATTGCTCGTCGCGGGCCTGATGGCGGCCTGGGTCGCCCCGGCCTGGTCGCAGGTGAAGGAAATACCGTGGGGCACCTCGGCGGTCGGCTCGGCCGGCCACAAGGCGCTGGTCGTGCTCGCGGACGTGCTCAACCGCGAGATGAAGAACTACCGCATCACCGTCCAGCCGACGCCGGGCGCGATCGTCACCGTCAAGGGCTACGCGCTGGGCAAGTTCGAGGGCTACTACGGCGCGGACATCGCCTTCTACGAGATGGCCAACGACATCAACCGCTTCAAGGGGTTCAAGGCGGAGATGAAGCGCCAGCCGGTGCAGTCGTTCTGGACCTTCACCGTCGAGGTCGGCACCGCCGTTCACGCCCGCGACAAGGGCAAGGTGAGGAGCTGGGCCGACCTGGCCGGCAAGCCGGTCTTCACCGGGCCGCTGCCGTGGGACGTGCGCGCCCACCTCGAACGCGCCTATGCCGCGCTCGGCATCAAGCACCAGTACCGGCAGGTCGACCTCGCGACCGCCGGCTCGCTGCTGCAATCCGGCGGCATCGACGGCTTTATCCTCTACACCAACGGCGAAGCCGCCGTGCCGCCCTGGATCGTCGAGGCCGGGCTGGCGACCGACTGGGCCGCGCTCAATCCCAGCGCCAAGGAGCTGGCCGCCCTGAAGAAGGCCGGTTTCGCCGTCACCGAGGTGAAGGCCGACGTCTTCAAGCGCGACATTCACGCCGATCGCGCGGTTCTGCTGCCGTTCTACTACGGCTTCCACATCGGGCTCGAGGTGCCGGAAGACGACGTCTACCGGATGCTGACCATCATCGAGAAGAACGCCGGGGAACTCGCCAAGGCGGATCCCGCCTACGCCCAGCTCGTGAAGGACATGCCCGGTTTCCAGCGCAAGGGGGTGGAATCCTCGGTGAACCTCGTCCCGATACACCCGGGCCTGGCGAAGTACATGCGCGAGAAAGGCGTGTGGAACGCCAAGTGGGACGGCCGGATCGCGAAGAAGTAAGCGGATCGGGATCGGTGAATCCGGACGGGGAACGGGCGCGCGCCCGTCCCCCGTCTAGCGTGCGGACTGTTCCCCGGCCATGACCGCCCCCGCCCCTTTCTCCCGGCCGCGCCTCGCGGTCGAGTGGCTCTACTACCTGACCGCGGTCTTCTTCTTCGTCTATCTCTTCGCGTATTACTGGACCAGCGCGGGCGGACCCACCCTGCTCGCGATCACGCTGGTCCCGGTCACCTTCATCCTGTTCACGCTGGACGGGCTGCGCAAGAACGAGTTCTACCCCCGGCTGCCGGCGGCGGCCCGCTACGCGATCGCCGCGGTCTACATCGCCGTCTCGGTCGCCGTCGCCGTCTACATGCACAGGGAGCACTACGCGATCGGCACGGTGCGGGCCGGCTTCTGGAACGCGGCCGACATCACCATGGGCGTGCTGATGGCCCTGCTGATCATGGAGTACGCGCGCGTTCGCTACCTGCCGCTGTTCGTCATCAACATCCTGCTGATCCTCTACGCGGTGTACGGCAAGGCCGTGCCCGGCATGTT
Organism: uncultured Streptomycetaceae bacterium; assembly: GCA_964433375.1. Classification (GTDB taxonomy): domain Bacteria; phylum Pseudomonadota; class Gammaproteobacteria; order Burkholderiales; family SG8-41; genus SG8-41. Next base: position 2,247 of record CAYSRR010000210.1, read on the forward strand.
CTTCCACCCCGGCCTCTCCTGGGAGCGCGTCGCCAGCGCGATGAGCGTCGAGATATCCACCGGCGTCTTCTCCAACCTGCCCCAGCTCGCGCTCACGCTGATCGGCTCGTTCATCCTGGTGCTCTCCGCGCTGCGCGCCTTCGGCTGCGTGGACTCGATCCTCAGGGGCGCCTCGCAGATCGCCGCGCGCTCGCCGCACGCCCTGCCGCAGGCGGCCGTGCTGGGCTCGATCGCCGTCGGCACCGTGAGCGGCAGCGGCGCCGCCAACGCCATCACCACGGGCTCGGCGACCATTCCGGCCATGATCGGCGCCGGCATGCCGCGGGTGAGCGCGGCCGCCATCGAAACGTCGGCGTCGCTCGGGGGCCAGCTGATGCCGCCGGTCATGGGGATTTCCGCGTTCCTGATGGCGGAATTCATGGGGCGCAGCTATTTCGACGTGGTCGCGCGCGGCTACGCGCCGGCGCTGATCTATTTCGTGGGCGTCACCGTGTCAGTCTACCTCCTCTCGACGCACTACCGGCACCGCCTCGGCAGCGTGAGCGCCGAGATCATGCACTGGACCGACTGGACGAACATCGGCGTCTTCCTCTTCGTCATCGCCGGGCTGATCGGCCTGATGGCGGTGTTCCACCTGCCGCCGATGTTCGCGGCGCTCTACGTCTTCCTCGCCGTCGCCGGCGCGCTCGTTCTCGCGCACCTGGTCCTGCTCGCGCGCACGCGCGGCTGGTCGTGGCGGGCGTTCGTCGCCCCGCTCGGGCGTTTCGTGGACACTTTCTCGAGCATGACGGCCGACCTCACGCTGCTGCTCGCGACGCTCTCCATCATGACCGGGGCGTTCGTCATCACCGGCGTGCCGACCAAGATCGGCGCCCTCCTCATCGAGGCCGCCGGGGTCAACCTCGCCGCCATGGCGGTCGTCGCCTTCTTCTTCGGCGCGCTGCTCGGCACCGGGCTGCCGCCGGCACCGACCTACATCATCACCGCGCTCGTGATCGCCCCGCCGATGATCAAGGTCGGCGTGGACCCCTGGGTCGTGCATTTCTTCGCCTTCTTCCTCGCGGTGTGGGGCGAGCTGACGCCGCCCACCTCGGTGACCGCCGCGGTCACGGCGAAGATCGCGGACGCATCCTTCATGCGGACGCTGTTCCACGCCATCCTGATCTGCTTCTCGCTGTTCGTGCTGATGGCCGGCGTCTTCACCCGGCCGGAGCTCGTCCTGGAACCGGGGATGGCGCAGATCGGGGCCATGCTGCTCGTCATGACCTCGACGATCGGCCTCGCCTTCAGCCTCCAGGCGCGGTTCGCGGACCGGCTCATGATGGACCTGCCGCTGCGGCTCGCGCTCGCCGCCGCCGCGCTGGTGGTGCTGCTCCACCCGGACCGCCGGCTCGCAATGCTCGCCTGCATCCCGGTCGGCGCGTTCGTGGTCTACTGGGTGCTGCGGCGCCGGAACGCCCCGGTAGTCGAGCGGAGCGGAGCATCCCCATCCGCGGCGCCGCCGTCCGGCGGGTAGAATTCCTTTTCATCACGCCGCCGCCGGTTTCCGCCGCATGAGCGCCTGCTCGATTCGTCCCGCGACCCGCGATGATGCCGATGCCATCAACGGCATCCAGAACCATTACGTCGCGCACTCCACGGCCACGTTCCTTACCGAGCCGCTGACGCTGGAACAGCGCCTGGCCTGGCTCGAAGGACGCTCGCCGGCCCATCCGGTTACGGTCGCGCAGATGGACGGCTCCGTCGTGGGCTGGGGCGCCCTCGGGGAATTCCGCGGCCGGCCCGCCTACCGCCACACCACCGAGTTTTCCGTGTACGTCCATCCCGACCGCCACCGCCAGGGCATCGGCCGTGCCCTGCTCGCGGACCTGGTCGAGCGAGCGCGCGCGGCCGGCCACCATGCGCTCGTCGGGGGCTGCTGCAGCGAATCCGCCGCGATCCTGGAACTGCTGGAAGCGTCGGGATTTACCCGCGTCGCCCATTTTCCCGAGGTCGGCCGCAAGTTCGACCGCTGGCTCGACGTCGTATTCATGCAGCGGCTTCTTTAAAACCAGTTACAAGACACAAGTATCAAGTCACAAGATACGGCCGGCGCTTGAAACCCTTGTACCTTGTAACTTGCAACTTGCGGCTTGTAACTTGTATCCTCCCGCAAGCGAACGGAGGCGCGGATGAAATACCAAAAGAACGAAGCCAGGGAGTACGCGAAAACGGTCCTGAAAGGCGTGTGGACCGCGCTGCCGACGACGTTCACCCAGGACGACCGGCTCGACGAGCAAGGCATCGCCGCCAACCTGGAGCATTGCATCTCCGGCCTGAAGCTCGAGGGCCACTACTGCATCGGCAACGTCGGCGAATTCTGGTCCATGACCAACGAGGAACGCATGCGCGTGGTCGAGATCAACGCCGACGTCGCGAAGGGCCGCATCCCGCTGATCGCCGGCTGCCACCATCAGAACCCGTACGAGGCGCTGAAGCTCGCGCGGCACGCGCAGTCGGCCGGCATGGATTTCGTCATCATCCTGACGCCTTACGTCGCCGCGCGCGGCGACGACGCGGTGTACGACTACTACAAGTTCATCGCCGACAGGGTGGACATCGGCATCGTGCTGTTCAACACCGAGGCCACCTACCCCATCTCGGCGAAACTGGCGAAGCGGCTGGCGACGATCCCCAGCATCACCGGCCTCAAGCAGGGCGTCAGCAAGCCGCAGCCCACCACCGCTCTGCGCGACGCGGTCGGGCACGACATGGAAGTGAGCGTGGCCGACGAGGCGCCCTTCCTCTACAACATCGCCGTGTGCGGCGACCGCTGGCTGCTCAACTACTGCCCTCACCTCTACCAGGTGCCCGGCTACACGCCGGTCAACGACTACGCCCGCGCCGCGATGAACGGCGACATGAACCAGGCGGTCGAGATCTGCCGCGGCCTCAACCCGCTGCGCTCGGTGCTCGCGAAGTGGATCCCCGGCTACGGCGGCGGCGGGCGCCTGGCGATCGCCGAGCAGAAATTCTGGATGGAATGCATCGGCATGGCGGGCGGGCCGGTGCGCGTGCCCTGCGCCGGGATGACCGAGGACATGAAGCAGCAGATGCGCGCCGACCTCGAGGCGACGGGACTGCCGGCGAAGGCCCGTGCGGCGGGGTTGCTCAAGCGCGCCGCCTGACCTCCCCCTCGCGTACGCTCGACCCCTCCTTGACAAGGAGGGGTGTACTCCCCGGCCCTTCGGG
>CAYSRR010000211.1:0-3412 GCA_964433375.1 uncultured Streptomycetaceae bacterium
GCTGGCGGCTGACGCTCAGAGCGCGGCGATCGCCAGGACGATCAGCGCGAAGCCGAGGATGACGGCGAACGCGAACAGGACCCGGGTCCTGATACGCAACACCTCGACGGCCTTGACCAGGCGGTCGTTCTGTTCGGCGAGGCTGGCGACGATCTCGGAGGCGGCCGTGAGTTCCCGGCGCAGCTCGGCGACCTGCTCTTCGAGCGCGCGCTGATCCGCCGCCGCCCCCTGCCCCGTGACCGCCGGCGCTTCCTGCTTGCGTACCGTCGACCACAGCTTCTGCGCGCCTTTCACCACGGCCGGCGCCGCCACGACCAGGTCGGCCCAGGGTATGACCTTGAAAACGGTGATCCAGCCGGCCATGCGCCCCCGGTGACTAGTCGGAAATAAAGAACATCTTGAGCCGCAGGCTCTGGTAGCGCTCCTGGTCGGCAAGGGCGGCTTTTTCCCTGCCCCTGTCCCCGGCTTTCACGGCGGCGGCAAGGCGCTGCTCACAACGCGCCTCCCGGTCCCTGCAGAGCACGGAGATGAGCGCCATGTCCCGGTCCGTCAGGGGCCTGTGGAGCCTGGGTGCCTTGTCATCCACCGGCAACCTGTCCTACGCCGCCGTGCCGAAGATGCGGCCGGCCCGCTCCAGCCGGTTGCAGTGGGTGCTGTGCAGGGCGATCAGGTCTTCCGCCGCCACGACGCGCTGTTCTTCGTTATCGAGCAGGCAGATGCAAATGCAGTTCGCCCCGTGCTTCCTGAAGCAGTCGAACTGCGATCCCGTGGCGAACGGATCGGCCAGGTTCGCGGTCTGGCCGATGTAAACGCTGTCGTGGGAAGCCCGGTTGTAGGTGGTGCCGTCCCGCGCGCGCCGGGTCACGAAGTACACGGCCGCCATGGCCTTGAATTTCGTTTCCAGGGACCAGGCCTGGAAACGGTACTGCTCGCCCGATTTGCCGCTGAACGTGATGTCTGGGTATTGCAAGAGGCTGGCTCCGCCCGGAACGGCCAGGAAAACATGATGCTACGCACATTCGGACCCCGTGGCGAGGGAATACGGCCGTTCGAATGGCGATATCGCAAGAATATCCGCCGCTGCGGGCGCTTTCGGCCCATAATACGGGCGTCGAATGCGCTTTGGGTCTGTCTGCGGTTGTTTCCGGCTGGTTTCCTCGGTCCTCTCCCACTGGTACTTTGATGCCTCGCGCCATTGCGCGCGGCCACGCCACTGCGAAGGACACCATGTCTACCATCGGAACCGTAAAGTTTTTCAACGCCACCAAGGGCTTCGGCTTCATCCAGCCCGACGACGGCGCGAAGGACGTATTCGTGCACATCTCCGCGGTCGAGGCCGCGGGCCTCGGCACGCTGCAGGAAAACCAGAAAATCTCGTTCGAGACCCAGACCGGCAACAACGGCAAGATCGCGGCGGTCAACCTGAAAGCGGCTTGATGCCCATGCATCGGGCCGGCTTCGAACCCCGCTTCGGCGGGGTTTTTTTACGCCTTTCGCCCAGGGTTCCCGGGTTAACATGCGCGTTTTGACGCGACGCCACGGAAAGTCCAACTCATGGAAAGCTGGGAACGCAAGCTGGGGCTGATCGTGCCCTCCTGGAACACGGTCATGGAGTACGAGACGCAGCGCATGGCGGGCGGCGCGATGTCGGTGCACGCGCAGCGCATCTCGCACACCGCCGACACCGAGGAAAACCTGATGTGGATGGGCACGCAGGTGCCGGCGGCGGCGCAACTGCTCGCGCACGCCAAGGTCGGCGTCATCTGCTACGGCTGCACCGCCGGGGGTTTCCTCAAGGGGCCGCAGTACGACCGCGACATCGGCGACCAGATCAGGGCCGCCACCGGCATCCCCGGCGCGACCTCGGCCTCGGCCATCACCGACGCGCTGCGCGCGGTGGGCGCAACGCGCATTTCCGTCGCCACCGCCTACGAGCCGTGGCTGAACGAGAAAGTGAAGCAGTACCTCGCCGCCGCCGGCTTCGAGGTGCTCGCGATCCAGGGCTTCGGCACCCAGGCCCACGCCGCCGTCACCCCCGACCGCGTCGCCGCGCTGGCGAAGGAAGTGGACCGGCCCGGAGCGCAGGCCGTGTTCATCAGCTGCTCCAACCTGCGCACGCTGGAGATCATCGAGTCGCTCGAGCGCGACCTGGGCAAGCCGGTGGTGACCAGCAACCAGGCTTCGATGTGGAAGATGCTGCGCCTCGTCGACGACCGCCGCGCGGTCCCCGGCGCCGGCCGCCTCTTCCGCGACGCCTGAAAAAGGTGTCAGGAACCTTCAGAAAGGGTTCCTGACACCTTTTCCCTTTTCCGGCGGCTCGCGACCCGTCTTTAGCGCGCTTCCTCCACCAGCCTCAATTCGCGATCGAACTGCCAGACGCGCCGGATCTCGATCACGTCGAACCGGCTCGCGATCGCGGGCGGGAAGCGGCTGTACGGCGCGTAGAACTCGACGATGCGCCGCACCGCTTCATCCAGCTCGCGCAGCCCGCTGGAGCGGTGGATGTGGACGTGCTCCACGCTGCCGTCGCTGCGGATCGCCACGGTGACGACCGGGTAATCGGGCGCCCGCATGCCGGCCGCGCCCCGGAAGTTGAGCGGGCCGTTACGCTCGATCTTCGCGCGCCAGCTCTCGGCATACATTCGCAGGACGACGTCACGCTCGACGTCGAGTATCGCGCGCCGCCGCCCAGTGTCGGCAGGCGGTGGCGGCGGGCGCGGCGGATCGAGCGGGATCGCACCGGGCGCCCGTATCGAGCCGAGCGCTTTCGCGGCCAGCTCTCTCCCCGACAGCGCGCCCGGTGCGGGCGTAGCGCCTGCTGCGGCCGCGGCGGCGCGCGCCTGTTCCGCGGCGAGACGCTCGCGCTCCGTCGCAGCCTGCGCTTCCGCGCGCTTGCGCTCGGCGGTCTCCTGCGCCAGGCGGCGTGCCTCTTCTTCTTTTCGTCTCTCGGCTTCCTGCGCCAGCCGCCGCGCTTCTTCCTGCTTGCTTTCTTCTTCCTTGCGCCTGGCTTCATCCTCTTCCTTGCGCCTCGCCAATTCCTCCGCCTGCAGTCGCGCGGCCTCCTCCACACGCTTCAACGCATCCGCTTCCGCGGCAAGACGCCTGGCTTCTTCTTCCTTCCGCCGGGATTCCTCTTCCGCCTTTCGCCTCGCCTCTTCCAGCGCTTCCTGCTCCGTCTGCAAGGCGAGCGCCCGCTCGAGCGCTTCCGCTTCAGCCTGCTGTCTGGCCGCCTCTTCCTTTTCGGCTGCCAGCGCGACTTGCCGCGCCTCTTCTTCCTTCCGCCTTTCGTCTTCCGCCTCGCGCCTGGCATCCTCCTCCGCCTTTTGCCTGGATTCTTCTTCCGCTTTCCGCCTGGCTTCTTCCTCCCCGTTCTGCGCCTGCGCGACGATCTCCGGCGCGCGCGGCGGCTCGG
>CAYSRR010000211.1:3512-5471 GCA_964433375.1 uncultured Streptomycetaceae bacterium
CGCCGGCTTCGGCGGCTTGGGCGCCACCGCGACGGGCGGGCGCGGCGCTTCCTCCAGCCGCACCGTGAGCTCCGGCGCCGGCACGCGCCGCTCGACCAGCGGCAATGCGAAGCCCGGCAAGCCGAGCGCCAGGTCGCCCAGTTCCAGCGAAGCGATCAGGGCATGCAAGCCGATCGAGACCGCCAGCGCGACCGAGCGGCGCAATCGATAGCGCTCCCGCCGCGCCGTTTTCCAGGGCGCGGGGCCGGGTTCGATGACCGTGATGAGGGTCTTCACGCGGAGATTCTAGGAGGTTTGGCGCGACGGAAAGGTGGCGCGAGACCGATCCGGAGAGCGCACCTCCGCACCTCGGTTGTGCGTAACGAGCCATGAATGGTGGGCTCCCGGGGCTCTTTCGCCTTCCGCCCGCTATGTTCGATAACGCACAGACTTTGTGCCGGGGCAGCGCGGATAGTGTCTCCGGCTTCCCTGTCGGCAGGCCATGCCGGGGCTTGCGGGCCCCATCACACCATTATTAAAGGATCGAACAATGTCAGCAGAAGCGTATACGAAGTTGATGGGAGGAATCTGGGGCTTCGTCCTGGGGGCGGCCGTCGCCATGCTGATCGGATTTCAGGTGGCCGGCTGGACGACCGCCGGCACGACCAAGCTGATGAACGATGAGGCGGTGCTGGCGAGCCATGCGGGCATCTGCGTCGCCCAGTTCATGCGCGGCGCGGACCACCAGGCGAGAATCAAGGAATTCCAGCAGATGGAGAGCTACAAGCGGTCCGAGTTCATCGAAAAAGGCGGCTGGGACAGGATGCCCGGGCAGGAAACCGCCGTCTGGGGCGTCGCCGCCGCCTGCGTCGCCAGGCTCGATGCCCCGGTCAAGCCTGCAACATAAGATCGTTGCAAGATACAAGTTACAAGTTGCAAGTTGCAAGTTGCAAGTTGCAGGATTGTCCCCGAAACTCCTTGCATCTTGTATCTTGTAACTTGAAACTTGTACTTGGGTGAAGCGCCGGTGACCAAGGACCCCTCGAAGATCAAGCAGTGCCCGGAATGCCGCCGGCTGGTGGAAGCCGGGACCATGCGCCCCCTGTCGCGCACCCGGCTCGGCGGCCGCGTGCGCATGGCCTGCCCCGCCTGCTACGCGCGCGTCATGGCATTGCGCAAGGCCGTGGCCGCGCGCCAATAGCGGCGGTGTCGAAGCGGTGAACCGGACCGCACGCGCCGCAACGGCGCGCGCTCCGGGATTCGGTCCTCTCCCCTTCAGTATCTATCCCCGATTCTCCGGCGGCTCCAGCGCGCGGCAGGGTCCCAGCACCGTCATGAGGACGATGGCCTGGCGCAGGTCCCGCCGGGTGCGGAACAGGCGGCGCGCCGCCGCGGAGCGCCGCGCCCGCGGCGGGGCGGCGGCCGACGCCCGCGCGCGCGGCACGGACGCAAGCGCCGTTTCGGGCTCCGGCTCCGGCGGAGCGGCCACGGGATTCTGGCCCCAGATGTTCTCCAGCACCTCGTCTTCGGCCGGCGGGTCGGGCGCTTCGCGCGCCGCCGCCGCCTCCTGCAGCTCGCGCTCCCGCCGCGCGAGATACTGCATCAGGTAATTGAACAGCAGGAAACCGGCGATGACCAGGCCGTAGACCAGCAGCTCGGAACCGGACTTCTGCATGGCGGCCCCCGCTACGCCTTCGGCGCGCCCGGGGTCTCATCCCCGGTGCCGGCGATCACGCCGCGCATGTCCGTGTCCGCCTGCAGGTTCTTCATGCGGTAATAGTCCATGATGCCGAGATTGCCCTTGCGGAAGGCCTCGGCCATGGCGCGCGGGACTTCGGCCTCGGCTTCCACGACTCTGGCGCGCATCTCCTGCTCCGCCGCGACGGCCATGGCGCGGCGCTCCTCGGCCTTCGCCTGCGCGATCAGCTTGTCGGCATTGGCCTGGTCGATCTGCAGCTTGGCGCCGATGTTCTCGCCCAC
>CAYSRR010000212.1:0-5446 GCA_964433375.1 uncultured Streptomycetaceae bacterium
GGTCGAAGGCGCCGAACTCGCGCCCGCGCGCCAGCTCCATCAGCTTGTCGCGCGAGAGCGGCGAGCGCGGGTGCTGCACCAGCACCTTGAGCAGTGCAAATTCGCCGGTCGTGAGGGGAACGTCCTGGCCGTTTCTGGACAGGCTGCGCGCGGCGAGGTTGAAACGGAAGACGCCGAACTCCACCGTCTGCGGCTCGGTGGCGGGCGCGCCGGGCGGGGCGCTCGGCGGACGGCGCCGCAGCACCGCTTGGATGCGCGCGAGCAGCTCCCGCGGGTTGAACGGCTTGGGCAGGTAATCGTCGGCGCCGACTTCCAGGCCGACGATGCGGTCGACGTCGTCGCCCTTGGCCGTGAGCATGATGATCGGCAGGTTCTCGCCGCCGCCGCGCAGGCGCTTGCAGATGGACAGCCCGTCCTCGCCAGGCAGCATCAGGTCGAGGATCATCAGGTCGTAGCGCTCGCGCGCGAGGTAGCGGTTCATCTCGGTCGCGTCGGGCACGACCCGCACCGCGTAGCCCTGCTCGTTCAGGTAGCGGTTCAGCAGGTCGCGCAGGCGGGCGTCGTCGTCGACGACCAGGATGCGTGTTTTCGTCTCGGTCATGGCGGCATCCTATCCATTTCGTCGCGGGCCTTCCAGTCCATTCATTGTAAGTATTCGTTACCGGCAGGCTCCCTGAAACAGTTTGTTGCAAAAGGGCGGGAGCGCCGTGTTCCGGCGCGCGTCGAATCCCGTACGATGCCTCATCGCCTGATAGGCGGTGAGGCACAAAACCATAACCGTGCTGCGCAGGGGAAACTTGGAAAAAGGAGCAATACAATGCGCAAGAAACTGATCGGTGGACTGGCGATAGCGATCGCGTTGGGCATGGCGGCGCCAGCGTGGGCCGATGGCGGTCATGGGCGCGGCCACGGCCATGCTTACGGGCATGCCAAGCACTGGAAACACCACTCGGTTCACAGGCACACCGTTCGCCATCATTACGTCGTGCGCGAGGTGGTGCGGCCGGTGCCGGTGTACCCGAGGGCTGTTTATCCGGCGCCCGCGCCTGGCATACACATCGTCTTCCCGGGCGTATTCATTCCGTTCTGATGTGATTCCCGCCACGCTGGAAGACGCGGGGGCGGCGCGAGCCGCCCCCGTTTTTTCGTCAGGGCGTGTAAGACTTTGTTGCCCCGCGCATCCCTGTTACACCCCGTTACAAAAAGGCCCGCTGCCGGGCGAGGTTGCGAGATAGCATGGGTCGAACGAAGCAGGATTGCAACGCCGCGGACCGGTCCAACTATAATGGGCTCATGCGCGGCACTGATCGGGTAAAGGAGTCTGGCCGGTGAAGTCCCTGTTGTTGCTGGTTATCGCGGGTGCGCTGTTCCTGCCCCCGGTCGCGGATGCCCGCGACTGGCGCGGCGGCTTCGGCGCGTTCCTGCAGGTGCAGGGGCAGCCCATGGAGAAGAAGGCGCCGCCCCAGCAACGAGGCGAGCCTCGCCAGCGCGGCGAGCAGGACAAGCACCACAAGGGCAACCGCCTGACCCAGGAAGAGCGCCGCAATCTCCACCGGGACCTCGACCGGGCGAACCGCGAGATTTACCGGCGCTAGGCACGCCCGGGACGGGTGGCCGGCAAAGGCTGGCGGCCGCAAATTCCGGCGCTGAAGGGCCGCTCAAGCTCGCCGGGCTCCGGCCCCCCGGTCCCGGGGCCCCGCCGCCCCGGTTATGACGCCGTGCTGGGCCCCGTCCACATCGTGTTTCCGCCCCCGGCCGGCCGGTCGCGCTGGCGCGCTTAAAACGCTAAAATAGAAAGGCTTAGTGCCGCCCCTCAGCGTGGGCGGCCCCGATTTGTCGGTGGGGACCCAGAAGGGACAAAAAGACCATGCTTGCCACGAGGATCCGACAGAAAGACGGTATTTTCTACTTTGCGAGCATCCCGGCGAAGGACATTCTCGCCCGGGTACGCTTCATCAGCCGCTTTTACGGCGAGGGCGACCAGATCGCGCCGCAGACGATCTCCCAGAGCGACGAGATCGCGCAGTTCATCGCCCGCATTGAGCACAACGACGCGGCGTTCCAGCGGCAGCTCTCCCGTTCCAAGGTGCGCGCCCTCAAGAACTTCTACGAGATGGCGGTCTCTCAGCCGCCGATACCCGGGACGGTGCTGCTGTTCACCAGCGACAGGCTGGAATTCAAGCCGCTTTCCGCCGAGCAGAACGTCGGGCACCTGCAGGACCCGACCTCCAAGTTCCTGATCATCGACGGCCAGCACCGCCTGGCGGCGCTGCAGTTCTACCTGCGCGAGCGCCCGGGTGAGGGCAACAACATCCACGTGCCGTGCGTGATCTTCGACGGCCGCAGCGAGGATTTCGCGGCGGAGATGTTCGTGATCATCAATTCCACGCCCACGCGCATCAACAAGAGCCACCTGGTCGACCTCTACGAGCGCATTTCCTGGGCCGAGCCGGACCGCCGCTTCGCGGCCAGGCTGGTGGACAAGCTCTACCGCGAGGGCGACAGCCCGCTCAAGTACCGCATCAACCGCCTGGGCGGCCGCAGCCAGCAGGAGAAGTGGATACTGCAGGCCGAGCTGTTCAACGAACTGCACCGCTGGGTGGGCGGAGAGTGGCGCAAGATCCAGCGTTCCTCGCACGTGACGCGCGAGGCCGACCGCTATTACGCCATCGTGCGGGATTTCCTCAAGGCGTGCCAGAAGGTCTGGACCACGTCCTGGGGGCACCCGAACTACATGGTAACCAAGCCCGTGACCCTGAAGGCCATGATCCGCGTATGCGCCGACCTCGCTCGCGTCGACGCGGACCCGGCCGACGGGCGCCAGGCACGCTGGGAGAAGCGGCTCGCGCCGTGGACCGAGCGCATGCGCGAGTTCCGCGTGGAAGGCTTCTACGAGCGTTTCCCCGCGAAGGGCCAGATCGAGCGCGTCACGCGCCTGCACCGCGACCTCGCCAAGATGGCCGACATCGAGGTCCAGTCGCGCCGCGGCGGCCCCGCCGCGTAGCGGCGGGAGAGGCGTAAGTCGTAAGTCGTGAGTAGTGAGTAGTGAGTAGTGAGTCGAAGCTGCCTACGATTCGCGGCTCGCGGACTTAGTCCACTCACCAATCACCATTCACGCTTTTCCGCCTATTTGGCGGCGGTGACCATAATCTCCACCCGCGTCTCGGGCGTGCCGAGCCGGGCTTCGACGCAGGCGCGCACCGGCTTGTTGTCCGGGTCGACCCACGCCTTCCAGGCCGCGTCCATCTGTTCTTTCTCGCGCATGTCGGTGAGCCAGACCTGGGCCCACAGCAGCTTCGACTTGTCGGTGCCGGCGGCGGCAAGAGCGGCGTCGATCGTCTTCAGGACTTCCTCGGTCTGAGCCTTGCACGGAGCGCTGCGGTTGGCGGCGGTGGTGCCGGCGACGTAAACCAGCCCGCCGTGCTCGACGGCGCGGCACAGCACGGGACCGGGGTTGTGGCGCTTGATGGTCATGGGGCGTTTCCTCCAGTAAAGTGTGGCACTAAACATACAGGAGAAATGCGAGATGCCCAAGTTCCTCGTCATCCACGGCGCCGGCATGAACATGCGCGGCAAGGCCCAGATCGAAGTCTTCGGCCCGATGAAGCTGCCGGAGTACGACGAGCACATCCGCCGCTACGCCGCGGAACTGAAAGCCGACGTCGAGATCTTTCACTCCAACGTCGAGGGCGAGGTCATCAACAAGCTCTATGCCTCTCATGACGGCGGCGTGGACGCCGCGATCATCAACCCGGCCGGCTTTACCACGGGATACCCGGCGCTGGTCGCGGCCATCGCCCAGGTGAAGTTCCCGGTGATCGAGCTGCACATCTCCAATCCCGCGCGCCGCGGGCGGGTCTCGGAGGTCGCGACGGCCAGCCGCGGCGTGGTCACCGGCTTCGGCATCTTCGGCTACTGGGTCGCGATGCGCGGCCTGCTGGACATCCTCTCCGCGAAGAAATAGCCGTGCGGGGAATCGACATCCTGGTGAGCGAAGTGGGGCCGCGCGACGGCCTGCAGAACACGAAGCAGTTCATGTCCACCGAGTACAAGAAGCGCTGGATCAGCGCCGCGGCCGCGGCGGGCCTGCGCGAGATCGAAGTGTGCTCGTTCGTGCCGCCGAAGCTGATCCCCCAGATGGCGGACGCCGCGGAGGTCGTCGCGCATGCGTTGACGATCCCGGGGCTCGGCGTCGCCGTCCTCGCCCCGAACGTGAAAGGCGCCGGGCGCGCGATGGAGGCGGGCGCGCACAAGATCACGCTGACCATATCGGTGTCGAAATCCCACAGCCTGTCCAACGTGCGCATGACGCCCGATGAAGCGGTAGCCGGCGCGAAGCGGGCGTGCGAATTGCGCGACAGCCTGCCCGCCGGCCGGCGGCCGAAAGTCGAGGCGGGACTGTCCACCGTGTTCGGCTGCACCATCGAGGGCGCGGTGAGCGAGGACGAGGTCGTGCGCATGGCGGCGGCCTGCGCCGAGGCGGGCTGCGACGAGGTCGGGCTCGCGGACACGACCGGCTACGCCAACCCGGAGCAGATCAAGCGCGTTTTCAGAAAGGTGCGGGCCGCGATTGGCGAGAAGCTGGGCGGGGCTCACCTGCACAATACGCGCGGGCTGGGACTGGCCAACGTGGTCGCGGCGCTCGACGTCGGCGTCACCACCTTCGACAGCTCGCTCGGCGGGCTGGGCGGTTGTCCCTTCGCGCCGGGGGCCACCGGCAACATCGTCACGGAAGACCTCGTATTCATGCTGGAATCGATGGGGCTGCGCACCGGCATCGATCTCGAAAAACTCCTCGCCGTCCGCAAGATCGTGGCCGAGGGCATCCCGGGCGAGCCGCTCTACGGTTACGTGCCGGATGCCGGCGTGACGAAGGGCTTCGTGCCGGCGTCAAAAGCCTGATTCAGCCGCCGATTAACGCCGATGAACGCCGATCCGAAATCCTTTTATTGAAAATGCCCAAATCGCTTCCTCTCGAAGGCATCCGCGTCGCCGAGTTCTGCCACGTCGTGATGGGGCCGACCTGCGGGCTGGTGCTGGCCGACATGGGCGCCGAGGTCATCAAGGTCGAGCCGCTCGACGGCGACCACACGCGCAAGCTCGTCGCTTCCGGCGCCGGGTTCTTCCCGACCTACAACCGCAACAAGAAAAGCCTGGCCGTGGACCTCAAGTCGCCGCAGGGGCGCGAAGCGGTGCTGAAGCTCATCGCCGGTTCCGACGTGGTCACCGAGAATTTCCGGCCCGGCGCGATGGACAAGCTGGGCTTCGGGGAGAAGGCGCTGCGCAAGCTCAAGCCGGAATTGATCTACTGCTCGCTGAAGGGATTCCTGCCCGGGCCGTACGAGCACCGCACCGGGCTGGACGAGGTCGTGCAGATGATGGGCGGGCTCGCCTACATGACCGGGGGGCGCTACGGCCCGCTGCGCGCGGGCGCTTCCGTCAACGA
>CAYSRR010000213.1:0-5438 GCA_964433375.1 uncultured Streptomycetaceae bacterium
CGGTCACTTCCTTCTTGCCGGAGGACTGGACGTGCAGGATCGCGCGCTGGATCACCCGCTGGAAACCGAGCGTGGGCTGGGTATCCGCCTCCTCGCCCGAGAGGACCGGCGTGTGCTCGGTGACGAATTCCGCCAGCTGCTTGCGGAGATCCTCGATGTCGGCGGCGCAGGCCCGCAGCACCTCGGAAGCCGAGGGATTGTCGAGCAGCGCGAGCAGCAGGTGCTCCACGGTGATGAACTCATGGCGCTTCTGCCGGGCCTCCATGAAGGCCATGTGCAGGCTGACTTCCAGTTCCTGGGCGATCATGTCATGTTTCTTCCATCACACACTGTAACGGATGTTGGTGCTGTTTGGCGTACGATTTTACCTGTTCCACCTTGGACGCGGCGACGTCCCTCGGGTAAACACCGCAAACCCCGATGCCTTCCCGGTGCACCTTGAGCATGACCTGCGTGGCCTTTTCCCGGCTCAACGCAAAAAACTTCTGCAGGACCCTGACGACGAAATCCATGGGCGTGTAGTCGTCGTTCAGCAGCAGCACCTTGAACATCGGGGGCGCCTTGACCTTGGCCTTTTTGGCCTCCAGGACCGTGTCTTCGCGCTGCCGATTCGCCATGCCTGAAACCGCCGTTAATCCCGCGCTCGGATTGGTATTTTCACCATAATACGGAAATTATCAAGTAGCTGCCGTGACTTGCGGCAGGGGGTATACTTGACTTCCCGGTTTAAAAAGCCTAGAAAGCGGATGGGTGTTTGGCTTCAAGCTTGATTCGCCGACCGGTTCGTTCCGTACGCGATCTTGAAACTCAAACAGCGTGCGGGCGCCCCACCCGCTTTTCTCAGCAGAGGTAGGTGTATGGCAACTGGTACGGTGAAGTGGTTCAACGACGCCAAGGGTTACGGTTTCATCACGCCCGACGACGGCAGCGAAGACCTGTTTGCGCATTTCTCGGCGATCCAGATGAGCGGTTTCAAGACCCTCAAGGAAGGCCAGAAGGTGTCCTTCGAGGTCACCCAGGGACCGAAGGGCAAGCAGGCCTCGAACATCCAGGCTGCCTGAGCCCGCTCCGCCGGATACAAGCCCGGCGGGCACACCTGCACGAATAAAGAAGCCCGCGCACCTGCGTGGGCTTTGTCACATGAGGCCGTCGTTCGTGCGCGGCCTCGTTGCGACCGGTGCGACACCGGCCGCGGTTCATCCTCTTTTACTTCATCCGGCGCCCGATGCCGGCAGCCCCCTCCTGAAACGACAGCGCCCGCTTGTAGCGGGCGCTGCTCGGAGACTGCGGGGCGGCGTGATGCCTACTTGCTGCCCCAGGGCTTGATCGCTTCCTTCAGCTTGTTATAGCCGTCGAGGTAACGCGGCCGCTTGCCGGAATAGATCCGGTCGAACGCCGCGAGCTGCGCGTCGAGCCAGCTGGCGAGTTCCTTGTTGCCCGGGTTGGCCGCCTTGTAGGCTTCGTTGATCAGCACGAAGTGGATGCGCGGATCGTACGGCTGCTTCTCGCCGCCGACCGTTTCGTCGCCGGCCAGCAGGCGCAGCAGCATGGCGTCGGCCGAACCCAGGGTTTGCTCGTAGATGGGCTCGCCTTCCATGCGGTACATGACGCTCGTCATGTCCTTGCCGTTGGTCATGGTGAAGCCCATGTCCTTCCACACCTTGTTGATGTCCACCCCGGCCTTGACGTGGTCGAGGACCTTCTGGCCCCAGCCGCGGAAGACGTCCGACGCGTCGGCCATGAGGTCGGTCAGGCGGTCGCCGTCGAGGTCGGTCGAATACACGATGGCCTTGCGCTGCTGGTACATGTCGTGCAGCAGGATGCCGAAATTGGTGTCGGAGATGTGCTCGTGAATTTCTCCGCCCCAGTTTTCCATGCCCGCCTTGAAGTCCTTGGGCAGCAGGGCGACGATCCCGTCCACGTTCGCCTTGTGCTCGGCGTAGGCGTCGACCACATACTTGCGCTTCAGCTCGAACTTCGTGCCCTGCAGCAGCCAGCGCAGGATGCCGGCGTTGACCGCGTCCTCCTGCGCCTGCGTCGGCTTGGTGGCGACGCGCCCGATCTGGCCGGTCTCGTGGACGAGCTTGAGAAACAGCCGCACCGCGTACGCCATGCGCACGCCCGGCGTGTTCATCTCGGAGTGGATGTTGCCGGTTGCCTTGTCGACCACGAATTTCCTGGTGTCCTGCGAGTACGGCAGACCCGGCATGAAGCGCACGCTGGTGATGGAACCGTAGGGCCGCACGTTGCAGTAGACACCCGCCTTGGTGCGCAGCGGCGCATTGGCCGACTTGCCCATCACCACGACCTTCTTGCCGTTGTCGTTGACCATCGCGTCGCCCGCGGTGGACCACTTCAGGCACGTGTAGTCCATCTTGCCGAACCACTCGAGCGGCGCGAGCTTCGTGTCGTGGCGGTACTGCGCCATCATCGGCACGCCCAGGAACGGCAGGCCCAGCACGTCGAGCGCCATGATCGTGCCGTTCAGCGAGAACATGTCGGTGAGTGCGTGGGCGACCGGCTTGACGCCGCCGTGCGTGCTGCCGCCCTCCCAGATCACCGCGTCGGATATGCCCCGCGGCTGGATATTGGAGCGCTTGAATAGGCCGTCCAGGTACTTGAACAGGTCGCCGCTTTGTTCTTCCTGGGCGATCTTCAGCAGGTCGAGTTTCTGAGTCATCAGGCGGGTTCTCCCTTCCAGAGTTGTGTCGGTTTCGACGCACTGCGTCTAAACGCCGTGCTGAAAGGGTCGCATTATAACCTCACGGCGCAATGTGTGAGTTTCGCCACTTGGACTTGGTCTAAAAAAG
This sequence comes from uncultured Streptomycetaceae bacterium, assembly GCA_964433375.1. Taxonomy (GTDB): domain Bacteria; phylum Pseudomonadota; class Gammaproteobacteria; order Burkholderiales; family SG8-41; genus SG8-41. The sequence continues at coordinate 2,811 of CAYSRR010000213.1, forward strand.
AGTATAATGCACTGCAGCATTCACAACGGTATCTGTTTTTGCAATGTGAAACACCCGGACGGACCTGTCGTCCCTCCGGAAACCAGCCAAGGACGACACCGCCATGACTCCCTCTCTCCCCTTGCCACCGGGTGTTGAAATCCGGGCCGAAACGCCGGCCGCATACGCTGCCATCCTGACGCCGCAGGCACTCGCGTTCGTGGCGAAGCTCGCGCGCAAGTTCGAGGCGCGCCGCCGCGAACTGATGACGGCTCGCGCCCGCCGACAGGTGGAGTTCGATGCCGGCAAGCTCCCCGATTTCCTGCCCGGGACGAGATCCGTGCGTGAGACGGAATGGACCGTGGCGCCGGTGCCGCGCGACCTGCAGGACCGCCGTGTCGAGATCACGGGCCCCACCGACCGCAAGATGGTCGTCAACGCCCTCAATTCCGGCGCCAACGTGTTCATGGCCGATTTCGAGGATTCGAACACGCCGACGTGGGAGAACATAATCGAGGGCCAGGTCAACCTGCGCGACGCGGTCAACCGCGCCATCGACTTCGCCAGCCCCGAGGGCAAGCGCTACGCGCTGAACGACAAGACCGCCGTCCTGCTGGTGCGTCCGCGCGGCTGGCACCTGCTGGAGAAGCACGTGCGCGTCGACGGCGCCCCGGTTTCGGGCGCGATCTTCGATTTCGCGCTGTATTTCTTCCACAACGCCAAGGCGCTGCTCGCGCGCCATACCGGCCCCTACTTCTACCTGCCGAAAATCGAGAGCCATCTCGAGGCACGGCTGTGGAACGATATTTTTGTTGCAGCGCAGCGCGAGCTGGGCGTGCCCCAAGGAACGATCAAGTCGACCGTCCTGATCGAGACCGTGCTCGCCGCGTTCGAGATGGACGAAATTCTCTACGAGCTGCGCGATCACTGCGTCGGGCTCAACATCGGGCGCTGGGATTACATCTTCAGTTGCATCAAGAAATTCCGCTCCAACCGCGATTTCTGCCTGGCCGACCGCGCCCAGGTGACGATGACCGCGCCGTTCATGCGGGCCTATGCCCTGCTGCTGATCAAGACCTGCCACCGCCGCAACGCCTTCGCGATGGGCGGCATGGCGGCGCAGATTCCGATCAAGAACGATCCGGCCGCCAACGACGCCGCGCTCGAAAAAGTGCATGCCGACAAGGTGCGCGAGGCCACCGACGGCTGCGACGGCACCTGGGTCGCGCATCCCGGCCTGGTGGGGATCGCCAGGGCGGTGTTCGACCTGCACATGCCGACGCCGAACCAGGTCCACAAGAAGCTCGAAAACGTCCACGTCACGGCCGCGCAGCTGCTCGACTTCCAGCCGGACAAGCCGATTACCGAGGCGGGGCTGCGCAACAACATCAGCGTCGGCATCCAGTACATCGGCGCCTGGCTTGCCGGCAACGGCTGCGTGCCGGTCTACAACCTGATGGAGGATGCCGCCACGGCGGAGATCTCGCGCTCCCAGATCTGGCAGTGGATCCGCAGCCCCAAGGGCGTGCTCGAGGACGGCCGCAAGATCACCCGGGAACTGGTCCGCCGGTTCCTGCCGGAGGAACTGGCCCGCGTCAGGACCCTGCTCGGCGAGCAGGCCTGGCGGTCGGGCCGCTACGAAGAAGCGGCCGGGCTGTTCGATCAGCTCACGACGAATGACGACTACCCCGAGTTCCTCACCCTGCCCGGCTACGAGCGGCTGACCCGCAATCTGCGCGAAACCGTCGCCGCCTGACAAAAGAAGAAGGACGAGAAGAAGAAGTAATCTCGGTTCTCTTCGAACAAGGGCAGGGTTTCGAACCCTGCCCTTTTTTTGTGCCCGCGGCCGCTGACAACGGTTCGGCGCAAGCCCCTTGCGCGATAAAATAGCGCCATGCCCTCCCAAGCCGACGTCTGGAAGCCCAACGTGACCGTCGCCGCCGTGGTCGAGCGCGACGGCCGCTTTCTCCTGGTCGAGGAGGAAACCAGCCGCGGCCGGTTGTTCAACCAGCCGGCGGGCCACCTCGACCCGGGCGAGTCCCTGCTCGATGCGGTGGCGCGCGAAACGCTGGAAGAGACCGCCTACGCCTTCGAGCCGGCCGCCTTGCTGGGCGTCTACCAGTACCATTCCGCCGCGGATGGCGTCACCTACCTCCGGTTCGCCTTCACCGGCTCGCTCACCGGTCACGACAGCGGCCGCGCCCTCGATACCGGCATCATCCGCGCGGCCTGGCTCGCGCCCGGGGAGATCCGGCGCGAGCAGGCCCGCCACCGCTCGCCGCTGGTGATGCGCTGCATCGACGATTACCTCGCCGGCCGGCGCTACCCGCTCGACGTCCTCCATCACCACACCGCCTGAGCATGGCCGGGAAACGCGTCATCGTCGGCATGTCGGGCGGAGTGGATTCCGCCGTGGCTGCCCTGCTGCTGAAACAGCAGGGTTACGACGTCTCGGGCCTGTTCATGAAGAACTGGGAGGACGACGACACCGACGAGCACTGCACCTCGCGCGAGGACCTGGTCGACGCCGTCGCCGCGGCCGAGCGCATCGGCATCGAGATCGACGTCGTCAACTTCTCCGCCGAGTACAAGGAACGCGTGTTCAGCGGCTTTCTCCGCGAATACCAGGCCGGCCGCACGCCCAACCCC
>CAYSRR010000214.1:0-5430 GCA_964433375.1 uncultured Streptomycetaceae bacterium
TGCGTGGGCGGCACGTTCATGGTGATCACCATGCTGAGCATCCAGGAGGCGCGTGCAGTGGCCGGTGCCCATGTCGTGCCGCTGACGGCGGCGATGACCGCATCCTTTGCACTGGGGCAGATCCTCGGCCCGCTGGTGGCGAGTGCATTGCTCGCGGCGGGTTTTGATTTTTCCAGCGGCCTGCTCGTTGCGGGCACGGTGCTGGTCGTTTCGGCGGTCGCGCTGCAAACCAGGGGACGTGCCGCATGAAAAGTGCATCGCAGACGTTGAAGGGGATGACGCTGATGGCGGTCGGCGTCCTGCTGCTAACCATCAACGATGCCGTATCCAAGCATCTGGTGCTGTCGCATCCGGTGGGGCAGGTGATCGCGCTGCGCCAGGCGGCGACGCTGCTGGTGATCATTCCCTATGTGATGCTGGCGAGCGGCTGGGGCGCGTTGCGCATGGTCAACTGGCCGGGGCAGTTGCTGCGTGGTGCATTGTTCATCGCCGGTTCGATGTGCATCGTACTGAGCCTGGGCTTGCTGCCGCTGGCGATGGTGATCACCATCATGTTCACCAGCCCGATTTTTGTCGCAGCGTTCTCAGCGCCGCTGCTCGGCGAGCGCGTCGGCGCACATCGCTGGATCGCCGTGCTCGGTGGTTTTGCCGGCGTGCTGATCGTGGTGCAGCCGGGTACGGCGACTTTCCATTGGGCGCTGCTGCTGCCGGTGGCGGCGGCTTTCATCAACGCTTTCCGCGATGTGCTGACGCGGCTGCTGTCGCGCACCGAGACCTCGATTGCCATCCTGTTCTGGTCGAACGTCATCCTGATGACGGGAGGTGCTGCGACTGCGCCGTTCGGCTGGGAGCCGGTCACTGCAACTGCGGCGCTGTGGTTTGTCGCAGCCGGCGTCAGCAACGGTGCCGCGCATTTTTTCATCATCGAGGCGCTGCGCGCAGGCGAGGCCTCAGTGATTGCACCGGTGCGTTATACGGCGCTGGTCTGGGCCGCGCTGCTGGGTTTTGTGGTCTGGGGCGAAGTGCCCGGGCCCTGGCTGTGGGCGGGAGCCGCGATCATCGTGGCCAGCAGCCTGTACATGATCCGCGCCGAGCGCCGCCGCGGCTGAGGGGGCGGTTGCAGACGGTGCGGCGGATGTTATCCTGATGCGGCAATTCCGAAATTCAACAACCGTCAGGAGAACATCCATGGATATTCAAGCAGGTGCCGCCGCGCCCGACTTCACGCTGGCTGCGCACAACTCCGACCAGAAGGTATCGCTCGCCGGTTTCAGGGGGCGGCCGGTGGTGGTCGCGTTCATGCCTTTCGCATTCACCGGTGGCTGAACGAACCAGGTCAACGGGTTCCGTGCGAACTACGAAGAATTCAAGAAGCTGAACTGCGAAATCCTGCAACTGAGCGTTGATCCCGCGCCGAGCCTCAAGGGCTGGGCCGAGAAACTGGGCGGCGTACCCTTCCCCCTGCTCTCCGACTTCTGGCCCCACGGCGCGGTCGGCAAGGCCTACGGCATCTTCAACGAGGAGCGCGGCATGGACAAGCGCGCGGCCTACGTAGTGGACGCCCAGGGCATCGTCCGCTACGCCAAGGTCTACCCGCAGGGGACCATACCCGAGAGCGCGGAGCTGCTCGCGGAACTGCGCAAGCTCTAGCCTTCGGCCAGTTACAAGTCTCAAGTTTCAAGGTACAAGATTCAGGGGGCGTTGCCTGCCCCTTGCGTCTTGTGCCTTGTACCTTGAATCTTGAAATTTGCGTCTCGTCGCAGTTGAGACGCGGCGCAACTCGGGCTATCGTAGCCGGCGGAGGAGACAACAAGAATTGAAGCCAGCATCTGCCTGCCGCTTGTCGCCCGGCGATAACGATTCAGGGTTACTCATCGCTCATCACTCGTCTCCCGTCACCGCCGCGGAGGCGCCTTGAGCATCCTGCCGCGCGCCTCGGCGCTCGCGCCGTTCGGCGTCCGCAGCTTCCGCTTCCAGTGGCCCGCCGACCTGGCGACCTCGTGGGCCTTCGAGATGGAGACGATCATCCTCGGCTGGTACGTGCTGGTCGAGACGCAGTCGGTCTTCATGCTCACCGTGTTCGCGTCGCTGCTGTACGTCGGCACCCTGCTCTCGCCGATGTTCGGCGTGGCCGGCGACCGCATCGGCCAGCGTGCCCTGCTGTGCATCATGCGCTCCGTCTACGCGGCGTGCGCGATCGTGCTGACGGTCTGCACCTTCCTCGGCGTCCTCACGCCGTGGCTCGTGCTCGGCGTCACCGCGATCGTCGGCCTGGTGCGCCCTTCGGACATCGGCATGCGCTCGGCGCTGGTGGGCGAGATCATGCCGCCCGAGCAACTGATCGGCGCGATGGGCATCCAGCGCACGACCCAGGATTCCGCCCGCGTCGTCGGCGCGCTGACCGGCGCGGGCCTGGTCGCGACCCTCGGCATGGGGCCGGCGTACCTGGTGGTGTCGGCCTTCTACGTGACCAGCATCCTGCTCATGCTGAAGGGCGGACACGCGCGCGCCGCCCGCGCGCCCGGTTCGCCCGCGCGCCCCTCGCCGTGGGGTGACCTCAAGGAAGGGCTGGCCTACGTCTGGCACACGCCGTACCTGCGCGCGACGATGCTGCTCGCCTTCCTGCTCAACCTGACGGCGTTCCCGCTGTTCAACAACCTGCTCCCGGTCGTGGCGAAGCACGTGTACCAGTCGGACCAGACCACGCTGGGCTACATGGTCGCGGGCGCGTCCTTCGGAGCGCTCGTGGGCTCGATCGCGCTGAGCCGGTTCGCGCACCGGATCCCGGCGGGCCGCATGATGATCGTCTTCAGCCTGGCCTGGTTCGTCATGCTGACCGTGTTCGCGCACATGCCCAGCCCGGCCGTCGGCATCCCCGTCCTCGTGCTGACCGGCCTCACGCAAAGCCTCGGCCTGGTGCCGGCGACGGCGCTGCTCCTGCGCAACTCCGACGTCAATTTCCGCGGCCGCATCATGGGCATCCGCATGCTGGCGATCTACGGCAACCTGCCCGGGCTGCTGGTCTCGGGGCCGCTCATCGCCGCCATCGGCTATCCCGGCATGGCGACGCTCTACTGCGCCATCGGCATTGCCTTCACGCTGATCATCGCCGCGCGCTGGCGCAACGAGCTGTGGCGGGCGGACGCGCCGGTCAACAAGCGGTGATGCGCGACCGGCAATCCGCTATCATCCGCATCTCGCGGGCGACCACTCGGGAGTGACGGGCAATGAGCGAGAATCCGAAATCCGGCGGCGCGGTCCCGGCCGCGTTGATGGCCGACCTGGCGGCGGCGAGCCGCATCCTCGCGGCGCAGGGCGTGGTGGACGGCTTCGGCCACGTCTCGCTGCGCCACCCGCAGGCGCCGGACCGTTACTTCATGTCCCGCTCGATCGCGCCGGCGCTGGTGGCGCCCGACGACCTCATCGAGTACGACCTCGACAGCAACCCCTGCAACGCCGGCGGCCGCAACAGCTTCCTCGAGCGCTTCATTCACGGCGAGATCTACAAGGCGCGGCCCGACGTCATGTCGATCGTGCACAGCCATTCGCCGTCGGTGATCCCGTTCGGGCTGGTCGACGTGCCGATGATGGCGATGTTCCACAACGCGGCGTTCATCGCCGCCGGCGTGCCGGTGTTCGACATCAAGGAGAAGTTCGGCGCCACCGACATGCTGGTCGGCAACGGCGCCAAGGGCGTGGCGCTCGCCCAGTCGCTCGGCGGGAAGGACGTCGCGATGATGCGCGCCCACGGCAGCGTCACGTGCGGCCCGACGCTGCAGACCGCCGTGTTCCGCGCGGTCTACACCGAGATCAACGCCCGCATCCAGCACTGGACGCTCGCCCTCGGCGCCGGCAAGCCCATCGCCGTGCTCGACGGCGAGGAAGGCCGCCTCGCCGACGCCGTCAACCAGACCGCCGGCATGCGCGCGTGGGACCTGTGGCGCGCGCAGACGCGCGCGCAGGTCGGCTGGTAGACAGTCCGGCTTCGCGGTGACCAGTGACGAGTGACGCGCGTCCAGGACGCCATCACTGACGGCCTGTTTTTAAAGCGGTTTTTGAGGTATAATGCCGCATCAGCAAGCCCGCGGCCGCCGGGCTTTTTTCATCTGCGGCGGCTTTCCGTTCATATCCGAAGGTGAACCAACATGACTACCATGCGAACGGGCCGGTCGGTTGACTGGACCAAGGACAGGATTTCCGCGCTGGCGACTATCGAGATCAAGCAGTTGCGCGCCAACGCGGAGCGGCTCAACGACCCGGAGATCGTGGAACGATGCGACGCGGTGCTCGGCGAGCGGCCGCGCGGCGGCGGCCCGGGCAGCGTCAAGCCCGTCAAGATCGCCGCGCCCCGCGCGCGCAAGAAACCGAAGTCGCCGCAGGCGACGGGAGAGGCGGCATGAGCTTCCCCGTGGTCGAGCGCGGTCGCTTCACCGTCGGCAAGTACGACGTGGTCGCGGAACCCATCCCGCACGCGCGGCACATGCTGCGTTACACCGTATACCTCGGCAAGACGCGCATCGGCTCCACGGTGAGCATGCCGTCGGAATCCGACTGCCTGTTCATGGAAAAGCCGCCGGCGGTGCCGCCGCTCAAGATTTTCTACGTCACGAGCCGGCCCGGCCGCCCGAAGAAGAGCGCCAAGCCCGCCGTGCCGCTGGAGCGCGACCAGCCCGGCTTCCGCGAGGATCTGCCGTCCGACGTGTCGCTCGACGGCGTGGGCAAGAACGGCGACTGATTTCCGCCGAAACGCGTACGTAAAAAAGCCGGGCTTGCGCCCGGCTTTTTCATGCGATGCGACTCGCTTACGCGGCCTGGATGTTGCTGGCCTGCGTCTTGCCCTTGTTGCCGGCGGTGACTTCGAAGGTCACCTTCTGGCCTTCCTTGAGCGACTTGAACCCCGCCATGTTGATCGCGGAGAAATGGGCGAAAAGGTCTTCGCCGCCGCCATCGGGGGTGATGAAGCCGAAACCCTTCGCATCGTTGAACCACTTGACTGTACCGGTTGCCATTGTCACGTTCCTTAATAGAAATTAGGGCTGAGCCCACAAAATCGTGTTTGATCTCAAAGCCCCACAAGAACGGACGGCCAGCAAGTCACTATCCCACAAGTACTCGGACTAAACATCGAGCGCGCACCTTATAGGGGTGCGGAGCCCCGGTCAAGGTAAATCACGCGGCAGCCGGCGAAAGCGGCCGATTCCGGGCGAAAACGGTGAAAAACCGGCTAAAAACGGCGAAAACAGCCGCCGCGCGCGTATAGTGACCCAGGCAACCCGGAACGCGACATGAAGGGAAGAAGAAGCGCCGGCGTGACCGGTCTTTTCCGGGAATTCGAGCCCCTGCAGCGTGTCCAATCACGCACATGGCGCAGCCCCGGCGCTCCGCGTTCCCGACCATGAATCTTCCTGCGTTCCCCGTTTCACCGGCAGC
>CAYSRR010000215.1:0-4360 GCA_964433375.1 uncultured Streptomycetaceae bacterium
CCACATCTCGGTGCCGCAGGGCCCCGGGCTGGGCGTCGAGGTGGACGAGGCGAAAGTTCGCAGCTACGCTCGCGAAGCGTAGCTGCAACGGCGTCTCAGGTACTACGTCGCAGATACAACGTCTCAGGTAGTGCGTCTCAGGTACGGCGTATTCTAAAAGCGCCTCATCTGAGACGCTTCATCTGGGACGTTTTATCTGAGACGCCTTATCTGCGACGCATCTCAAAGCTTGATCTTGGGATCAAGCCAATCGCGCAGCGAATCGCCGAAGAGGTTGAAGGCGAACACCGCGAAGCTGATGGCGATGCCGGGAAACACGATCATCCACGGCGCCTGCTGGTAGAAATCCGCCGCCGAGCCCGACAGCATCAGGCCCCACGACGGCGTCGGCTCCGTCACCCCCAGCCCCAGGAACGACAGCGAGGCTTCCGCCAGGATCGCCTGCGCCACGAACGCGGTCAGCATGATGAGGTAGGGCGCGACGACGTTGGGCAGAATGTGGCGGAAGATGATGCGCGCGTGCGAGTAGCCCGCCGCGCGGGCGGCATCCACGTAGGGCATTTCCCGGATCGCCAAGGCCGACGAGCGCACCACGCGCGCCACCTTGGGCACCATCGGCAGGCCGATGGCGATGATGAGGTTGACGTCGATGCCCAGCACGATGTTCTTGCCCAGGACCGCCACCACCGTGATCGCGAGCACGATGATGGGAAACGACAGCAGCACGTCCATCACGCGCTGGACGATGAGGTCGGTCTTGCCGCCGAAATACGCCGACACGGCGCCGATGACGGCCCCCAGCGTCGAGCCCCAGAACGAGGCGATGAAACCGATCGCGAGCGCGGTGCGCGCGCCATAGATGATGCGCGAGAACACGTCGCGCCCGAACGAGTCGGTGCCCAGCCAGTGCTCCCGCGACGGCGCCGCCAGTTGCGCCGCATAGTCCACCGCGAGCGGGTCGTAGGGCGCGACCCACGGCGCGAACACCGCGCACACCGCCATCAGGACGATAAAGACGAGCCCCCCCGCCCCCAGCGGCTGCTGCGTCACGAACTGCAGCACCGGGTGGCGCCGTTTCGGGACCTTATACGCAATGGTTGCCGACGTTGTCGTCACTCGTCACTCGTCACTTGTCACCCGCGCTAGCGATAGCGTATGCGCGGGTCGAGAAACGCGTACATCATGTCGATCACGAAATTGATCAGCACGAAGAACACGGACACCAGCAGCACCAGCGCCTGGATCAGGGTGTAATCGCTGCGCGCCACCGCCTGCACGAACAGCTTGCCGATGCCGTTCAGGTTGAACACCTGCTCGGTTACCACCAGCCCGCCGATCAGGAAGGCGAACTCGAGCCCGATCACGGTCACCACCGGCAGCATGGCGTTCCTCATGGCGTGGCGCGCGACCACCATGCGCTCCATCACGCCCTTCGCGCGCGCGGTGCGGATGTAATCCTCCTGCAGCACCTCGAGGATCGAGGAGCGCATCATGCGCGTGGCGACGGCGGAATAGCGGTACCCCACCGCCAGCGCGGGCCAGATCAACTGCGAGATGTTCTCCCACGGATCATCGAGAAACGGCGTGAACGTGAGCGGCGGGATCCACGAGAACCAGGTGAGCAGCAGCAGGATGATGATCATGCCCAGCCAGAACGAGGGCACCGCCAGCCCCGCGATCGAGAACAGTCGGATCGACTGGTCGATCCAGGTGTCCTTGAAGATCGCCGACAGGGTGCCGAGCGGCAGCGCGAGCAGGATCGCGAGTATCGTCGCCATCACCGCGACCTGCAGCGACAGCTCGAGCCGGATGCCGATCTCGTAGAGCACCGGCTGGCCGGTCCACATCGAGTAGCCGAAATCGCCGGCGAGTACGCCGCCCATCCACTTGAAGAACTGGACGTAGAGCGGCTGGTCGAGCCCGAGGCGAACGCGCTCCTGCTCGATGACCTCCTGCGACACGTTCGCCCCGCCGCCGCCGTCGCCCAGCAGCATCGTCGCCACGGGGTCTCCCGGCATCAGCCGCAGCAGGAAGAACACCAGCACCGCGACCCCGATCAGGGTCGGGATCATCAGCAGGAAGCGGTGGGTGATGAAGCGAAGCATTCAGCCGTGAGGTGTGAGGCGTGAGGTGTGAGGGGAGAAAACCGGTTCGCGAAGGCGCAAGGTCATAGCCATCGCCGCGCGGTTGCCCGCGCGGCGTCCCTCCTCACCCCTGACTCCTCACTCCTCTCGCTACTGGTCGAGCCAGACGTCCGCCAGGTCCTGCCCGACGTAATGGCTCGGCGTGATGTGCCAGCCCTTGATCTGCTTGTGGGTGACGATGATGCGGTGCCACCAGATCGTCGGGATGGTGTACGCCTGCTCCAGCGTGCGCTTCTCGAACTCGCGCAGGATGGCGTAGCGCTTCTTCTTGTCGAGCTCGCCCGACTGCTTGTCGTAGAGGCCGTCGAGCACGCGGTCGGTCTGCTGCGCGTAGTTGATGGTCGAGCGGTCGTGCGAGAGGTACTTCTGCAGCTGCAGGTTGGGCTCGTCCATGAAGTCGCAGTTGAAGTCGAGCGCCGCGTCGAACGTCGGCTTGTCGCGCTGCTGCGCGGCGAGGTAGAGCCGCGTCTCGAGCTGCTCGTGCTTGACGTTCAACCCGATTTGCCGCCACTGGTCGATCAGGAACACGCCGACCGGCGTGTACGGCATCGCGACGTTGCGGTTGGTGAGCGTGAACGAGAGGTTCGGCACGCCCGCCGCCTGCAGGAGCTTGCGCGCCTCGGCGCGCGAGGCGTTGATGTCCTTCGAGAAGCCCGGGTAGGTGACCAGCTCCTTCTCGCTCGCCGCCAGGTCGTAGCCCGGCCGCAGGATGCCGCCGACGTGGCGCACCAGCGCGACCTTGGACAGCGCCTGCGCGCCGTTCCAGCGGTCGATGGCGAGATTCAGCGCCTGCCTCACGCGCACGTCGTCGAACGGCTTCTTCTTGGTATTGAAGGTCACCACCAGCGAACACACCCACGGCGTCTCCTGCACCGTCGCCTTGTCGCCGAGCGCCTTCATCAGGCGGTCGCGGTCGGCCGGGGAATGCCCGCGGAACTCGGCCAGCACCTCGCCCGCGGCCAGCGCGTTCACCATCGGCGCGCCGCCGATGAAGATCGCGACGTAGCCGTTCATGTACGGCTTGCCTTTTTCGAAATAGCCGTCGAACCTGCGCCCGGTCCAGTGCGAGCCGGCGACGTGCCCGGCGAAGGTGAACGGCCCGGTGCCCATGATGTTGCGCTCGGGGAACTTCGGGTCCTGTTTCAGCTTGGCGGCGCTGTAGACGCAGTCCCACGGGCTCGCGAAGTTGGCGAGCATGGAGGCGTTGGCCTTCTTCAGCCTGAACACCACGGTGTTGGGATCGGGCGTTTCGATCGAGGCGATGTCGGCGTAGGTTCCCTGGCGGATCGAGCGCACGCCCGCCGGCGGGTTGCGCAGCCGCTCGTAGGTCGCCTTGATGTCCTCCGAGGACAGCGTCGAACCGTCGTGGAACTTGACGCCCTTCCTCAGCTTGAAGGTGTAGGTGAGCCCGTCCTTCGCCACGGTCCACGACTCCGCGAGGTCGCCCTTGATCGCCGGGTACTTGGCGGTGTCGAACTCGAGCAGCGTGTTGTAGTGCGGCCGCACCGGGTGGATGAAGGCGAACGACGTCTGCGCGTGGCAGTCGTAGTTGGGCGGCTCGGCGCTCACCGCGAACTTGAGCAGCCCGCCGGTCTTCGGCGCCTGCGCCGCCGCCGTGCCGGCGAAAACCAGCGTCGCGACGCCCAACAGCAATGCGGATAGTGCTTTCATACCCTCCTCCTTTTTCTGTGTAACGGGGTGCATCTCATTTACCGTTTTTCGTTTCTCGCGCGGCGAAAAACGAAAAACGGACTGCTCCGTCATATCCTGATACAGGCCGCGAAATGCCCCGGCCGCACCTCCCTCAATTCGGGAACCGCCATCTTACACTCGTCCGTCGCCAGCGGGCAGCGAGTGTGAAACACGCAGCCGCGCGGGGGATTGAGCGGGCTTGGAACCTCCCCCCCCAGCACGCGATACTCGCGTTTCGCCTCGATCAGGGGATCGGGCACCGGCACCGCGTCGAGCAGCGCCTTCGTGTAGGGATGCAGCGGGTCGGCGTAGAGCGCGTCGCGGTCGGCGATCTCCATCACGCGCCCGAGGTACATCACGATCACGCGGTCCGAGATGTGCCGCACCACCGCGAGGTCGTGCGCGATGAACAAGAACGTCAACTGGTACTGCTGCTGCAGGTCCTCCAGCAGGTTGATGATCTGCGCCTGGATCGAGACGTCGAGCGCGGACACCGGCTCGTCGCAGACGATGAAGGACGGCTG
>CAYSRR010000215.1:4370-5383 GCA_964433375.1 uncultured Streptomycetaceae bacterium
CTGGCGCTGGCCGCCGGAGAGCTCGTGCGGGTAGCGCTCCGCCATGTACTCGAACAGGCCTACCTGCGCGAGCAGTTGCGACACGCGCTCGCGCGCCGCTTTTGCGTCGGGCACCAGCCGGTACACCCGCATCGGCTCGGCGATGATCTGGCCGATCGTCATGCGCGGGTTCAGCGAGCTGTAGGGATCCTGGAAGATCACCTGGACCTTGCGGCGGTACTCCTGCAACCGGCTGCCCGCCACGCGCGTGACGTCGGCGTCCTCGAACACGATTTCACCCGAGGTCGCCTGCTCGAGCCGCAGCAGCGTGCGGCCGACGGTGGTCTTGCCGCAGCCCGACTCGCCCACCAGCCCCAGCGTCTCGCCGCGGAACACGTCGAACGAAACCCCGTCGACCGCGCGCACTTCGCTTCTCGCGCGCTTCAGCACCTGCATGCCGGCGCCGACCTCGAAGTAAGTACAGAGATCGCGCACGCGCAGCAGCGGCTTCGTCGCGTCGAGCGACTTGGGCTCGGGCGGCCGCGGGTTGGCGCTCTGCAGGCCCAGCCCGGCCGGGCCGACCCGCGCCAGCTCGGCCGCGCGCACGCACGCGGAGTAATGATGCGGCTCGATCTCGACGAGCGGCGGCAGCGCCGCCAGGCAGGCATCCTGCTTCGCCGGGCAGCGCGGCGCGAAACGGCATCCGGCGGGCGGATCGAGCAGGTTGGGCGGCAGGCCGTCTATGGTCTCGAGCTTGAGGCCGCGCGGCTTGTCGAGGCGCGGCACGGAGCGCAACAGCCCGGCGGCGTACGGGTGCAGGGGCCTGGCGAACACGTCGGCGGCCGGGCCCTGCTCCGCCATGCGCGCGGCGTACATGACGTTCACGCGGTCGGCGTAGCGCGCGACGATCCCGAGGTTGTGCGTGATCACCACCAGCGCGATGCCGAGGTCGCGCGAGAGGTCTTTCATCAGCTTCAGGATCTGCGCCTGGATCGTCACGTCGAGCGCGGTGGTCGGCTCGTCGGCGATGAGCA
>CAYSRR010000216.1:0-5377 GCA_964433375.1 uncultured Streptomycetaceae bacterium
TCATCGCCGGCGCCGCAACCACCGCGCAGATGATGTACGAAGCCGTCACCGGCACGGCGAGGCCGACGATCCACACGATCAGCGACGTGAAGAACGCGGTCAGCAGCAGCCGCATGTCGTGCAGCAGCGCTTCCGTGGCCGCCACCCCGAAGAGCCCGAGGAAACCGACGATACCGTGCGCGCCGGATTCGGCGTACTCGAGCACGATGGCGCTGAACTTGAGCCCCAGCCCGGTCAGCGTCACCACGCCAACGATGATGCCGGCCGAAGCGCAGGTCATCGCGACGTTGAGCACGCCGACCGATCCGCCTTCCAGCGCCCTGATCAGGCCGGACTCCCAGAAACCTTTCAGCCACGGCATCCGGCCGCGGAACCAGTCGTAGGGAATCAGCGCCGAGTCTCTCTGGATGAACGAAAGCAGCGCCGTCACCAGCGTGGCGTAGAACACCGACATCACCGGTGAATAGCCCACCAGCAGGAAAACGACGATCGAGATCAGCGACGCGAAATGGTACCAGTAGCGCCTGGCCAGCGCGGCCGCGCGATGGTGCTTCTCGAGCGGGACGGCTTTCATGTTGAACTTGCGCGCGTCGATCTCGACCATGATGAAGATCGCGAGATAGAACAGGATCGTGGGAATGGTCGCCATCAGGATCACGTCGAGGTACGAGATCCTGAGGAACTCCGCGATCAGGAAAGCGGCGGCGCCGAGCACCGGCGGCGAAAGGATCGCGCCCAATCCGCCCGCGGCGAGTAACCCGCCCGCCGCTTCCTTGCCGTAACCCGCCTTGGAGAGCAGCGGATAGGCCACCGCGCCGATCGTCACCGTGGTGGCGACCCCGGAGCCCGACGGACCGCCCAGCAGGAACGACGACATGACCACCGCGCGGCCCGCGCTCGCGGGCTTGCCTCCCATCGCGGCGAAGGAAAAATCGATGAAGAACTTGCCCGCGCCCGAGTACTGCAGGAAAGCACCGAATATCGTGAACAGGATGATCAGCGTCGAGGAAACGTCCACCGCCACGCCGAAAATACCCTCGAGCGTCATGTACAGCGCGCCGGTGAGCCGCGCGATCTCGTACCCCTTGTGCGTCCACGGCGGCGGCAGGTGCGGGCCGAACAGCGCGTAGGCGAGAAACAGCAGGACGATAAACGGCAGTATCCACGTCGAGCTTCTCCTGTTGCCCTCGAGGATCAGCAGGATGAGCGCGACGCCGACCACCTGGTCCAGCATGGTCGGCACGGTCGCCCGGTCGCCCAGCAGGTCTCCCCAGAAAAGGATGTAGCCGACGATGGCGATCGAAGCGGCGGCGAATATCAGGTCCCACCACATCAGGCGATGGCGGAAGCGCCTGGCCAGCGGGAACAGCAGGAACACCAGCGTCAGCGTGAACGCAACGTGGATGGGGCGCAACCTGTAGGCTGGCACGATTTCCACCGCCGCGTAGATGTGAAACAGCGACATGACCACCGCAACCGCGGTCAGGACGACCGCGAGCACTCCCGTATACCGGTTGTGGGCGCCCTCCTCCTCCTCGATCAGCTCCTCGACGCGCTTGCGCGCCTCGTCGCTGAGTGCGTTCTCCTTCCGCAGGGAATCAGCAGCGGAATCCTCGGCCATCTTCTCCTCCGGCGATGCTTTTGTTGTTGTCCGCTCGTTCCGTCACGGGCGCAGACCCGCGACACGCCAACACGGACAGGCCTGTCCAGAAACGAAAAACCCCGTCCGGAACCGGACGGGGTTGGTTAGCGCGGCCCAGCTCAGAACTTCAGGCCTTTTTCCTTGAAATACTTGACTGCGCCCGGATGCCACGGCACCGGCGATGCCTCGGGCTTCTGCATCTCGAGCTTGATGTCGGCCGCCGTCTTGTGCACGGCGATCAGATCGGGGCGCTTGTCGAATATCGTCTTGACGATGTTGTAGACCGTCTGGTCGCTCATGTTGGCATTGGCGACGAGCAGGTTCGCTACGGCGGTCGCCTTGTTGTCGACGGTCTGGCCCGGATAGGTGCCCTTCGGGATGACGTCGGCGATGTAGATGGCGCCGTGCTTCTTCACCATCGCCGGCAGCAGGTTCTGGTGATCGAGGAACTTGATCTTGATGCCGGGCGTGGCGCCGAGATCGGTGATGGACGAAGTCGGCAGACCGACCACGAAAAAGAACGCGTCGATTTTCCTGTCCTTCATCGCGTTGGCGGACTCGGCCACGCCCAGGCGCTCGCGCGTGAAGTCTTTCAGCGGATCGATGCCGGCCGCCTCGAGGACGCGAAACGCAAAGACCTCGGTGGCGCTGCCCGGCGAGCCCGTGGACACGCGCTTGCCCTTCAGGTCGTTGATGCTGTTGATCCCCGTGCCTTCGATGGTGACCGCATGCATCAGGTTGGTGTACAGCATCATCATGGCGCGCACCGGGATCTTGGTGCCCTTGAACTTGCCCTCCCCGTTCAGCGCGTCCTTGGCCGCGTCGGCCTGCGTCAGGGCGATGTAGGACTTGCCGGTGCCGATCAACCGCATGTTGTCGACCGAGCCGCCGGTCACCTCGGCGGTGGCCTGCATGCCCGGGATGAACTTGGAAAACACGTTGGCCATGCCGCCGCCCAGCGGGTAGTAGACGCCGCCGGTGCCGCCGGTGGCGATCGAGAGATTGATCTTTTCCTGCGCCGAGGCAGGCAGGGCCAGCGTCGCGCACGCCGCGACGAGGCCGATGAGAAACTTGTGCATGATCCCCTCCTGTAATGGGAACGGGCAGTTTAGAGAGGTTTACGGGGCAAGGTCAACCCGCCGGCCTGCACCGCACCGGGACAGTGCGCGCGGGGCGGCCCATGACCGGCGCTCAGTGGCCAGCGTCCTTCGCGAAGACCTGGGACAGGTCGTTGAAGGACTTGAACTCGAGCGCATTGCCGCAGGGGTCGAGAAAGAACATCGTGGCCTGCTCGCCCGCCTGCCCCTTGAAGCGCACGTGCGGCTCGATGACGAATTTCGTGCCCGCCCGCCTGAGCTTGTCGGCAAGCCGCTCCCATTCCGGCATCGGCAGGATCGCGCCGAAGTGGCGCACCGGCACGTTTTCGCCGTCCACCGAGCTGGTATGCCGGTGCCCGGCCTCGCCCGGCGCGAGGTGCGCGACGATCTGGTGGCCGTAGAAATTGAAGTCGACCCAGTCCTTCGACGAGCGGCCCTCGGGGCAACCCAGCAGCTTGCCGTAGAAATCGCGCGCCTTCTGCAGATCGTCGACGGGGAACGCGAGGTGGAACAGGGGCGGGTTCATTGGTCAGGCGCCGAGCGTGGTAAATTCGCCGCGTATTCTACATGGACGGAGAGCGCATCATGGATATCGCCTTCATCGGCCTGGGACAGATGGGCCGCCCCATGGCCGTCAACATGCTGAAGAGCAGCGCACGCGTCACCGTCAGTTCGGCCAGCGGGAAGAAGCACGCCGAGCTCGAAGGCAAGGGCGCGCGCGCCACCACCGACCCGGCCGAAATCGCGAAAGCGGGCATCGTGTTCCTCTCCCTGCCGGGCACCGACGAGGTTCGCGAGACGCTGTTCGGCAAGCGCGGCATCGCGCCGCTGATGAAAGCCGGGAGCATCGTGGTGGACACCAGCACCATCGATTATTCCGCGACGCTCGAAATGGCGAAGGCACTGGAAGAACAGGGCATCGGCTTCCTCGACGCGCCGGTCTCGGGCATGGAGGCGCGCGCTATCGAGGGCACGCTCACCACGATGTGCGGCGGCAAGGTCGAAACGCTCGAAACGGTGCGGCCGTACCTCGCCTGCGTCTCCAACAACATCCTGCACATGGGCGGCGTCGGCAGCGGGCAGCTGTCGAAGCTCATCAACCAGCTCCTGTTCGACATCAACTGCGCGGCGATCGCCGAGGTGCTGCCGATGGCGGTGAAGCTCGGCATCGACCCGGAGAAGATCGGCAGGATCGTCAACAGCGGCACCGGGAAAAGCTACGCCTCCGAGTTCTTCATCCCGCGCATCCTGAAGAACCACTTCACCGACGGCTATCCGCTCCAGCACGCCTACAAGGACCTCGTCAGCGGTGCGACGCTCGGCGCAAACATGAACGTGCCGATGCCGGTGCTGGCGGCGGCCACCGCCACCTACCAGATGGCGCTGCTGCGCGGCCACGGCAAGCTCGACAAGGGCGCGATGATCAAGGTGTACGAGGAGCTGCTCGGCGTCGAGTTCCGCCCGAAGTAAGGAATGTCGAAGCAGGGAATATACTAGCGCCCTCCTCCACCGAAAGCGGGGCCATGCCGAAAATCCAGTCCGTCTCCGTCTGCGTCGCGCGCGTCGAACTCGACAACGTCACCTCTTTCGCCACGCGCACCGTCAGCGCGCGCGACTACTGCCTGGTGAAAGTCCGCTCCACCGACGGCCTCGAGGGCATCGGCTTCTGCTACGTCGGCTCCGCCGGCGGCAACATAGCGAAAGTCGCGGTGGAAGAGCTGCTCGCGAAAAAGCTGATCGGGCAGGAATCGCTGCGCGTCGAGGGCCTGTGGCAGGACATGTACTCGGAGTCGCTGCTGCAGGGCCGCGCCGGCAGCGTGATGCGCGGCATCTCCATACTCGACATCGCGCTGTGGGACCTCAACGCGCGCGCCGCGAAGATGCCGCTGCACCTGTTCCTGGGCGCGAACGTGACCGACAAGGTGCCGGCGTACGCGAGCGGCGGCTACTACCTTGCCGGCAAGACGCCGAAGATGCTCGGCCGGGAAATGGCCGCCTACGTGAAGGCCGGCTTCAAGGCGGTGAAGATGAAAGTCGGTCGCCTCTCCCCGAAGGAAGAGGAAATCCGCATCCGCGCCGCGCGCGAGGCGATCGGACCCGACGTCCACCTCATGCTCGACGCCAACAACGCCTGGAGCGACGTGCCCACGGCGCTGCGCTACATGAAGCGCTACGAGCCGTACGACCCGTACTGGATCGAGGAGCCGTTCGGCCCCGACGAGATCGACATGCACGCGCGGCTGGCCGGGCTGACCCCCGTCGTCGTCGCCACCGGCGAGATCGCCTACGGCCGCTGGTACCACAAGGAGCTGCTCGACAAGCGCGGCGCCGAGATCATCCAGACCGACGCCTGCGTCTGCGGTGGCATCACCGAGTGGCGGCGCATCGCGGCCACCGCTGCGTCCTACGGCGTCACCGTCTGTCCGCACTGGTTCCACGACGTCCACGCCCCGCTCGTGGCGGCCACGCCCAACGCGCGCTACGTCGAGTTCTTCATCGACGACCAGGTACTCAACTTCCGGCGCCTGATCGACAAGCAGCTTGCCTTCAGGAACGGCGATCTGCTGCTGCACCAGGCGCCGGGGCTGGGCTTCCGGTTCGACGAGAAAGCGGTGAAGAAATACGCGGCGAACAAGGC
>CAYSRR010000217.1:0-5370 GCA_964433375.1 uncultured Streptomycetaceae bacterium
GATTCGTGATTCGTGATTCGTGATTCGTGATTCGTGATTCGTGATTCGTGATTCGTGATTCGCAGTTTAGATAGGCCAAGGTTCTATTCGTTTCACGATTCACGATCTACGTTTCACGGGTTTTGGCCCTTTTCCCTTATCAACCAGCCGCTGCTTGTCGTACCGCGTCATGCTCTTGATCCGGTACTCGCGTTTGCCCGCCGCCGAACGCGTGGCGGCGGGTTCCTGGTATACCAGCACGACCGGGCGCCGGGAACGGGTGTAGCGCGCGGCGAGCCGGCCGCTCGAATTGTGCTCCTTCACCCGCCGCGCCACGTCCCGCGCGATCCCGGTGTAAAGGCTGCCGTCCGCGCAACGCAGGATGTACACAGTCCAGGCGGATCGGGTCCGGGGCTTCGATTTCACCGCATTCCTCATTCGTTACCGTCTTTCGGCAATCCGCCGCGTTGCGGATTACCGCCCGGTATCGCCGCCTTGCGCATCAGGAAACCACCCGCCGACAGGATGATGCAATTCGAAAGAAACACGATCGTGACGCCGAACGCCGCGCCCACACTGCCGAAGACGAGCGGCACCACCAGGTGCGTGGCGTTGCGCACCGTCTTGTGCAGCCCGAAGGCCTCCGCGATGCGGCCCGGCGGCGTCAGCACGTAGAGCAGCGACATCGTCATCGGCTGGGCGCAGCCGACGCCCAGGCCGAGCAGGAACGCAACCACCCCCAGGGCGTAGGGATTGACGAAGAAGGGGAGCAGGGCGTACGCGACCGCCGCGACGAATATGGCGCCCACCAGTATCGTGGTCTCCCGCAGCTTCTTCGCGAG
Source organism: uncultured Streptomycetaceae bacterium (assembly GCA_964433375.1). Taxonomy (GTDB): domain Bacteria; phylum Pseudomonadota; class Gammaproteobacteria; order Burkholderiales; family SG8-41; genus SG8-41. The sequence goes on from CAYSRR010000217.1 coordinate 822, forward strand.
AAACGGCAGTATGGCCCGGATCACGAAAGCAGCCAGGTACACGGCGCCGAGTATCGTGCCGATGGCGGACGCCGACAGCCCGATCGAGTGGCCGTAGATGGGCATGTAGAACTGGAACAGGTCCTGCGCCGAGCCCACGATGCCCGACGCGATGATGGTCATGCGCACGGCCGGCATGCGCCACAGGTCGAGGACGCTGCCGCGCACGGCGGACCCGGCGTGCACGGCCACCGTGCGTGGCAGCAAGTCCGGCTTCAGCAGCACGATCAGGATCGGCACCGCGGTGAACGCGGCCAGCACGAGGTACGCCTGCTGCTGGCCGGCGTGGTCGATCGTGAACCCGGTGATGATCGGCCCCAGGAAATTCGCGGCGGACCATCCCATGGTGATGAAGGCATAGTTGCGGGCGCGGTTCTTCGCGCCGTCGATGCCGCCCACGACGGCCTCCAGCGGGATGCTGAAGACCTGGTGCGCGAATCCCAGCACGAAGGCCGCCGCGCACAGCACGGCCAGCCCGTCGAACAGGGCCGGCAGGATCAGCGCGACCACCATGCCGACGGAGCCGAGGATCACCGGCAATCGCGGCGGCGTCCGGTCCGCGAACCGGCCGATGGCTATCGCCAGCAGCATCGGGCACAGGGAATAGAGCGCGATGATCACGCCCACCACGAGCTGGTTGGCGTTCAATTGCAGGGCGTGGAGCGCCACCGCCACCCGGCTGCCGCCGAACCCGACCTGGCTCAGCGCGGAGATCATCACGACGAAATAGATTTTCATTGAAGCTCTCAGGCACTGCGTCTCAGGTGAAGCGTCTCAGATACTGCGTCTCAGGTAGATCGTCTCAGGTACTGCGCCTTACCCGCGGCGCTTTTTCTGAGACGTTTCATCTGCGACGCCTCATCTGAGACGCTTCATCTGCGACGCCTTTTCACCTTTCGACTTTCGCCTTCATAGCGCGGCGAGGAATTCCTCGACCAGCGCGTTGAATTTTTCCGGAATCTCCGTCGGCGGAAAATGCCCGGCGTCGGGAAGCTCGACGTACCGCGATCCCGGCACGGCCTCGTGGATCTCTTTCTCGTACTCCGGCGGGCTGCCGTGGTCCAGCAGGCCGCGCAGGAGCAGGAGCTTCGGCTTGAGCGTCGCGATGCGGTCGCGCACGTCGAAAGTGTCGATCGCCATCAAGTCGTGATACTGCGACAGCGGGCCCACCTGGCGGTGCCGCTCCACCAGGCGCTCGCGCAGGCCCGGCTCCACCAGGTACATCGCCTTGCGCTGGAACGCGATCCATTCCTCGTAGACCTGCGGGTCCTCCGGCGCGCGCAGGCGCATCTCGTAGGTGCCCGGCGCGCGCGTCTTGGGCCGCGCCGCGACCGTCATCAGCACGAGGCCCTTCACTTCGTCCGGGTAGTCGAGGCCGTACTGCAGCGCGATCGACGCGCCCAGCGTGTAGCCGACCAGCACGAGATCCTTGTTGAGCCCCTGCCCCCACAGCCAGCCGCGCACCCACTCCGCGTAGCGCGCCACGTCCGCGCAGCGCGTGCCCTCCAGATGCCCGGGCAGGTTCGGCGCGACGCAGTCCGGGAAATGCCTGCGCTGATGGAAGTACGCATCCGCGCAGGCGCCCGCGCCCGGGCCGTGGAGAAACACGAGTTGCGGCATGCAAAAAAACCTTTAAAGCGTGGGTGGTGAGGATCGGGTGTCGGGTGTCGAGTGTCGAGTGAGATCCCGCACTACGGGGCCACTTCTGCCTTCTGCCTTCTTGCTTCTGCCTTCCCCCTCATCCCTCAATTGGGCCACTCGGGCCGGTGATACCCCAGCGGTACCGTCGGCCGCGCCCAGCGCGGCGGCGTTTCTGAAAGCTGGATCACCGGCGCGAGGTGCCGCAAGCGGCCGTCCGGCGTGTCGCTCGTCGTCGACCAGCGCTCGATCTCGGCCGGGGTGAAATCCTTCGGCACGTCCTTCAATTCGGCCGCCGGCACTTCGCCGCGCTGCACGAGCCAGCGTCCCGTCTGCGCGAGCGAGATGCGCACGAGCCAGCTGCCGCCCTCGCGCGCGCGGCGGGCGAGCGCCACCATCGCGCCGAACGCCATCAGGTAGCCGGTCAGGAAATCGATCGCCGACACCGGGTAGAACTGCGGGCCGGGCGCCGCGCCCGGGAACGCTTCGCCCTGCCGGTTCGTGATGCCGCTGACCGTCTGGATCACCGTGTCGAAGCCGCGGCGCGAGGCCCACGGGCCGGCATGGCCGAATGCGGACAGCGACACCGCGACGATGCCCGGCCGCATCTGCGCCAGCGCTTCGGGCGAGAAGCCGCGGCCGGCGAGCGTGCCCGGCCGGTAGCCCTGGGAAAACACGTCGGCGCCGCGCACGAGCCCGCGCAGGATCTCCGCGTCCTTCGCCTCGCGCAGATCGAGGTGGGCGGAAAGCTTGCCGTGGCCGGTGTCGTATTCCTGGCGGCCGAGGCTCGGCAGGTGCGCGCCGGTGATCTTCAGCACGTCGGCGCCGTGCTCGGCGAGCGTGCGCGCGCAGGTCGGCCCGGCGATGACCCGCGTGAGATCGAGCACCCGGATGCCGGACAGCGGCCGGTCGCCCTGGGGCAGCGGCTCCGGCGGGCTGTCGCCGATGCGCACGATTTCCATCAGCGGCAACGAAGCGACCGCGACGCCCTGCGGATGCCGCGCCCACTCCTCGAAGCTGCGCACCATGCCCCCGGCGCCCCTGGCGGCGATGATCGCCTCCTCCAGCTCGAGCGCGTCCCACTGCGCCACCGCCTTGCGCACCGCCTCGCGGTCTTCCGGCACGCCGAGCACCTTCAGAGCGGCGGCGCGGTGGTTCGGGAAGTTGCAGTGGAGATAGCTCCAGCGGCCGTTCTTCGCCGGGTAGTTGCCCATGACCTTGTTGGGCGCGTCCGAGATGCGCACCCCGTCCATTTCCATGTAGCGGCCGCTGCGCAGCGAAGCCGTCGCGCGGCGGACGTCGACCGCGACCTGCTGGCGGCGCCCGGTGCGCAGTTCCCACAGGTCGCTCGCCGCCAGGCCGACCGCCGCCAGCGTCGCGCTGCTCGTCTCACCAAGGCGGAACGGCGTCGGCAGAACCGGATCCGTGCCGCCGGTGAACTCCACCTCGCCGGCGCGCGTCTCCGGCCAGCCGGCGAACGGCAGTATCGTGGACAGGGAGGGGTTTTTCATCGCCATTTTCGCTTAAGGGGTGACTCGTTGCTCGTTGCTCGTTTCTCGTTTCTCGACCCTTCGGCCTTCTGCCCCCTCACCCCTCACTCCTCACCCCTCACGGTCGTTTCACGCCGGCGAAAGGATATGGACCGCGCGGCTCGCGATCAGATCCCTGGTCTTCGCGGCGTAGGCCACCATGTGCGGCGCGGCGGCATGGGCCTTGAGCGCTTCCATCGATTCCCACTTCTCGATGGCGAGGAACGTGTCCGGGCCGAACTTCGCCTGCACCGGCAGCGCGGGATCGGCATCGATCGCGGGGCCGTACTCGATGCAGCCTTTCTCTGCCAGCACCGCGGGCACGTTGGCGCGGAAATGCCCGAGGATCTCCTCGCGCTTGCCCGGCCTGGCGGTAATGACGGCGACGACGTGGATCATTTCAGGCGCTCCCTTCTGAGTGTCGGGTGTCGAGTGTCGACAGCTAGACCCTTGTGTCTTGAAACTTGTAGCTCGTCAGATGTACTTGCCCCCGGCGCACACGATGCGGTCGCCGGTGACGAACGACGACTGGTCGGACGCGAGAAACACGGCGACGTTCGCCACTTCCTGCGGCTTTCCGGCGCGCTTCAACGGCACGCCGGCGAGATCTTCCTCGCTGTAGGCGCCGCCCTTCGTCCCCGGGTACCACTCGGGGTTCGCGCGGACGTTCTCGATCATGCCGAGCGCGGTGCTGTTGGCGCGGATGTTGTGCGGACCCAGCTCGAGCGCGAGCGCGCGGATGAGGCCGTACAGGCCGGCCTTGGAAGCGACGACGTGCGCGCGCTGCGGCTGCGCGGTCAGCGAGGCGAGGCCGCCCAGCGCGATGATGCTGCCGCTCCGCTGCTTCATCATCGAGGGCACGACCGCCCGGGCGAGATAGAACAGCGAGTGCAGGTTGACCGCGAAGGTCTTGTGCCACTCCTCGGGGCTGATCTCCCAGAAGTCCTGGTGGGCGCGCCGGCCGGCCACGCCCATCAGCACGTCGATGCGGCCGAAATGGTCGAGCGCCTGCTTCGTCATGCGGCCGACCTGCCCGTTGTCGCTCACGTCGGCAAGCAGGGACAGCACCCTGGCGCCGGACTTCCCGCACTCGTGCGCGACTTCGTCCAGCGTTTCCTTCTTCTCGCGCGCGACGAGCACGAGGTCGGCGCCCTCGCGCGCGAAAGCCAGCGCGATCGCCCTGCCGTTGTTGCGGCCCGCACCCGCCACCAGCGCGATCTTGCCTTGCAGTTGCCCCATACCCCCCCGCACTGCGTCCCAGATACTGCGTCTCAGATACTTCGTCTCAGGCACTACGTCTCAGATACTGCGCCTTACTTGCGACGCCTCACCTGCAACGCCGT
>CAYSRR010000218.1:0-5369 GCA_964433375.1 uncultured Streptomycetaceae bacterium
ATGCCGGACATGCCCTGCGCGACGATGTCGAAGCCGCCCTTTTTGCCGTAGGGGCCGGTCTGGCCGAAGCCGGACATGGAGGCGTAGACGACGCCGGGGTTGGTCTTCGCGACCGTCGCGTAATCGATGCCGAGCTTGCGCGTGACGCCGGGGCGGAAGTTCTCGGTGATGATGTCGGCCCGCGCGGCCAGCTTGAGGAAGATCTCCCTGCCGCGCGGGTCCTTCATGTTGAGCGCGAGGCTCTTCTTGTTGCGGTTCAGCACCGCGAAGCAGTAGCTCTCGCCGTTCACCTTGGGGTCGAAGCGGCGCGAGCCGTCGCCCTCGGGAAAATTCTCGATCTTGATGACCTCGGCGCCCATGTCGCCCAGCACCATCGTGCAGTAGGGGCCGGCCATGATATTGCTGAGATCCAGCACCTTGACGCCTTCCAGTGGTAACGCCATGAATTATTTCTCCTAATTCTCTTTTATCGCGCGGTTTCCGGGACCGGGGCCGAAGTCCAATATATCGACAGCCCAGTCCAATATATGGTGCAATGGCGGCGCGATGGGCTCTACGCGTTCTTGCGCGGCCCGTCAGCCAAAACATTACAACGAAGGAGGAGTTATATGAAGCGGTTTCTCAGTAGGGTGCTGCCGTTCGTCCTGGCGGTGTGTTGCTTCCCGTCGGCTGCATGGGCCCAGGCCTATCCGGCCAAGCCGGTTCGCGTGATAGTCGTGTTCGCGCCCGGCGGCTCCAACGACGTCGTGGCGCGGATCGTGTTTCAGAAATTGTCCGAGACGCTGGGCCAGCAGTTCGTGATCGAGAACCGCGGAGGAGCGGCGGGTTCGCTGGGCGCCACCGTCGTCGCGCAAAGCCCGCCCGACGGCTACACGCTGATGGTGCATTCCACGACCCACATCGCGAACGCGCACGTGTACGGAAAGAAACTGGCGTACGACACGATGCGCGATTTCATCGGCATCACGCCGCTCGCGAGGCAGGTGGCCATGGCGGTCGTGCACCCCTCCCTGCCGGCGAAATCGGTCAAGGAGTTGATCGCGCTGGCGAAGCAGCGCCCGGGCGAGATCGTTTTCGGATCGGCCGGACACGGCAGTTACATCCAGTTGACGGTGGAACTCCTGATGTCCATGACGGGAACGAAGATGCTGCACGTGCCGTTCACGGGCGGGGGGCCCGCCAGCATCGCTCTCGTTTCCGGGGAGACGCAGTTGCAGATTGCCACCATAGCCTCGGTTTTCGGGCACGTGAAGTCGGGCCGGGTGCGCCCGATCGGGGTGACTTCAGAGAAGCGCACCGCCCAGTTTCCGGATGTGCCGGCCATCGCGGAAACCGTCCCCGGCTACGAGTTCACCGCCTGGGTCGGCGCGTTCGCGCCGGGGAAAACGCCGCGTCCCATCGTCGACAGGCTCAATGCCGGGCTCCGGAAGACGGTGAACGATCCCGGCGTCGCTCCGAAGCTGGTCGCCCAGACGCTCGATCCGATGCACATGACCCCCGAGGAGTTCGCGCAGCGCCTCCGGTCGGACTACGACAAGTACGGCAAGCTGATCCGGGCGCTGGGCACGAAGGTTAATTGAGAGCGTTGACCGGTCGAGCCGGACAACGCGTGGCGGCGCTGCTTTAGAGGCGGGCGGGCGATGCCCCGTCCTGCCCGATTCACCCCGCCACGCTCCTTTCCCGCGCCCTGAGGCGAGGTATTTGCCGGCGCCGGCAGGCGTCGGGCGGGGCAATTGCGCTGCCCTGGATTCTTCCGCGATAACGCCCCGATGCCCGGCGGTGTCCGCCGGCGCTCATCGGAGGAGGAAACCCATGAAATGGAACGTCGCGGCGCTTGCCGCCGCAATGCTGTTGTCGCCGCTGGCAGCCCTTGCCCAGGCCTATCCGGCCAAGCCGGTGCGGGTGATCATCGTGTTCCCGCCCGGGGGCTCGAACGACGTGGTCGGGCGCCTCGTGTTCCAGAAGATGTCGGAGAACCTCGGCAAGCAGTTCGTGATCGAGAACCGCGGCGGCGCGGCCGGCTCCATCGGTTCGGAAGTCGTGGCGAACAGCCCTCCCGACGGCTATACGATCATGGTGCAGTCCACCACCCACGTCGCCAACGCGCACCTCTACAAGAAGCTGCCGTATGATGTGCTGAACGATTTCATCGGCGTCACGCCCCTCGCGCGGCAGGTGGGCATGCTGGTCGTGCATCCGGCGCTGCCGGTGAAGAGCCTCGGCGAGTTCGTCGGGCTCGCAAGGAAGCGTCCCGGCGAGATCGTCTACGGGTCGGCGGGCAACGGCAGCTACGTGCACCTGTCGATGGCGCTGCTGGCCAACATGGCCAAACTCAAGATGATCCACGTGCCCTTCAAGGGTGGCGGTCCGGCGGCGATCGCGCTGGTGTCGGGTGAGACGCAGGCCCAGCTGGGGACGATCGGCTCAGTCTTTACCCACATCAAATCCGGGCGGGTGCGGCCGCTCGGCGTGAGTTCCGACAAGCGGACCACCCAGTTCCCGGACGTACCGGCGATCGCCGAATTCGTTCCTGGTTACGAGTTTACCGCGTGGATCGGCGTCTTCACGCCGAAGGGCGTGCCGAGGCCGATCGTCGACAGGCTCAACGCGGAATTGAGGAAGGCGGTGGCCGACCCCGGGGTTACTTCCAAGCTTTCCGCGCAGACGCTCGACCCGATGTACATGACGCCGGAGCAGTTCGCCGTGCGCATGAAGTCGGACTACGACAAGTACCAGACCGTGGTGAAGGCTTCTGGGGCGAGGGTCGACTAGAACCAGATACAAGTTTCAAGTTACAAGTTGCAAGGGGCCGGCGGTCTGACGACCGCCGGTCTTTTTTGTGAGTCCACTATCCGGAGTGCACGACGCCGCGGTTGTGGCGTGCCGCGTGAACCCTCCATAATGGTGCCTGCCCGCGCTGTCTGCGGGCGCTGACCGCAGAGAATTCCATAAGCCGATTCTGCCTGTGGCGGCGCTGGCCGCCAGCGTGTCAATACTTGCGCCGCTTGTGTGGCGCAACTTGGCCGCTGATGAGTGATGAGAATTTCTAAAAAACCTGGAGAGAGATGATGAAACTGAAAATAACCGCCGCGATGATGTTTGCGGCCGCGACCACGCTGGCACCGATGGCGGTGTTTGCCCAGGCGTATCCGACCAAGCCGGTGCGCATGCTGATTCCCTGGCCGCCGGGCGGGGCGAACGACGTCGTCGGCCGCGTCGTGGCGCAGCGACTGACCGAGCAGTTCGGCCAACAGGTCATCGTCGAGAACCGCGGCGGCGCGTCCGGCACCATCGGCTCGGACCTTCTCGCCAAGGGGCCCAAGGACGGATACACGATCATGGTGCACTCCGCCACGCACGTGGCGAACCCGCACCTTTACCGCAAGCTGCCCTACGACACGCTGAATGACTTCACCGGCGTGACGGCGCTCGCGGTGCAGGTGGGCGCGCTGGTCGTGCACCCCTCGCTGCCGGTGAAGACGGTCAAGGAATTCATCGCGCTCGGCAAGGCGCGGCCGGGGCAGGTCGTCTACGGCTCGTCCGGCAGCGGCAGCTTCGTGCACCTGGCGATGGCGCTGCTCAACGCCACCACCGACACCAACATGATTCACGTGCCGTTCAAGGGCGGCGGGCCGGCGACGATCGCGCTTGCTTCGGGCGAGATCCAGGCGATGACCGCGACCATCGGCTCGCTGATTCCGCACATCGCGTCCAAGCGCGTGCGCGCGGTGGGCGTCACCTCGGCGAAGCGGGTGAAGCTGTACCCGGACGTTCCGGCGATCGCGGAAACCGTGCCCGGATACGAGTTCGTCGCCTGGATCGGCGCTTTCGTGGCGGCGGGCACGCCCCGGCCCATCGTCGACCGCCTGAACGGCGAGTTCAGGAAGGCGCTGGCGCATCCGTCCGCCGCGAAGATCCTCGGCGCGCAGACGCTCGACCCGCTGCCGCTGTCGCCGGAGGAGTTCAGCAAGCTGCTGAAGTCGGACTACGACAAGTACGAGAAGGTGATCAAGCTCTCGGGGGCGAAGCTGGATTAAATCTGTAGCCGCCGATGAACGCCGATAAACGCCGATAAGGTCACAAGCAAGAACCGGCGAGATCAGCTTTGTTGCGCGGTACTGCGGTCGCTACCCCGGCGCAGGCCGGGTCCAGCAATGCTTTTTCCTGGATCCCGGTTTTTGTCGGGGTTTATTCTTCCTGTTTCATCGGCGTTTATCGGCGTACCCCTCAAGGGGGTATTAAAAAGAATTCATCGGCGGCTGATTGCAGTTCAAGGTTTTATGGACCTGGGAATCAAGGGCGAGACGGCGCTGGTGGTCGGCGCGAGCGAGGGCATCGGCTACGAGAGCGCGAAGGGGCTGCTGGAGGAGGGCGCGCGCGTCCTCATCTGCTCGCGCAGCGCGGACAAGCTCAAGGCGGCGGCCGAGCGGCTGAAGCAGATGGCGGGCCGGGACGTGCCGTGGTTCACCGCCGACATCACGAAGGCGGAAGAGGTTGCCAGGCTCGCCGCCTGGCTCGGGAAGGAAGCTCCGGTGCTCGACATCCTCGTTTCCGCCGTGGGCGGCAGTCGCCGTGCGCTGTTCGGCGAGCTCGACGACGCGGCCTGGATCGAGAGCTACGAGTTCAACGTGCTCGGCACGGTGCGGGTCATCCGCGCCGCGCTCGACCCTCTCAAGCAGGCGAAGGCGGGCGGGCGCATCGTCATCCTCGGCGCGGCCGGCGCGCGCATGCCGTACCCACAACAGGTGGTATCCAACGTGACCAAGGCCGGCCTCATCGCGCTGGTGAAGACGCTGGGCGCGGAATTCCAGCCGTTCAACATTCGCGTCAACTCGGTCTCGCCCGGCCGCACGCTGACTTCGCTGTGGCAAACCCGCATCGGGAAGATGTCGCAGGAGCGCGGCGTGTCGCCGGAGGAGATCGTGCGCGAGTTCTCGCACGAGATTCCGCTGGGCCGCTTCGCCACCCCGGACGAAATCGCGCCGATGGTGGTGTTCCTCGCCTCGCACAAGGCGAGCTACGTCAATTGCCAGTCTATCCTGGTGGACGGCGGGATTGCGCGAGGGCTGGTCTAAACTCAGTTACAAGTTACAAGTTACAAGTCGCAAGTCACGGGTCAGGTGGCGCTGTGCATGAGGTTTAGCGCCGATCCGGCGCGGAACCACTCAATCTGCGGCGCGCTGAAGGTGTGCTTCAGCAGCAGCTTTTCCGTTGTCCCGTCGGCGTGCCGTACGTGGCATTCCACCGGTTCGCCGGGAGCCATGTCTTTCAACCTCACCAGACTCAGGCGGTCGTCCTCGCGGATGCGATCGTAGTCGGCCGGGTCCGGGAAGGTGAGCGCGAGCAGGCCCTGCTTTTTCAGGTTCGAC
>CAYSRR010000219.1:0-5368 GCA_964433375.1 uncultured Streptomycetaceae bacterium
CAGCGGCAGCGTGAAGCCGGCGGTCTTGCCGGTGCCGGTCTGGGCGGCGCCCAGCAGGTCGCGTCCCGAGAGCACGACGGGGATGGCTTGCGCCTGGATGGGGGTAGGTTCGGTGTAACCCTGCTCGACGACAGCGCGGAGCAGCTCGGCCGACAGGCCGAGGCTTTCAAATGACGTAGTAATGGTGTTCTCCTAAATCGGCCCGCGAAGGACTTGGCCTTCCAAACCGGTTCAGGCAGATGGAATTTCAGGCTGGGTGATTCGACAGTCCAGGATGGACCGTGAAACGACTGTGACGCTAACCGGATGACGCGAAACAGAAACCTTGCTGCACATTATACCCGATTCCGCCCCCGGCGGGGCGGGGGCTGAAAAGCGTCGCAGGTAAAGCGTCTCAGGTGAATCGTCTCAGGTACTACGTCTCAGATGGTGCGATTTTTACGGGCGCCTTGCCTGAGACGCCTTATCTGCGACGCATTACCTGAGACATCGTATCTGCGACGCCTCATCTGCGACGTTTCACCTGGACTCCGGCAGGGGAATGAATTCCGTCTCGCCGGGCACGGGAGCGAAACGCCGCTCGCGCCACCGTAGCTTGGCGTCCTCGATCAGCTCGTGCGAGCTCGCGACGAAGTTCCACCAGATGTGGCGGTCGCCGTCCATCCTCTCGCCGCCCAGCAGCATGACGCGCGCGCGGGTGGCGGCGCGGATCGTCACCGTTCCACCCGCCGGCAAGACGGCCAGGTGCATGGGTTCCAGTTTCGCGCCGTCGACCTCGATTTCGCCGTCGACGGCGTAGACGCCGCGTTCCTCGTGCCTGGCGTCGAGCCCGATGACGCCGCCGGCGTCCAGTTCCGCCGCGACGTACAGCGTCTCCGAGTACGTGCGCACCGGCGCGCGCCGGCCGAAAGCGGTGCCGGCGATGACGCGCATGCGGACGCCGGTGTCCTCGACGACCGGCAGCGTGTCCTTCGGATGGTGATGAAATTCGGGTGCCACCTGCTCGTGCGCGAGCGGCAGCGCGAGCCAGGTCTGGATGCCGTGCAGCGGCGGCCCGGCAGGCCGGTCTTCCGGCGCGGTGCGCTCGGAGTGGACGATGCCGTTGCCCGCCGTCATCCAGTTGACGTCGCCCGGCTCGATGCGCTGCACGACGCCGAGGCTGTCGCGGTGCACGATGGCACCCTCGAACAGGTACGTCACCGTGGCCAGCCCGATGTGCGGATGCGGGCGCACGTCCACGCCTTTGCCCGGCGCGAAGTTCGCCGGTCCCATGTGATCGAAAAAGATGAACGGCCCGACCATCTTGTGCGGAAACGCCGGCAGCAGCCGACGCACCTCGAAGCCGCCGATGTCCTTGACGTGGGGTTTCAATATCGTGGTTGCCGGCATGCGCGTTCTCCGAGATCCGTAAATGGACAGGATTGACTGGAACGTAGTTGAAGCCCGTCAAGAACCATCAAAATAGACAGGATTAACAAGATTAACAAGATTGTTAGTGCAGGAATCCGGGGCCAGGAACAGGCCCCGCAGTTTTTAGATTGAATCGTGTGAATCGTGTGAATCCTGTCTATTGACCAATCCGCGCCGCGCGCGCCGCATAAGGAAGCGCGCGGGATCGGCCGCGTCGGCGAGATCGCTTTCGACCGGCAACGGCTCGCCTTCGATCAGGCTCGCGATCAGCTCGCCGCCGAGCGCCGCCCACGTGAGCCCGCGCGAGCCGTAGGCAAACGCTCCGTAAAGGCCGTGCAGCCGCGGCAATGCGCGTGTGTTCGATGACGCTGTGGCATCCGGCATGGCGCCGATCAGCGGCAGGCGGTCCGGCGACACGCAGCGGAAGCCGACCGAGCCGGCGAGGCCGGCGGGATCGGGCGACGGCGCGTTTCCAGGGAGTAGTCGCGCGAGGCGTTCGAGGTTGCCGGCATGGTCTTCCTCGCGCGGCTCGGCGAGCTCGTCGTCGATATCGTAGGTCGCGCCCACCACCGCCGTGCCGTCCGCGGCCGGTATCAGGTGGCCCGCGCCGGCCAGCACCACGCCGGGTAGGGTGAAGTTGCCCGCCGGCAGGCAGGTGAGCTGTCCGCGCACGCGCTTCAGCTCGACGCCGGGCGCGGCGAGGCGCGCCGCGTCGTGCGAGTTGGCCAGCACGACGACCGGCGCCGACGCGAGGGTGGCACCTGTTTCCGAAACGGCATGCCAGTTTCCCCCGGCACGGTGCAGCGCATGCGCTCCGATGCCCGTGTGCATTTTCAGATTGCCGCGAGCGTTAGCCGCGGCAATCTGCGCGGCGACGATGTCCGCCGGCCGCGCCCAGCCGCTGCCGGGAAACCACAGGCCGCCGTTGGCGAGCGCGCTGCCCGCGAGGCGGCCGGCTTCCGCGCGCGGCGCGAAATCGACGTAGTCTGGAAGGGGGCCCAGTGCGCGCACGGCGGTCGCGAAGCGCGCCTCCTCTTTCGCGTCCCTGGCCATCTGCAGCACGCCGCTGTGCGCCCACGCGAAGCGATGCCCGCCGCGCTCGAGGGCGAGCCAGTTGCCGAGTGCGTAGAGAAAACCCGCGCGCGTCAGCCGCGACAGCAGGCTGTCGTCGCGCGAGACGTGGGGATGAAAGACACCGGCGGCGATCCCCGACGCCTCGGTTGCCGGCGCGGCATGGCGCTCGACCAGATCGACGGCCCAGCCGCGCGCGGTCAGCCGTTCGCACACCGCCGCGCCGGCGAGCCCGGCGCCGATGACGATGGCGCGGCGCTCGCCGGGCGCCGCGGCCTCCGGGCCGCGCGCGGCGCGCACCGGCGCGAACCGGGCCGCCAGCATGTTGCGCTTGCGGCCGAAGCCGGGGCGCAGTTCCGGCGCGAAGCCGGCGGCGGCGAGCGCATCGCGCACGGCGCGAGCCGTGGTGTAGGTGGCAAGCGTCGCGCCGGGCCGCGCCAGGCGCGCCAATGCCTTCATGACGCCCGGCGTCCACATCTCCGCGTTGCGGTCAGGCGCGAAGCCGTCCAGGTAGATCGCGTCCGCCGCGAGGCGCAGCTTCGGCAGCATGCCGGCGATGTCGGCGAAAGCGACGGTCAGGTTGACGCGCCCGTCATCGAACTGCAGCCGGTGCAGGCCGGGCAGCGGCAGCGGCCACGCGGATTGCAGCTCGGCGGCGAGCGGCGCGAGTTCGGGCAAGCGCTGATGCAGCTCCGCCAGCGCCTCGCGCGTGAACGGGTGCTTCTCGACCGACACGAAGTGCAGCCGTTCCGGCCGCGCTGGGTCGTCGCGCCACACCTGCCACGTCGCGAGGAAATTGAGGCCGAGCCCGAAGCCGGCCTCGAGGATCGTGAACACGCGCTTGCCGGCCCAGCGCGCCGGCAGGTCGTTGCCGCCGAGAAACACGTGCCGCGCCTGCCCCGGGCCGGAATCGGCGCTGTGATAGATATCACTGTACTCCGGAGAATATGGTGTGCCGTTCGCGTCGAACGAGGGCGTGATGGGGACGATACGGGTGGCCATTGCAGGATTCAGGATCATCCAGGTGAGGCTGAGGGGATAGTAACCGAGTTGGCGGAGCGCGCTTACGACGGATCGCCAGGGGCGCCAAGGCCGCAGAGGAAACGCGAACGACGGGACGCGAAGATCGCGAAGGCCGCGAAGAAAACGCGGTACGTGTAGCGGAAGCTACTGGTGATATATACGCCGGAGCTTTCTGTATCAGCGGGAGGAGCAGCCCTGCTGCCGGTAAATTACCCGAGTGCCTTCCTGGTCAAGGCAACGCATTCGTCGTAGTTGCGACGGTACTCCAGGATTTCAAGCGCCGCGAATGTTTCGCGCAACATGGCGTCCTGCGTTTTTATCCGATCCAGGATAACGTCTCGCTTATCGCGGAGGATTGGCTTGATGGCCTCCAGCGCCTGCGGCTCTTTCTCCAGCACCATAGCGAGATCGAAGATGTCACGAGCGGTAAATTCAGCTCCGCGATGCCAGACTTTCTTGGCGACGATTTCCGTAGACGTTTCCACCTGAATCTGCCGGTCAAACAGCTTCTCGGTAGCCGTGGCATTTGCGGTGAGTGGCCCCGACGCCACAAAGTCGATCTCACCTTCGGGGAAATAAAGTTTGAGGAAACCTGTTTGTTCAACGTAGTTGCTAGTCATGGATTCTGCCTTCGCGCTCAATCGCGGAGACAGGAAGCCGAGGAACTGTGGATCGAGAATGAAGATGTCGATGTCTTTACTAAAGCGATGCTGATGGCGTCGCATGAGTACGGTTCCACCGCCGAAACTCCAGTCGTCCAGTGGCGCCCGGTGTTTTGCGTCGTCGATTAATTCGAGAGCTCGCTGAAATAGCGTCTCCCAGATATTCAGGCGGTCTTCAGCCAATCTTCGATCCTTTTTGTCGAGCTGACATCACGGGCGATTTTCGCAATATTACGTTCCACCCGGCCGGGTTTGGTCCATTGCCCGGCTTCCCGGACCAGGCTATTCAATAGAGTGGGGCCCCCTTCATCCAGCAGCGTCCGGAAATGCGGGCGCTTCCCGGATGGGATTCTGCCTGTGATCAGGGCGTGAATGAGTTCGTCCTCGCTGAGCGGGTTTCGATAGCTGACGCTCGCGGTCGCGGCCGCCATGCGAATGGGGTCGGCCCGACTGGGTGCTGGTTGAATGGCCAGCGCCAGGCCCAGGCGGTCGAGGAGAGCCTGTACTTTCCTGACGCCCAGATCAGGGAACAGGCCGTTCTCGAGCTGGTTCAGGGTGGTCCTGGATAGCCCGGCTTCTGCGGCCAGGCGGGCCTGTGTCATTCCTCGCGCGGTCCGTGCCCGGCGAATCTCGTAGCCAAGAGCCTGTAATCGCATGAGAATATACTCAAATGTTCAATATGTTGAACATTATAGCTACTCTGGAGAGTCTTTCAAGGGGGATATGAGGCTAGAAACGCCACTTTACATTTAATAGCACTATAGTTCTATAATAACTGCGTAGACCAATATCAGGAGAACCGTATGAGAACCATCGAGGTGGATTTCGACGTTTACAAGGCGTTGACCCTGCGTCGGCCAAGCGAGAATGTGACGGAAAACGACGTTCTACGACAGTTGCTCGGACTTTCGTCCAGGCGGTCGCCGGAAGCGGTTACAGTTAGTACTGCCCCGGGTGATTGGATTACGAAGGGAGTTCGGTTCCCTGCGGGTACCGAGTTCCGGGCGAACTACAAGGGACAAACGTACCTGGGGCGGGTGGAGGCAGGGGCGTTGGTTCAGAACGGCAAGCGCTTTGATTCGCCATCTTCGGCGGCCGTTTCGATTACGGGAAATCCCGTGAACGGCTGGACCTTCTGGGAATGTCGCTTGCCGGGGCAGGCGTCCTGGCAGATGATCAAGGCCCTTCGAAATAAAAAATAG
>CAYSRR010000220.1:0-5345 GCA_964433375.1 uncultured Streptomycetaceae bacterium
TTCATCTACTTCGCGTGGTCCGACCCAGAGCCTGCTTCCGACCCAGAGCCTGCGGAGGTGGGCGTCACATCCTCCCAGATCATTTCCAATTCATCTTCGCTGTATTTTGAGATTTTGTTCTCGGTTCATGGAACAGCAATAGCTTGCCTGCTCTGGCTTCTTGTTTTTAAACCTATGACTTCTAACTCCACGCTCAACACGGACGCTGTGCGTTCGCAGCGCGCCGGTTAGCGCGACACGTTAGCGCGCACCGACACACTCTACTGGGGCGTTTTATGACTGCTTATGCCGTAGCTATTGTTCGTGAAACTCGATTCGGTCCGGAGATCAAAGAATATCTGAAACGCATAGATGAAACGCTAGCGCCGTTCTCGGGAAGATATCGAATCCATGGCGGCCCTTACATACCGCTGGAAGGATCATGGTCTGGTGATTTGGTTGTCATTGAGTTTCCATCCATGGAAATGGCAAAGGGGTGGTATGAATCTTTCGCTTATCAGGCAATCCGCTCCTTGCGCGTCAACAACACCGAAGGTGATGTACTTTTGGTCCAGGGAGTTACGGATGGACACAAAGGTGCTGAACTTCCTGGCTGAGGGTATGGTGGTGCGTTCCAACAATTCATTCAAGCCGACGCCGCTTCGCGGCGCGGCTTGACTCAGGCGTCGAGGCTGTAGGCCGACGGTAAAGGGGCGGGAGTCTTTTCGCGTTCGTTTTCGCGTTGACGTCTCGACGGCCAGGCGCGCGAAAAGACTCCCGACCCCTTTAGCGGTAAACCAGCACGGGTATCTTGCAGTTGGTGATCACCCGCGCGGTTTCCGAGCCGACCAGCTCGCCGGTGATGCCCTTCTTGCCGTGCGAGGCCATGACGATCAGGTCGCAACCGGTGTTCGTCGCGATGGCGATGATCGCCTGGTGGGGCGAGGTGTGCTTCATGGCGTGGGTCTGGCATGGCACCCCCATTGCCTGAGCCTGGCCGGCGATGGCCTCGAGATATTTCTCCGCTTCCTGTTGCGCCACCTCGTCGAGCCGCGGCGCCTTGACGTCCACCGGTGCGAAATCCTCGAACGATTCGGGCGCCCGCTCGAGCATCACGTAGAAACCGGTGACTTTGGCGCCGACGGCTTTCGCGAACTGCAGGCCGTTTTCGATCGCAACCTGGGACAGGGCCGAGCCATCGGTCGGCAGCAGGATGTTCTTGTACATGGAGCCCTCCTCGGGAAAGGTCGGTCCAGCACTAAGCCGCCAGTATAGTCCAACTCCGGTTGAATCCGGACGCACGGCGCCGGCTTGACTCCGCGCGTTCGAACGAACGCGCTTCCCGCCGTTCAACGCGCGGGAGTCAGCTCGCCGCCCTGGCGAACTGCAGGAGCAGGGCTTCCAGTCCCTTGGGACCGGCGGTGAAGGCGAGCGGGGCGTCGGTCGCGGGCACGAATACCGTCGACCACTTGCCGTAGGACCCGCCCGGTAATTCCAGGCTGCCGTTCAGCACCAGGCAGTACTGGCCGCCGGTGGCTTTCGGGTCGGGCCCGGTGTGCTGCATGCCCGGGCCCATGCGGATCAGCTCCGCGCCAAGCCCATCGTTGCCGTCGAGCTCGGGCATCAGCTTCTCCACGGACAGCTCCTTGCGCAGCATCAGCACCGGTTCGGTGGAAAGGGTGAGGCCGTCCACGGTCGCGTGGCGCTTCGGCGACGGTTTCAGCTTCTCGCGGTAGCCGGGCTTGTGCAGGTAGTGCGCGCCGGGGTCGCTCCGGGCGCGCAGCGTGAAATAGGAGTAGCCGTGCGGGCCGGCGTTGATCGGGCCGTAGCCGGTGTGGTGGTCGGCGTAGTGAACGGTAATCAGCCCGGCGGGCGCGGCCTGCCGGCCGAGGCTGCCGCTGCCGGCGACGAACACCTGGAACTGGTCCACCTCGTGAAAGTGCGGCAGGATGGTTTCGCCCGCGTTCATCTCGACGAGGAACGCCTGGGGATCGTCGGTGATCGGGCCGTAATTGCCCTGCCGGCCGAGGTAGTCCGTGCGCCAGTGCTGCTCGCCCGTGCCGCGCGAGATGATTTCCCTGCGCCCCTTGAGGGCCTGCTCGCCGAGTACTGCCTGAACCATGGATGGCTCCTTCGTGCCGATGATGGCGTCAGTCGCCCTTGATTCCCGCTTCCTTGATGACCCTGGCCCATGTCTGGGTTTCCGACTTGATGTGGGCCGCGAATTCCTTCGGCGTGCTGCTGACGGCTTCGGCGCCGTCGGCGGCAAAACGCCTCGTGACGTCCGGCAGGTTGAGGACCCTGACGACTTCCTTGTGCAGGCGCTCGATGGCCGGGCGCGGCGTTTTCGTCGGCGCGAGCAGGCCGTACCAATTGGTTACCGCGTAGCCCTTCACGCCCGATTCGGCGATCGTCGGAAACTCGGGCGAGGACTTCGACCGCTGCGGGCCGGTGACGGCGATCCCGCGCAGGCGGCCGGCGCGCACGTGCGGCTGCGCCGACACGATACTGGCCATGCCGAGCTGGGTGTTGCCCGAGACGAGGTCGGGGTAGGCCGCGCCCATGCCCTTGTAGGGCACGTGGACCATGCGGATGCCGGTCTGCACGCGAAACAGCTCGGTGGCGAGGTGGATGATGCTGCCCTGTCCCGCGGAGGCGTAGTTGAGCTTGGCGGGGTTGGCCTTGGCGTAGGTCACGAATTCCTGCACCGTCTTGGCCGGTATCGAGGGGTGGACCACCAGCAGGTAGGGCTGCGCGCTGACCTGCGATATCGGCGTGAAGTCGCGAAACATCTCGTAGTTGGCCGAGTAGAGCAGCGGCCGTATCACCGAGGTCGCGCTCATCATGATGAGCGTGTAGCCGTCGGGGTCGGCCGCCTTGGCGATGCCGGCACCGACGGTGCCGCCGCCGCCGCCGCGGTTGTCCACCACCACCGACTGCCCCAGGTTGTCGGTGAGCCGGGCGCTCACCCCGACGATGGTGTCCATCGCGCCCCCGGCCGCGAGCGGGACGATCAGGCGGATCGGCCGGACGGGGTAGTCCTGCGACTGCGCCGGCAGGGGCAGCGCCAGCGCAAAAAGAAACAGCAAACAGACAGGATTCACAAGATTGACAGGACTCATAAAGCCTCCTCGGGCCGTCCCTGCTTGGATGGGGCAGGGCTCTTTCTGTTGACTAGCCTATACCAAAAAATCGGATTCGGGTTTTGAATCTTGTAAATCCTGCCAATCCTGCCTGTTTTTACTGGCGCGCCAGCAGCCGCGCGAGGTCCGCGGCGTCGCCGAGCTTTTCCAGCCCCAGCATGGCGTCGCGCAGTTGCTCGACCTGCGCCTTAGGCAGCGCCTTGGCCGCCAGCTTCTCGAATTTTTCGACGATTTCCGCGTCGGTCGCGAAATGCTTCTCGCTGCCGCGCGCGGCCTCGACGGTGCGCTTCATGACGGCGCCGTCGTTGAGGTGCGCCTCGACGTGGACCTTGTGGCGGGACTTCGCGCCGAGCCTGGTGATTTCCGGGTCGTGCACCACCTCGACCTTCTCGGCCAGCGCCATGCGCGCCGGGTCCGCCACCTTGGCTTCGGTGAACTGGTCGACGAAGACGTCGCCGTCGAGGAGCAGAGTGGCGACGCAGTAAGGCATGTTGAGCTGCGCCGAGGTCAGGCCCTGCGGCACGTACTTCCAGCCGACGTGGTTGACGGTGACCAGCGAGCCGTGGACCACGATCTTCTTCACGTCCTTCGGGCCGAACGGGCGCTCCTTGCGCATGTCGCGCAACGCGTCGAGCGTGGTGTGGTTGGTGCCGACGCAGGCGTAGAACTTCAGGGCGACGCCCATCGCCTGCCAGGTGGTGCCGAGCCCGGCGGTCAGCTCCTTCAGGTCGAACTGGTCCTTCGACTGCGACAGGGTGGTGCAGAAGCCGCCGTACTCGCTCTCCAGCACGTTGACGATGCCGGTGAAGCCGGCGTCCGCCAGCAGCGCGCCGTAGAGACCGCTTTGCGAGGAGCGCCCGGCATGCATGCGCTTCACCATCGCGCCGAACTGCGCCGCCATCAGGCCCGCGGCCTGCGTGCCGGCGATGCCCAGCGCGTGCACCGTTTTGTCGGTGTCCAGGCCGAGACCACGCGCCGCGCCCGCCGCGGCGGAGAACACGCCGAGCGTCGCGCCCGAATGCCAGCCCGAGGCGATGTGGGCGGGCCCCATGCACAGCCCGACGCGCGGGCCGATCTCGTAGCCAGCGGCCGCCGCGGTCAGGAAGTCCCTGCCGCTCATGCCTTTCTTCATCTCGGCGAGCGGGAGCAGCGCGGGCAGCACGACGGCGCCCACGTGCAGCACGCCGGCGCGGTGCACGTCGTCGAGCTCGAAGCCCTGAACCTGCGTGCCGTTGACCAGCGCCGCGTGCGGTGCCGACAGTTTCCCGCTGGTGCCCCAGATGCCGCAGGCGCGGGTGCTGTCGATCGCGGAGAGCTTGTCCTGCAGGATGCGGCTCCACTCCAGGTCGGCGCCGTAGAGCGCGCAGCCGAAGGAATCGAGCATCAGCAGCTTCAGCCGGTGCCGGACTTCCTCCGGGATCGCCTCGTACTTCAGGCTGGAAACGAATTCCGCGATGCCGCGGGTGTAGGGGTTGTCGGTGGTCGATTCGTGACTCATGGATGGTTCCAGAAAATTAAATTAGCCGCAAAGGCGCAAAGACGCCAAGAAATATTTCGGTACGGGATTCGAGCAGGACATCATTGTCAGATCATCCGTGCTCTCCGGAAAGCCGGCGGCAACAGGGCTGTCATGTTCATTTTTCTCTGTGTCTTTGCGCCTTTGCGGCTAATTAATTCCTGGCAGTCTTGCCGGCGCTTTCGCCGGCCATGCGGCCGAAGACCGCGCCGGAGACGAGGCCGGTGCCGCTCGGGTAGTTGAAGTAGAACAGGCCGCCCACCATCTCGCCCGCCGTATAGAGGCCGGGGATGGGGTGGAAGTGGACGTCGAGCACCTGGCCGCTGTCCTTGTCGACGCGCAACCCGCCGAAAGTGAAGGTGATGCCGCAGGTCGTGGCGTAGGCGTCGAACGGCGGGGTGTCGAGCGCCTGCGCCCAGTTCGACTTGGGCGGCTCGATGCCGGCGGTGCACTTGCCGTCCTTGACGGTGTGCTCGAATGCCGCGCTCCCCTGGACCGCGGCATTATATTCACGAACAGTTTTGAGAAACTGTGGGCCATCGACGCCTTCCAATTTGTCGGCCAATTCCTCCAGGGAGTTGGCCGACACCTTGGTGACGAACTTGATGCGGTA
Source organism: uncultured Streptomycetaceae bacterium (assembly GCA_964433375.1). Taxonomy (GTDB): domain Bacteria; phylum Pseudomonadota; class Gammaproteobacteria; order Burkholderiales; family SG8-41; genus SG8-41. The sequence goes on from CAYSRR010000220.1 coordinate 5,252, forward strand.
CTCGGAGCGCAGCAGCTTCGTCACCTTGGAATCGAACACCTGCCAGGCGAACTGGCCGGGCTGCTTCAGCACCTCGCCGCCGTACCTGGCGTAG
>CAYSRR010000221.1:0-5336 GCA_964433375.1 uncultured Streptomycetaceae bacterium
TAGTGGCGGTAGACGGAGGAGCCGACGCCGTCGCGCGGCTGCACGTCGAGGCGGATGCGGTGGCCTTTTTTGAACACCATCGACGTCGGCCAGATCTCGACGTGGCACTCGACCGGCTTGCCCGGCTCGAGCCACTGGCGCTCGTTGTGGACGTGGTACGGGCGCCACGGCAGCGACTTCTCCGGATCGAGCTTGCGGTGCGAGGCGCGCAGCCAGCCCTTCGCGACCGGCACGTAGTCGTGGCCGCCCTGCTGGCCTTCCTCCCACACGTCCTTGCCGTCGGGGCCGATGTTGCGGATCGTGGTGAAGAGGTCCACGTCCCTCGACGTGCTCGACACCCAGATCACCAGCACGACCGGCCCGGTCACTTCCATGTCCTGCTCGAGCGGCGCCGTGATGAAGGAGATGCCGGTGCGGTCCACGCTGCCCGCGGCGTTCGACGGCGCGGACGAGCTCACGCCGGCGTGCGAGGGCGGGCTCGCGGCGTAGGTGGAGGCCGCCGCCTTCCGCGGCAGCTCCGCGACGATTTCGCCTTCCGGGTCGCCGTTCCTGCTCTGCTCCGCGGCATTCGCCTTGAGGAACATCTTCGTCCACTTCGTGCGCGCGAGCGGCCACTCGTTCTCGAAGCGGAACTGGTAGGACTTGTCGTTGCCGCCACCGGTGCGGATCATCAGCTTCACCGGCGGCTCGTCCATGATGCCGGTGTCCTTGCCCTTCAGCCAGTGGTCGAAGAAGCGCAACTGGTCGAGGCGGCCTTCCTCGGAGTGGAAGGGGTGGAAGTGCGTGCCGCTGTGCACGCGCAGCTTCTTGTGCTTAGACGCGGCGTTGACGTAGCCCTCTATGTTGCCGCGCAGGTGCAGCCCCATGCCGGTCCAGTTGCCGACGCTGTAGAACGGCACCGTGGTCTTCGACCAGTCGGCGCTGCGCAGGCGCCAGAATTCGGAATCGAGGTTCTGGTTCGCCCAGTTCCACAGCATGTTGTTGTTGAAGGCGTTGGGGTTGTAAGCGCGCGCCTCGCCCATGATGTGGTGCGCCATGTTGGTGGCGATCCAGTTGGCGAGGAAGCCCATCGCGAAGACGCCGCCGTGGAAGGTCTGGTCGCGGTAGAGGTCGGCGCGGCCTTCCCACGGGATCATCGCCTTCAGCGACGGCGGCTGCGTCTTGGCGACGCGCCACTGGCAGTTGGCGTGGTAGGAGACGCCGAGCGTGCCGATGTTGCCGGAGCACCACGGCAGCTTCGCGACGTGCTCGATCGCGTCGTGGAAATCCAGCGCCTCGGCGTACGAGCTCGGGTCGGACATGCCGGGCGACTTGCCGGCGCCGCGCGAGTCCACGCGAACGATGGCGTAGCCGCGCGGGCACCAGTAGAGCGGGTTGCCGGTTTCCCAGCACAGGTAGGGATTGGCCTTCTCCTCCAGGTCCGCCGGCGGGATCCACAGCCGGTCCTTCTGGTACGGCCCGATGTTCATGATCGCCGGCACTTTCTCGCCGCCGGTGTCCGGGCGCAGCACGTCGGCGTAGAGGATCGCGCCGTCGCGCATCGGGATCTTCACGTCCTTCTCGACGAGAAGCTTCCAGTCCTTCGGTTGCGATACGTTTTTTGCCTTGTCGGTCATGGTTCTTCCTTTTAACTGCGTTTCAGGTAATTCGTTCCAGATAAGACGTTGCAGGTGAGGCGTTCCAGATGAAGCGTTGCAGATAAGGCGTTTCAGATAAGGCGTTGCAGACAGGGCGTTCTGGGTGGTGCGAGTTCACGCCTCATCTGAGACGCTGTACCTGCAACGCTTCATCTGCAACGCAGTATCTGGAACGCTCCATCTGCAACGTAGTATCTGCAACGCCCTATCCGCGACGTCCGGCTACTGCGCCGGGACGGCGCCGCTGCGGACGAGCGCCGAGAGCTTCTTCGCCTCGTCCTGGATGAACGCGCTGAAGTGCTGCGGCGTGCCGCCCTCGATGTCGAGGCCCAGTTGCGCGAAGCGGCTCTTCACGTCCGGCAGTTGCAGCACGCGGTTCATTTCCCGGTTCACCTTGTCCACGATCGCCCGCGGCACCTTCGCGGTGGTGACCATGCCGATCCACAGGGTGTTGTCCGCGCCCTTGATGCCCTGCTCGGCGAGCGTCGGCACGTCGGGGATCACCGCCTGCCGCTTGGGGCCGGCGACGCCGATGACTTTCACGCGCCCGTTGCGGATCATGGCCTCGGCCGTGGCGACGGTCGTGTAGAGCGCCTGGATTTGCCCGGAGACGGTGTCGAGCAGCGCCGGGCCCGAGCCCTTGTACGGCACGTGGGTGATGTCGACCCCGGTCACCGATTTCAGCAGCTCCAGCGCGGCGTGCGGGTTGCTGCCGCTGCCCGACGAGCCCCACGTCACCTTGCCGGGGTTCGCCTTTGCGTACTGGACGAGCTCGTTCATGTTGTTCGGGGGAAATTTCGGGTTCGCGACCGCGATGAGCGGCGCCGACGCGATGAAGATGACGGTGGAGAAGTCCTCGAAGCGGTAAGGCGGATTCTTCCGCAGCACGATGTTGTTCAGGCTCGGTCCGGGATTGGTGATCATCAGCGTGTAGCCGTCGGGCGCGGCCCGGGCCACGGCTTCCCCGCCCAGCGCGCCGCCGGCGCCGGGCCGGTTGTCCGCCACGAACTGCTGGCCCCACGCTTCGGTGAGCTTGCCGCCCAGCAGACGCGCGACGATGTCGGTCGAAGCGCCGGGCGTGAACGGCACCACCAGCCGGACGGGTTTGCTCGGGTAGCCGGCCGCGGCGTTCTGCGCGAAGGCGGCATGAGTCGGGGCGAGCAGGCAGCAGCCGGCCAGAACGGCCGCGGAAACGTCGGCGATACGCATGGTGTTATCCTCCTCCGGGCAAACAAACAGGGATGTTATCAGTGATTATTTTCGTCAGTCATATACTGGACTTTGAGGGGGCGCGATGAGCGCCGGCAGCGGGCAACCCGCTCAATGGCGATCATCGCCGCCGTTCTACCACCACCTCGGCTTGCAGCTCGAGTTCCTGCAGGACGGCAAGTCCGCCATCCGGCTGCCGTTCCGCCCGGAATACGGCAATACCCGCGGCGAGATGCACGGCGGCGCCATCGCCGCGCTGGTCGACGCCGCGATGTCGCAGGCGGTGCGCTCGACCATCGAGCCGGGCTCGAAAGTCGCGACGATCACGATGATGATCAACTACCTCGCACCCTCGCACGGCGACCTGGTCGGCCGGGGCGTGGTGGTGAAGGGCGGCCGCAGCGTGATGTTCACCGAGGTCGAGGTGAGCGACGAGCGCGGGCAGGTCGTCTGTCGGGGGAGCGCGACGTTTCGCGTCGCGCCGCCCAAGTCATGAACCAGTTACAAGTCTCAAGTTACAAGTTTCAAGATGGTTGGCTCGGTGTGTCTTGTAACTTGTATCTTGTAACTTGCAACTGGCAACTTGCGACCGGGCGATGAAAGCGCCCTATGCCGGGCTGACGCCCGACGTCGCGCTCGACGCGCTGGCGAGCGTCGGTCTGCGGCCGGACGGGCGGCTGACGGGACTCAACAGCTACGAGAACCGCGTCTACCAGGTCGGGATGGAAGAGGGCCCGGCGCTGGTGGCGAAGTTCTACCGCCCGGCGCGGTGGAGCGATGCGCAGATACACGAGGAGCACGCGTTCGCGCTCGAGCTCGCGGCGCGCGAAATCCCGGTGGTCGCGCCGCTCGAGATCGCGGGCGCCACGCTGCACGCATCCGGCGGATTCCGCTTCGCCGTTTACCCGCGGCGCGGCGGCCGCCAGCCCGAGCTGGACAACCCGGAAACGCTCGAATGGATCGGGCGCTTCATCGGCCGCATCCACGCGGTGGGCGCGGTGAGCGCTTTCCGCGAGCGTCCCGCGCTCGACATCGACAACTTCGGCGAGGAGCCGCGCGCGTGGCTGCTCGCGAGCAACTTGGTACCCGCCGACGTGCTGGACGCATGGAAGGCCGCGGCCGCGCTCGCGCTCGACGGCGTGCGCCGCTGCTACGAGCACGCCGGCGACGTCAGGAACATCCGACTGCACGGCGATTGTCACTCCGGCAACATCCTGTGGACCGAGGCGGGGGAAATGAGGGGGCCCCATTTCGTCGACCTCGACGACGCGCGCATGGGGCCGGCGGTGCAGGACCTGTGGATGCTGCTCTCCGGCGATCGCGGGGCGATGACGCGCCAGCTCGCCGACGTCATGGCCGGCTACGAGGATTTCCACGAATTCGACCCGCGTGAACTGGCGCTGGTCGAGGCGCTGCGCACGCTGCGCCTGCTGCACTACTCGGCGTGGATCGCCCGGCGCTGGGACGATCCCGCGTTTCCGGCCGCGTTCCCGTGGTTCGGCACCCAGCGCTACTGGCAGGACCGCATCCTCGAGCTGCGCGAGCAGATCGCGGCGATGGAGGAGGAGCCGCTGGTAGTTTAGGGATGAGGGATGAGGAACCCGTGATGAAAATCCGAATCACGACCCGCGGTTTTAAGGAACCGCAGAGGTCGCAGAGAGAGGAAATTTCCCGGCCTTCCGGTAAACCCGCAGCCCTGGATGCGCGTTGTTCCCTGTCAGGGACTTTCCATGGGCGGCAGGCGCAAGCACGAAATCGGGCATGACGTGATTCCGGTCGAGAGAATCACGCGGTCTATCCTGTTGATCCGCGGGCAGAAGATCATGCTCGATGCGGCCTTGGCAGCGCTCTATGAAGTGGAGGTGAAGGCCCTGAATCAGGCGGTCAGACGCAACGCTGGGCGCTTCCCGGCCGACTTCATGTTTCAACTGACCGCCGAAGAGGCCGTGCTTTTAAGGTCACAATTTGTGACCTTAAAAGCCGGGAGCGGACGGCACAGAAAATACCTGCCCTATGCTTTCACCGAGCAGGGCGTTGCCATGCTCTCCAGCGTGCTTCGCAGCAAGCGGGCTGTCCGCGTCAACATCGAAATCATGCGGGCTTTCGTGCAGCTGCGGAAAATGCTGACTTCCAACGCCGACCTGGCCCGCAAACTGACGGCACTGGAGAAGAAGTATGACGCGCAGTTCAGGGTCGTATTCGATGCGATCCGCGAACTGACGGCACCGCCCGAACCTCCCGGAAAACGGCGGATCGGTTTTATCTCCGGCGACTGATATCCTTTATCCGTGCGAACTCTCGGGGCTTTCGACTACGTGATAGCGGGTGCCGGCACGGCGGGGTGCGTGCTGGCGAACCGGTTGTCGGCGGACCCGGATGTGTCGGTGCTGCTGATCGAGGCGGGGGGGCGGGACGACTGGATCTGGATCCACATCCCGGTCGGCTACCTGTACTGCATCGGCAATCCGCGCACCGACTGGTGTTACCGCA
>CAYSRR010000222.1:0-5315 GCA_964433375.1 uncultured Streptomycetaceae bacterium
GCGGGCATGACCCGATCGTCATCGCCACTGCCGCCATTGCGGCGAGGCTGGAGCTGTCCTGACGGGCAAGTCGAAAGGCGCATGTCGGAACAGCGGGATAAGGGATAGGGGATAAGGCTCCCGCAGCGCGGGGCGATTACCACTCACGACTCACGCTGTTCCACGCCCACGCCCACGCGCGGAGCGCCGTCCGCCATCCACGCTCTGCGCTAGGCTCCGCCGCGTCCCAGCAGGTTCAGAAACTCCCGCCGTGTCTTGGGACCGTAGGTCGTGAAGTGCGGCTCGGGCTGTTCCTGGTAGGCCATCTTCTCGTTCGCAACCCGGTCCCGTCCGGCGTACTTCTTCACTTCCGCGGCGGTGATGCCGTAGATCCGCGCGCTGTTGAGGCCGAAGATCTTGGCGCGCAGAGCGGGGGTGATTTCCGGGTAGCCGTATTTGGCCCGCAGCGCGGGCGCGATCTGGAAGGTGCGGAAGGCCTGGATCTGGTCCTGCGGCGAGCCGTACCAGATGGAGTCGGTGCCCCACAGCAGGTTGTCCTCGCCGCAGTACTTGAGCAGCTTGCCGATCGCGTGCGCCGCCTGCCCGGGCTCGCGCATGAGGAAGCGCCAGGTGCTGCCGAGCTCGGGATAGACGTTGGAGCCCGGCTTCACGCCGGCCTCGACCAGCGAATGGATGAGGGTGTCGATGCCGTCGCGCTTCGCGGCGTGGTCGTAGGCCTGTTCCTGCACGCTGCTGACGAAGCCGGAGTGGTAGATCAGGAACTTCACGTCGGGGAAGCGCTTCGCGATCGGGCCGATGTCGGAGCACTGGCTGTGCTCGTACGATTGCTTGCCGAAGGGCAGGCCCTTGTGGATGCAGATCACCTTCACGCCCAGGGCGCGCGCCTTCTCGACGAAGCGGATGCCGACGTCGTCGGTCAGGAAGAAGCCGCGGCCGCCGGGGCCGAACTGGGTGTAGGTCTTCCACGCCGAGACGCCCCAGCGCTCCTTCAGCTCGTCCATGCCTTCGAGGTCGCCGGCTTGGTTGGGGTTGACGCGTCCGTGGAGCAGCAGCCGGTGCGTGCCTTCGAGCCGGTCGACGATGCGCCGCACGGCGTCCGCCGTCTGGATGGTGACCGGCTCGGCGTCGCGCGTGGACGGCACGAAGGAAAGCACCATCATGTCGGTGTCGGAGTCGAGGAACACGTCCTTCACGAATTCCTCCGGCCCGAGACAGGCGAGGTGGCTCATCGGCCCGGGGCGCTGCGCGAGCGAACAGGACGCCTTGGGCGACCACTTGAAGGCCGTGGGCGCTGCGTTCTTCACCCACGCGCCGGTGGGATCCACGAAGTGGCCCTGCACGTCGAAGATGAACTCGCCCTTGCCGCCGACTTTCGCCTGCGCGAGTTGCGGCTCGAGCGCAGCCTCGGCGGGCAGTTCAAAAAAACCGCCTGTCTTCCCGGCGGCGGCGTTCGCGGCGTTGAAAGCGAGGAGGGTGGACGCCGCGCCGCAGGCGGAGACCAGGAAGCGTCGCTTCGAGACGTCGAGCCGCTTCGCGTTGCGCGCCGCCGCTTCGTGCGCCAGCCGGTTCGCTTCGCGGTTGGCGGGCGTCAGCGGCACCGGCACGAACTCGCCGTTCGAGGTCGTGTCGAGCTTGATCGGAAGGCGGGTGCCGGCGGGATCGACGGTGGGCTTGTCCATGGGGCCTCCGGGGCGGGGTGAAGCCATACTTTACTTCAAGGCAAAAGGGAAAAGGGTCGACTCACCACTCACGAATCACGACTCACGCCTTTCCGATTGGGTTGGCCATCACCGGCTCGTGTATTACAATTCGGACATCGTTGTATTACACGGAGCCGCCGCATGACCCTTACCGTTCGTCTGCCCGATCGGGTGGAGCAGGAGCTCGCCGAGTACTGCGTCAAGCATCGCGTGACCAAGAGCGAAGCCGTGAAGCGGGCGCTCATGGATCTGCTGGCCGTCAACGCGGGCAAGCCCAGCGCCTACGATCTCGGTAAAGACCTGTTCGGTCCTCAGACTGACGAAGAGCCCATCGAGGACGTCGCCCGGCATACCAAGCGCTTGCTGCGCGAGCATTTTCTCGCTAGGGCCAGGAAGAGTGGTGGACGCCAGGGAAAGCAATCCAAGTGACCGGAATTATCGTCGATACGGGTTTTCTGGTCGCGCTTTTCTGTCCGAGAGAAAAGCTGCGCTCGCACGCGCGCGAATTTCTGCGTGACGAGCGGCGCCCGCTGCTCACGGTGACCCCAGTAGTCGTGGAAGCTTGCCACTTCCTCAAGCCCCGCGAGAAAGCCAGCCTGCTCGAATGGATACAGCGCGGCGCTGTTGCCGTAGCGGAGGTTCCGACATCGGCCTACGGCGAGATCCGCGCGCTGATTCTGAAACACGAGGAACGCGACATCGATTTCACCGACGCCACCATCGTCTGGCTCGCCGACAAGACCGGCTGTCGTTCCATCCTGACGGTGGACGTGCGCGACTTCAGCGCGTTCCGCCTCACGAAGGGCAGGCGGTTCGAACTGGTGAAGTGGGCGTAAGCGGAAGGCAGAAGGCAGAAGGGTAACCCACTGCGCGCGCATACTGCGTCTCAGGTAGAGCGTCTCAGGTGCTGCGCTTTACCTGCAACGCTCTATCTGAGACGTCTCATCTGCGACGCCTCACCTGCAACGTCTTTCCGCCTTTCGCCTTCCGCCTTGTCTGATACTCTGCCCCTCGTGAATCATCTCTTGCTTGCCCTCGGGGCGATGTTCCTGCAGCAGACGTTCGTGGCGATGGGCAGGGCCCTGCCTGCCGTGATCGCGCCGGCGATCATTACGGACCTGCGCCTCGACGCCTATTGGGTCGGCATCTATTTCGCCCTGACGGCCGCTTCCTCGCTCGTGCATCAGCTCGGGTGCGGCAGCTTCATCGTGCGCTATGGCGCCCTGCGCGTGAGCCAGATTTCCCTGGTCCTGCTGGCGGCGGGCACCGCGGTGATGGCGCTGGGAACGCCGCTGGCGCTCGCGCTGTCCGCGATCCTCGCGGGCGGCGGGGCCGTTTCCACGCCGGCCAGCTCGCACCTGCTGAGCCGCGTCTCGTCGGCGCGCTACCTGCCCCTGGTGTTCTCCATCAAGCAGACGGCGGTGCCGGCCGGCCTGCTGCTCGCCGGGCTGCTCGGCCCGCAACTGACGGAATGGACGGACTGGCGCGTGACGATGCTGCTCTGCGCGGCGGCGTGCGCGGTCTTCGCCCTGATGCTGCAGCCCCTGCGCCAGACGTTCGACGACGACCGGGTGCCGACACGCGCTTTCCGGATGTCTGATTTCAAGTCGACCCTGATGGCGGTGCTCGCCACGCCCAGCCTGCGCATTTTTTCTTTCGCATGCCTGGCTTTCAACGGGCTGCAGATGGTCTTCACGGCCTATTTCGTGGTGTACCTGACGACGATCGGTTACACGCCCGTGGCCGCGGGCTTCGTTTTCTCGATAGCGGTGGCGGTTGCCGTGCCCGGCCGCATCTTCTGGGGCTGGCTGGGCAGCGGCCATGTCTCCCCGAACGCGGTGATGGCGGGGCTGTCCTTCGGCATGGCCGGCAGCTCGGCGCTCCTCGCGCTGTGCGGCCCCGGCTGGCCGGCGCTCGTGGTCGGCCTGATCGCCTGCGTGCTCAGCGCCACGGCGCTGTCCTGGCACGGCGTCCTGCTGTCCGAAACCGCGCGCGCGGCGCCGGCGGACATGCGCGGCGGCGTTACCGGCGGCGTGCTGGCCTTCGGCCAGGTCGGCGCGCTGGGTTTGCCACTCGCGTATTCAGGGTTGCTCGACCTCACCGGCAGCCACGGGATCGGCTTCGTCGTGTGCGGCATACCGGCGCTGCTGGTCGGCGTGCAACTGATGCGGCAGCGATGATTAAGGCAAGGCGGAAGGGCGCCGCAGATACTACGTCGCAGATGCCGCGTCTCAGGTAGATCGTCTCAGTTACTGCGCCTTACCTGCGACGCTTCACCTGCGACGCCTTCGTCATTCATCACCGAATGTTGAAATACGCAAACGCCGTATCAATCGGCGACGCATAAATCGGCACCCGGTCGATCACCGTCGCCGCAGTTCCCTCGACAGCCCCCGCAGCCGCGATCCAGTTGCAGGTCTCCCGAGTGCCGCCGCCCTGGGGGCCGGAGAGGCCGGGCATGCCGGTGATGGTGCGGCCGGGGACGCTGATGTCCTGGCTAGTGTCGCCCGTCGGGATCCTGTAGTTGTCGAAGTGCGCGGCCATCGCCTTGATGTCGCCTTTCTTCATATGGGCGAGCATCGTCTCGTCGAACTGCTCGTCGAGCCACGCGCCCGGCCGCGACGGGGTGTGCCACAGGCCGCCCGAGCCGACCAGCGCCACGCGCAGGTCGTCGGGGTAGTCCTCGACGATGGCGCGGACCGCTTTCCCGACCTGGTAGCAGCGCTGCGCCGTCGGCTGCGGCGCGTAGTAGCAGTTCATCAGGAACGGGACGACCGGCGTCTTCATGTCCGTGATCGTGTGCACCGGCCGCATGATGGCGTGGCCGATGCCTTCGTCCGGTTTCGGCATGCTCATCGAGAACGCGGGGTCGAAGCCGTGTTTCATCAGCCCCGTGAGCAGCGCCGTGGCGAGCGGGGGATGACCCTTTACCCGCGCCCGCGCGAGCGGCTTGACCGGCTTCTCCTGCGCGATCGGCGCGTCCGCGTCCACCACGTTGCCCTCGAACTCGCCGCCGACGTAGACGTTGAAGACCGGGAAGTTGGTGAAGTCGAAGCACTCCATCTGGTCGTCGCCGAAGATGACGATGACGTCCGGGCGCGCGTCCGCCACTTTGCGCTTCAGCGTGGCGAAGCTCTCCTGGATGCGCGCGTACTTCTTCCGGTTCGCTTCGAGGTCGTCCATCGGCACATCGGCGCGGATCGGACGTCCCTTGCGCGCGTCGTTCCAGGCTTCCGGCCGGCGGTAGCAGAACGGGCTGTGGGAGGTCTGGAAGACGCCTACGATTTTTGCCATGAGATGCGTGAGGGGTGAGGAGTTAGGGGTGAGGAGGACGAGTGATGAGTGATGATTGACGAAAAGCGTCGCAGGTGAGGCGTCGCAGATGAGACGTCTCAGATAAGGCGTCGCAGGTAAGGCGCGGTATTCAAGACGTAGTATCTGAGACGCGGCATCTGAGACGTAGTACCTGAGACGCAGTATCTGCGACGTTCCTCCCACGCAGCGAGAAGCCCTTCCTCCTTCATCTTTATTCAACCTTGACGCCGGTGATCTTCACCACCTTCGCCCACTTCGCGACTTCCGAGTGCACGAACCTGGAGAAGTCGGCGGCCGAGC
>CAYSRR010000223.1:0-5302 GCA_964433375.1 uncultured Streptomycetaceae bacterium
GCGTGAGCGGCGACGGCGACACCGGCTCCATCGGTTTGGGCCAGTTCAAGCACATGGTCAGGCGCAACGTCCGCATGGTCTACATCGTCGAGAACAACGGCGTCTACGGCCTCACCAAGGGCCAGTTCTCCGCCACCGCCGACAAGGGCTCCAAGTCCAAGCGCGGCGTCGCCAACACCGACGAGCCTCTCGACATGATCGGCATGGCGCTGCTGCTCGGCGCCACCTACGTCGCGCGCAGCTTTTCCGGCGACAAGAAGCAGCTGGTGCCCCTCATCAAGGGCGCGATCGAGCACAAGGGCGCCGCGTTCCTCGACGTGATTTCTCCCTGCGTGGCGTTCAACAACCACGCCGGGTCCACCAAGAGCTACGAATACGTCCGCCAGCACAACGAGGCGGTCAACCGCCTCGATTTCATCGAGGGCCGCGAGGAAATCACGGCCGACTACGCGCCGGGCACGGTCGTCACCGTCGCCCAGCACGATGGTTCGATGCTGCGCCTGCGCAAGCTCGCGGAAGATTACGACCCGACCGATCGCATCAAGGCGATGAATTTCCTGCAGGAGCGCGCGGCGAAGGGAGAAGTGATCACCGGGCTGCTCTACGTGCAGCCCGATTCCGCCGACCTGCACGAGCATCTCAACACGGTCGAGACGCCGCTCAACCAGCTCACCGAACGCGAGCTGTGCCCGGGCAACGTCGCGCTGGAGCGGATCAACGCATCTTTGCGCTAGCAGGCGGTTTTATTTGAGCTTGATCGCCAGCCCGTAGCAGTAGTAGCCGCTGTCCTTCAGGCAATGCAGGTTGACGACGCCGTCGGCGCCGAGGCTGCGCGCCTTGTCGGTGAGCGCGGTCACCGCCGCCCCCGCATCGTCGTGGCCCGGCAACCAGTACAGCGTGCGCAACGTTCCCGTCCAGATGCGCTCGACCACGGTGTAGCGGTCGGGCGTCAGCTCCCCGGCGTCGAACACCCTGATCGGGGGCGTTTCCGCTCCCGGCTGCGCCGGAACCGGAAACGCCATCAGAAACAATGTCACGGCAACCATTCGGCGAAACAGCAGTGAGCGCATGATCGGGGCCCCCGTCGAGTTGAGGGGAATTATATGCCCGTACAGAATTTCGGTCGCCACCAGGCGGCCGAAATTCTGACAATAGCGGCAATCCCTACAGGTTATAGCCCTTCTCGTTGTGCATCACCGTGTCGAGGCCCTCGGTTTCCTCTTCCGACGCCACGCGCAGCCCCACCAACGCGTCGGCGGCCTTGAGCAGTACCCATGTCCCGATGCCGGACCAGGCGCCCACGGCCAGCACGCCGGCGATCTGCACGAGCACCTGGCCGCCCATCGTCACGCCCTGCGGGAGGCCCGCGCCGCCGAGGGAGGAAGCGACGAACACGCCGGTGAGTATCGTGCCGAGTATGCCGCCGACGCCGTGGACCGGGAACACATCGAGGGAGTCATCGATATGCAGCGTCCGTTTCAGCAGGTTGGTGGCAATGAAACACACCACGCCGGCCGCGCCGCCGATCACGATCGCGCCCAACGGCCCGACGAATCCCGACGCCGGCGTGATGGTGCCGAGTCCCGCGATGACGCCGGTCACGATGCCCAGCACCGAGGGCTTGCCGTAGCGCACCCACTCGCAGACCATCCACGCGAACGCCCCGGTGGCCGCTCCGACCTGCGTCACCAGCATCGCCATGCCGGCAGTCCCGTCGGCCGCGAGCGCGCTGCCCGCGTTGAACCCGAACCAGCCCACCCACAGCATGCACGCGCCGGTCACGGTCATGGCGAGGTTGTGCGGCGGCATCGGCGTCTCGGGAAATCCCCGGCGCCGGCCCAGCACGATCGCGGCCACCAGCGCCGCCATGCCCGCGTTCAGGTGCACGACGGTGCCGCCGGCGAAATCCATCAGTCCCATCTCCTGCAGCCAGCCATCGCCCCACACCCAGTGCGCGACCGGGCAATAGACCAGCAGGAGCCACAGCAGGCTGAAGAGCAGCATGCCGGAGAACCGGACGCGCTCCGCATAGGCGCCGACGACCAGCGCCGGCGTGATGATGGCAAAGGTCATCTGGTACGTCACGAAAACGGTTTCGGGTATGCTGCCCTTGACCGTCTCGACCCCGATACCGGAGAGAAACATCTTGGAGAAACCGCCGTACCAGGCGTTGAGCGCGCCCCCATCGCCGAACACGAAGCTGTAGCCGACGACGACCCAGGCCAGCGACGCCACGCAGGCGATCGCCAGGCATTGCATGAGCACCGACAGCACGTTCTTCGCCCGTACCAGGCCGCCGTAGAACAGCGCCAGTCCCGGCAGCGTCATGAACAGCACCAGCGCCGAGGAGGTAAGCATCCACGCGGTGTTCGCGCCGTCCAGCTTCGGCGGCTCGGCCGCCATGGCGGCCGGCGCGTGCAACAACGCGGCGAGCAGCAGGGCCATCAGGGCTATCGGCAGGAAGCGGCGACGCGGGTGCATGGACATGACCTGCTCGTCGCCGGTTTTCAGTGCTGGCATGGCGTATCCCCCTTATGGTTTAACCTGGCTCATAAAGCAAAATGCATTCCTCATGACTATGTCATTGATATTAATTGAATCATGTTTTTTATATCATCCTATATGCACAGGTTAGGTGCACAATAGTGTTTTTATGCACTCTTACGGTGCAATTTCGGGAAGCAGCCGGCCGCACCAGCGCCAACTAGACTGCATGAGAGGTTTTTTTCCTAAGCCATTGATAGATTGGGGTCTGCGGGTTATAGTCGCGGTCAAATCAGGGAGTTGACGCGATGTCCACCGTAAAAACCGCCCAACCCCAGGCCAACCGCCGTCTGCAGCTGCCGGACGTGCTGGCGGACATGGTGAAGGACGGCCTCGTACCGCAGGTCGTCGCCGACGAACTCGCCAAGAACCGCCGCTTCTCCCGCGCCGAAGTGCACCCGCTGGCGGTCATCGCCGACCAGAAGTGGAAGGACCCGCGCACCCCGCGCAAGATCCTGCACCTCGAGGCGCTCACCCAGTGGCTGGCGGAGAAGGTCGGCCTGCCCTACTTCCACATCGATCCGTTCAAGATCGATTTCGCCGCGGTGACCAAGACGATGTCGAGCGCCTACGCCGAGCGCTTCCACATCCTGCCGGTCGCCATCAACACGCGCGAAGTCACCATCGCCACCAGCGAGCCGTTCGTGCGCGACTGGGAAGAGCAGCTGAAGCAGGTACTGCGGCTCGAGATCAAGCGCGTGCTCGCCAACCCGGTCGAGCTGCGGAGCTACCTGGTCGAGTTCTACAACCTCGCGCAATCAGTCAAGGGCGCGAGCGCGAAGGACAAGGGCGCGGTCAGCGACATCGCCAACTTCGAGCAGCTGGTGCAGCTGGGCCGCAGCGGCAAGCTCGACGCCAACGACCAGCACATCGTCCACATCTGCGACTGGCTGTTCAATTACGCGTTCGAGGAGCGCGCGAGCGACATCCATCTCGAGCCGCGGCGCGAAGTCTCCAACGTGCGCTTCCGCATCGACGGCGTCCTGCACCAGGTCTACCAGATCCCGACGCCGGTGATGGGCGCGATGACCAGCCGCATCAAGGTGCTGGGGCGCATGGACGTGGTCGAGAAGCGCCGGCCGCAGGACGGGCGCCTGAAAACCGTCACGCCGGACAACCAGGAGGTGGAATTGCGGCTCTCCACCATGCCGACCGCGTTCGGCGAGAAGCTGGTGATGCGGATTTTCAATCCCGAGAACCTGGTCAAGGACTACAAGGAGCTGGGCTTCCCGGAGGAAGACGAGCGCAAATGGATCCAGATGTCGAACCAGCCGCACGGCATCATCCTCGTGACCGGCCCCACCGGCTCCGGCAAGACCACCACCCTCTACTCGACCCTGAAGCAGCTCGCTTCGCCCGAAGTGAACGTCTGCACGGTGGAGGATCCGATCGAGATGATCGAGCCGGCCTTCAACCAGATGCAGGTGCAGGCATCGCTCGGCGTGGATTTCGCCAGCGGCATCCGCACGCTGATGCGGCAGGATCCCGACATCATCATGGTCGGCGAGATTCGCGACCTCGAGACCGCCGAGATGGCGATCCAGGCGGCGCTGACCGGCCACCTCGTGCTCTCGACCCTGCACACCAATGACTCGCCCTCGGCGATCACCCGCCTGCTCGACCTCAAGGTGCCCTCCTACCTGCTGCAGTCCACCATCCTCGGCGTGATGGCGCAGCGGCTGCTGCGCACTTTGTGCCCGCACTGCAAGGAGCAGCGCGATCTCGAGGATTCGGCATGGGAGCAGCTGGTGGCGCCGTGGAAAGCGCCCAAGCCCACCGGCACCACCTACGCCGCCAAGGGCTGCCTCGAATGCCGCATGACCGGCTACATGGGGCGGGTCGGCGTCTACGAAACGCTGGTGATGACCAACGAGCTGAAGCGGCTCGTCACGGACGAAACCGACCTCGTCGCGCTGCAGGAAAAAGCCTACAAGGAAGGCATGAAGCCGCTGCGCATCAGCGGCGCGCTGAAGGTCGCGGCCGGGCTCACCACCGTCGACGAAGTGCTGCAGACCGTCCCGCCGCCGACCGGGGATCGGCGCCTGCAGCCTCGCTGACCTCCCCCTCGCATTCGCTCGACCCCTCCTTGATGAAGGAGGGGTTTGACGGGTTTTCGAGTCGATCGATCCGTAAATTCTGTCTCAATGTGCCTTGCTCAGCAGGCGCATCCCCCGGTCGAGCCCTTCCAGCGTCAGCGGGAACATCCGCTCGCCCAGCAACTGGCGCGTGACGCGGATGGACTCGTGGTAGTCCCACACCGCCTCCGGCTGGGGATTCAGCCAGATCGTGTTGGGATAAACCGACAACAGCCGCTGCAGCCACACCGCCCCCGCCTCCTCGTTGGTGTGCTCGACGCTGCCGCCGGGGTAGACGATCTCGTACGGGCTCATGGTGGCGTCGCCCACCAGGATCGCCTTGTAGTCGTGGGGATAAGTGTGCAGCACGTCCCAGGTCGCCATGCGCTCGGCCGCGCGCCGGCGGTTGTCGCGCCACACCCGCTCGTACAGGAAATTGTGGAAATAGAAGTACTCCAGGTGCTTGAACTCCAGGCGCGCGGCGGAGAACAACTGCTCGCAGACGCGGATGTGGTCGTCCATCGAGCCGCCGACGTCGAGGAACAGCAGCACCTTCACCGCGTTGCGCCGTTCCGGCACCATTTTCAGGTCGAGCCAGCCGGCGTTCCGGGCGGTCGAGCGGATGGTGTCGTCGAGGTCGAGCTCCTCCGGCGCCCCGATGCGCGCGAACTTCCGCAGGCGCC
>CAYSRR010000224.1:0-5283 GCA_964433375.1 uncultured Streptomycetaceae bacterium
GAGGTACAAGATTCAAGATACAAGCAATTACGCTTTTACTTGTAACTTGTAACTTGTAACTTGTAACTTGTAACTGCGAAAGCCGTCGCTTCACTCCGGCTTGATCCCCGCATCTTTCACCAGCTTCGCCCACTTCTTGACCTCGGCGCGGATGAAGGCGCCGAACTCCTCGGGCGAGGTGCTGGCGACGGCTTCGGCGCCGCCGTCGGAGAAGAGCTTCGAAGTCTTGGAGTCCTGCACCGTCGCCACCACGGCCTTGTGCACCCGGGCGACGACGGCGGGCGGGGTGCCGATGGGGGCGAGCAGGCCGTACCAGGTGCTCGCTTCGTAGCCGGGCAGGATCTCGGCGATCGCCGGGATCTCGGGCGCGGCGCCGGCGCGCTTGAGACTCGTCACCCCGAGCGCGCGCACGCGGCCGGCCCGGAAGTGCTGCAGCGAGCTCATCACGTTACCGAACATCATCGGCATTTCGCCCGATTGCACGCTGATGAACGCGGCACCGCCGCTCTTGTACGGCACGTGGGCCATCTTGATGCCGGACATGCTCATCAAGAGTTCCATCGCAAGGTGCGCGGTGCTGCCGAAGCCCGGCGAGGCGTACTGGAGCTGGCCGGGGCGGGCCCTGGCGAAGGCCACCAGCTCTTTCACGCTGCGCACCGGCAGCGAGGGATGCACCGACAGCACGTTCGGCATCACGGCCGCGAGCGAGATGCCGACGAAATCGCGCTCGAGGTTGTAGGGAACGGACTTCATGACCGACGGGTTGCTGGCGTTGGAGGCGATCATCGCCGCCAGCGTGTAGCCGTCGGGCGCGGCGCGCGAGGCGATCTCCACGCCGATGTTGCCGCTCTGGCCCGGACGGTTGTCGAGGATGACGCGTTGGCCCAGCATCTCGCCCAGCCTGGGCGAGATGATGCGCATGGTGGTGTCGGTTCCGCCGCCGGGCGCCGAGGGCACGATGATGCGCACCGGCCTGTCGGGATACTCGGCCGCGAGAGCCGTAGGCAGCATCGAGCAGGCGAATACGGCAACGGACAGTCGGGCGATGGCTTTCATGGATCTCCTCTCGCTTTGTGACCGGTCAGGCCAGTCGTTTTTCGAGCAATCTGGCGCCGGATTCCAGCAGCGCGGTGAAGTCGCGCACCGACGCCATCGTTTCGAACGCCTCGATCCGGTCCGCGACGGCCGCGGCGGCTTCCGGGCCGAGTGCGCGCCGCGCGCAGTTCTCGAACTTGGCCCGCATCTGCGCGGGCGGAATCGGGTTGGTCGACGTCCTGCCGAGCGGGTATTCCACCTCGGCCGCAAGCGCGCGGCCATCGGCAAGCGTGACCCTGACTTCGGCATCGAAGGGGTCGTCGGAGCGGAACTGCCTGCCCGTGTACGGCGCGGCGTGCACGCGCGGGAGGAGCGCCCGGACCGCCGGATCGCGCCAGGCGTCGGCTTCGAAGTGCTCGAGCACCACGGCGCCCTGCAGCAGCGCGCGCGCGACGCAGTACTGCACGCTGAATTTCGCCTCGAGATCGCTCTGCGGGTCGGGGCGGTCGGTATGCGCGAGCCGCGCGGCGGCGGTGAGGATATCGATGCGCGTGATCGCGACGCCGGCGAACGCGCCGTGCGCGCGAACGAGGTTAAGCGCCGCCTCGATCGCCGAGTGCGCGCTGTAGCAGCAGGGATAGAGCTTGTAGCTCGCCCCCGGCTCGACGATGTCGAGGGGGGCGGCCCAGCGCTCGAGCGCGCGCGCGGCATCGTAGTGCCCGGCGCCGTTGTAGACGTTGAAAAAGCCCTGCTTGTGCTCGAATGCCGCGAGGTTGGCGGTGTAGCCCTTGCGCGCGAGCAGCGCGGCGTGCAGGCCGTTTCTGGCGCACTCGCCGGCGTGCAGGGGCTTGGTCATGGTGCCGAAGTTCGCCTTGGTGCCGCCGGCGAGCGAAGTGGCGATGGCGAGCGCGATGGCGGTCCGTTCCGCGTTCAGCCCGAGCAGGCGCGCGCAGGCGGCGGCGACCGCGAACACGCCGAGCGTCCACGTGGGATGCCAGCCCTTTTCCGTGTGATGGTAGTTGACGGCGCGGCCGAGCCGCCCGCCGACCTCGTAGCCGACAGCGTGCGCGAGCAGCAGGTCGCGGCCGGTCGCGCCGAACGCTTCGCCCGCGGCGAGCAGCGCGGGCACCATCACCGCCGAGACGTGCCCGCCGAGATGCGCCGCCGTGTTGTCGAAGTCCAGCGCGTGCGACGAGGTGCCGTTGACGAGCGCCGCATCGAGTGGGGCGACGCGGCGGGCCGAGCCGAGGATCAGGCAGGCGCCGCCAGAAGGGAGATCGAGGGTTTCCTGCAGGAGACGCGGCGCTTCTTCCGCGGCACCGGCGAGCGCGACGCCGACGGTGTCGAGCACGGCCACCTTGCAACCGCCGACAGCCGCCGGCGGCAAGTCGTCGTAGCGCATCGCGGCGATGCGTTCAGCGAGCTCGCGTGCCAGGCTCATCCGCTTTGTTTCCTTGCCGGGGAGTCATTTCACTATAGCACGGCGAATCCGCGACGAGCCGCATGGTCGCATAGTGGACCGGCTTTGGCCAAGCGGCCCGAACCCACATAAAATGCGTGCTGGTTTCCGAGGGAGAACGAATTTGGATACGGGCATCAAGGGCCGCACGGCGCTGATCGCCGGCGCGAGCCGCAACATGGGGCGCCACTCGGCGCTGGCGCTGGCGGCGGAGGGCGTCAACCTCGCCATCTGCACCAGCTCGCGCATGAAGGAGCTGAACGACGTCGCCGCGGCGGCGCGCAAGCTGGGAGTCAGGGTCCTGGCGGAACAATGCGACATCACCGACAGCGCGTCGGTCGAGGCGTTCGTGAAGAAGGCGCGCGGGGAGTTCGGCGGCGTGGACATCGCGGTCAACGTGGCGGGCTACCGCGCGGAGAGCCCGTTCCTGGAAGGCGACTTCGAGGAGTGGACGCGCAACATCGCGGTCAACCTGACCGGTCCGTACCACGTCTGCCGCCACGTGATCCCGCTCATGAAAGAGCGCGGCTGGGGGCGCATCATCAATTTCTCCGGCATCGCGCCGTACCTCGGCGTGAGCGCCGCGAAGGCGACGGTCAAGCTCGGCATCGTCGGCTTCACCCGCGGCATCGCGCGCGAGTTCGCGGAATTCGGCATCACCGCCAACTGCATCGGCGCGGGCACCATCGGCCGGGGCGAGCGCGACGAGAGCGAGAGCGACAAGGAAGTGCGCCCTTTCCAGCCGGTCCGCCGCAAGGGCCGTCCCGGGGAAGTGACCGCGCTGCTGGTGCACCTCGCCAGCGAGAACGCGGGCTACATCACCGGCCAGTGCTACCTGATCAACGGCGGCATGTACTTCCAGTGAAGCCGGCCGGCATCGACAACGGAGATCGCGAATGAAGCTCTACTACGGCAACCCGTCGGGCAATTCCTACAAGGTGCAGATCCTGCTGGCGCTGCTCAAGGTGCCGCACGAGGTGGCGATGATCGACCTGAAGAACGGGGGGCACAAGGCGCCGGCGTACCTCAAAATCAGCCCGCGCGGCCAGGTGCCGGCGCTGGAGGACGGCGGCGTCGTGCTGTGGGATTCGTCCGCGATCCTCGCCTACATCGCCCGCAAGCACGGCGGCGAGCAGTGGTTTCCGTCGGAGCCGGGCGCGATGGCGCAGGTGCTGCAATGGGTGGCGCTGGCCGGCAACGAGATCCAGTTCGGGCTGCAGTACGCGCGCCGCGGCCTGCTGATGGGGCGCTGGACGGCGGGCACGCTGGAGCAGGGGCAGGCGATGGGCCGCGTCGCGCTCGACGCGATGGAGGCGCGCCTGAAGGACCACCCGTGGCTGGCGCTGGATCGCACCACCATCGCCGACGTGGCGTGCTTTCCCTACATCGAGACCGCGCCGGAGTCGAAAGTGCCGCTCGAGCCGTACCCGGCGGTCATGGCCTGGCTCGACCGCTGCCGTACGCTGCCGGGTTGGCCGGCGCGTTAGCGCGGCCCGCCAGCCGTCAGTCGCCAGCCGTCAGTCGCCAGCCGCCAGCCGCCAGCCGCCAGCCGCCAGTCGTCAGTCGTCAGCCGCCAGACGACAGAACGCGGAACACCCATTTGAGTCATCCTCGCGGAAGAGTCTGTGTAAAAACCCTGTCCTGTGATGTCAACGCGTAGTCTGGTGGTACGTTTAGTTGATATTGGAGAGGACCTGGAGAACGGCGATGGCACAGCAGCATAAGCGAGGCCTGGCGCGCACACAAACGGCGCTGCTGCCCCCGGCGGTGGAGGACTACGTGGGGGCACACGCGCTGGTGCGGGTGATCGACCTGTATGTCGACGGGCTGGACATGGTGGCTCTGGGGTTCAAGAAGAGCGTGCCCCTGGGTGAGGGCCGGCCGCCGTATGCCCCTGATGATCTGTTGAAGCTGTATTTGTATGGCTACTGGAACCGGACACGTACCTCGCGCAGGCTTGAAGCCGAATGCCAGCGCAACCTGGAAGTGATGTGGCTGCTGGGGACGCTGGTCTTCGACCATAAGACGATTGCCGACTTCCGGCGGGAGAATGCCCAGGCGTTCAAGGCGGTGTGCGCGCAGTTCGTGCAGTTTCTGCGTGAGGCGCAGCTCGTGGGCGGTGAGGCGCCGGTGGTGGCGGTGGACGGCTCGAAGTTCAAGGCGAGCGCCTCCAGGGCGAGCCTGGTGAGCGCGGAGCAAGCGGCCAGGCAGCGTGCGCGCATCGAGCAGCGGGTGGCGCAGTATCTGGCGCAGTTGGACGAGGCCGACCGGCAGGAGGCGGCCGAAGGTGAACCGGATCGCGCGCGCATCGAAGCGGCGCTGGAGCGGCTGCGTGAACGCGACCAGAAGCTGGAGCAGGCGCAGGCCGAGCTGGCGGGGAGAGCCGAGGACCCGAAGGGCAAAGCGGGCACCCCCCGCGTGGGGCTGACCGACCCGGATTGCGTGATGCTTAAGCAGAAGGGCGGGGCGGCACTCGCCGGCTATAACGTGCAGCAGGCGGTGGACACCGAGCACAAGCTCATCGTGGCTCATGAGGTGACCACGCGAGGAAACGACCATACGAGCCTGGAACCGATGGCGAGCGCCGCACAACAGGCGCTCAAGGCCGAGTCGATGACGGCGCTGGCCGACCGTGGCTACATGAATGGTGCGCAAGCCCAAGGGTGCGAAGCCCGGGGCATCACCCCGGTGGTGCCGATGCAAGAGGCGGCCAATACGCAAGCCGACACTCTCTACCCCAAGACGCAGTTCATCCATGACCCGGCCACCGACACCTATCGTTGCCCGGC
>CAYSRR010000225.1:0-5273 GCA_964433375.1 uncultured Streptomycetaceae bacterium
TCGGCAACGACATGGCGCTCGACCCGGGCGTCGGCACCTGCGGCAAGGAAGGCCAGAGCGTGCCGGTCGGCGTCGGGCAGCCGACCATGCGCATCGACGGCCTGACGGTCGGAGGCACCGTCTAGCGCCACCGGTGGGCTATCTCCATAGGAAAACGGCGGCGCGCATCGCGCCGCCGTTTTCCTTATTGCTTCGCCTTACCGGCATCCTGATATAATGCTTTGATTTAACGAATGATTAGCAAAATGCAATACCGCACCGACGACATCCGGATCAGGGAAATCAAGGAGCTCGTGCCGCCGTCGCACGTGCTGCGCGAGTTCCCGATTTCCGACAAGGCCGCGAAAACGGTCTACGAAACGCGCCAGGCGATCCACCGCATCCTGCACGGGGCGGACGACCGCCTGCTCGTCATCATGGGGCCGTGCTCGATCCACGACGTGAAGGCCGCCAAGGAATACGCCGGCAAGCTGAAGCGTGAGAAGGAGGAGCTCGCCGCCGACCTGCTGGTCGTGATGCGCGTGTACTTCGAGAAGCCGCGCACCACCGTGGGCTGGAAGGGCCTCATCAACGACCCCAACCTCGACGGCAGTTTCCGCATCAACGAGGGCCTGCGCATCGCGCGCCGGCTGCTGCTCGATCTCAACGAGTCGGGCATGCCGGTCGGTTGCGAGTACCTCGACATGATCACGCCGCAGTACATCGCCGACCTGGTGGCGTGGGGCGCGATCGGCGCGCGCACGACCGAGTCCCAGATTCACCGCGAGCTGGCTTCCGGTCTGTCGTGCCCGGTCGGCTTCAAGAACGGCACCGACGGCGCCGTCAAGATCGCCGTGGACGCGATCCGCGCCGCGAGCGCCCCGCACCATTTCCTGTCGGTCACCAAGGCCGGCCACAGCGCGATCGTCTCCACTGCCGGCAACGAGGACTGCCACATCATCCTGCGCGGCGGGAACAAGCCCAATTACGACGCGGCGAGCGTGGACGCCGCCGCGAAAGCGCTGGCGGATGCGGGCGTGCCGGCGCGGCTCATGATCGATTTCAGCCACGGCAACTCGAGCAAGAAGGCGGAGAAGCAGGTCGAGGTGGGGCAGGACGTGGCCGGGCAACTGGCCGGGGGCGAGGGGCGCATTTTCGGCGTGATGCTGGAGAGCCACCTCAAGGCGGGGCGGCAGGACCTCGTGCCGGGCAAGGAACTGGTCTACGGCATGAGCATCACCGACGGCTGCATCGGCTGGGAAGACAGCCTCAAGGTGCTCGCCGCGCTGGCCGACGGCGTGCGCCAGCGCAGGCTCAAGGCGCAGCAGTCCGAATAACAGCGCGCGCCGGCCGCCGGTGCCGGTATAGTGTGCGGGCAGGGCGGGCCGTATCCAACAGGGGAACAGGGCGGCAACATGGCGTTGGACGTCGAAGCGGAAGGCGGTCGGGACCACCTCCGGCACCTGGAGCGGGTCGGGAAGGGCGCGAGCATCGCCGACGTGATTTTCGGGCTGGTCGGCCGCTCGCAGTTCTTCGCCGAGTTCTCGCGCGAGGACATCTCGGTCCTCGCCGGCTACATGAACGTCTACCGGGCGCAGGCGGGCGAGACCATCATCCGCGAGAACGACGGCGGCGACTTCATGCTGCTCATCATCGAGGGCGCGGTCGACATCTTCAAGAAGGGCATGCGCGAGGAGCAGCAGCACATGACCAACGTCGGGCCGGGCATGACGCTGGGCGAGATGTCGATGATCGACGGCGAGCCGCGCTTCGCCACCTGCATCGCCACCGAGCCCACCGCGTTCGCCGTGCTCCACCGCGACGACATGGCGAAGATCATCCTCGACCATCCCAGCCTCGGCTCCAAGATACTGGTCAAGCTCGTGTCCATGCTCTCGGCGCGGCTGCGCCAGACCAGCGCGCGGCTGCTGCAGTACATGGAGCGCGGAGTCGTCTGAAGTCTCAGAGGCGTGATCCGTGACCGGTTTCTTTCGGTCGAAAGTTCCGCTTGGTTTGCGCAGGCTGCTGCGTTCACCGCGCGTTGAATGGCGCGTAAAGCGTCCATTCGAACGCGCGGAGTCAAACCGGCGCGCAGCGTCCGGATTTGACGGCAGTTCATCGGCGGCTGCCTTTTGTTTCCTCGCGTCAATGGTGACTCCGATAGCCGCGGCGCAGCCGGTCTCGGTCACCGACGACCGCGGCAGGATGATGACGCTGGCGCGTCCGGCGCAGCGCATCGTGACGCTCGCGCCCAGCCTGGCGGAACTGGCCTTTGCCGCCGGCGCGGGCGGCCGTCTCGTCGGCGTCGCCCGCCTCACCCGGTTGCCCGCCGGTGCGCGCGATCTTCCTCTCGTCGGCGATGCAGTGCACGTGGATTTCGAGCGCATCGTCCGGTTGAAGCCCGACCTGGTGCTGGCCTGGCGCAGCGGCAACTCTTCCGCCGACGTCGAGCGGCTCGAGCGCCTGGGCCTGCCGGCCTATGTCAGCGAGGCGCGTCGCCTCGCCGACATCCCGCGGGAATTGCGTGCCATCGGCGTGCTGGCGGGCACCGCGCCGGTCGCGGAGAAAGCGGCGGCGGGCTTCGAGCGGGAGATCGCGACGCTGCGCGGCCGTTTTGCGGACACGCGCAAGGTCCGCGTTTTCTACGAAATCTGGCACCAGCCCCTCATGACCGTGAGCGGAGCGCACCTCATCAGTGACGTGATCGCGCTGTGCGGCGGCGAGAACGTCTTTTCCGGCGTGTCCCAGCTCACGCCCGTGGTCTCCCTGGAATCGGTGATCGCCGCGAAGCCCGAGGCGGTGCTGGGTGGCGGCTCGGCGGGCGGAGAGAAGGCGTTTGCCGCGGCGAGGCGCGCCCTGCCGCCGCCGTTGCGCGACCTGCCGGCGTTCTACATCGACCCGGATGGTATCCAGCAGGCGACGCCGCGGATCGCGGAGGGCGCGCGGGCGGTGTGCGCCGCGCTGGAGCGGATTCGAGTTAGCCGCAAAGACGCCAAGCCGCAAAGAGAATCAAAAATAGACAGGATTAACAAGATTTAGCTCGATCTGTCCTCGAACCATGCGCTTTGCATCAACCCGTTCTTGTGGACGATGATACAAGCATAGTAGCCAATACCGGGCTTGGCGAACACGACGCTGTAGTCCTCTGATATTTTCTTCGTCTGCTTCAGGTAATCGCCGAGCCGTAGATATTCGCGATCGAACCATTCCATGTCATTTTTCCCCGCCGATCCGCCCGTGCGCACCTCGTAACCGGTTTTCGCCGCATCGTCCAGGAACGTCTTGATTGTGCCCCCGGATTTGGCCGCGCCACACAATGATTCCAGCCCGCTTCGCTGACTGACCTCGCTGTACATGCACTGTCCAATCACCAGTATCGGTATGGCCGCAGCGGCGTATGCAATGCCCTTCAGAATTTTGTTCATGAGTTGAGCTAGCCAGAATGGCTTTCGTCAGACTCGACTTTTCTTACGCCGCGTGTTGAACGGCGAACCGTCCGCCCGTTCGAACACGCGGAGTTAAACCGGCGATTAGGGGGGGCGGGAGCCGCGGCTCCTGCTCTCCTTAAGCGTCCGGATTTAACGGTTCTTGTGCGGGCAGTTCTGCTTGGTGCAGTCGGCGTAGAGGTGCAGGGAGTGGTCGTGGATCTTGAAGCCGCGGTCTTTCGCGACCTTTTCCTGCCGCTTCTCGATCTCGGGGTCGAAGAATTCCTCGACGTGGCCGCATTGCACGCACACCAGGTGGTCGTGGTGGCCTCCCTGGTTCAGCTCGAACACGGCCTTGCCGGTCTCGAAATGATGGCGGATCAGGAGCCCCGCCTGCTCGAACTGGGTGAGCACGCGGTACACCGTCGCCAGCCCGGTATCGGTGCCGTCCTTCGAGAGCGTCTTGTAGACGTCCTCGGCCGAGAGATGCCGCACCGGGCTGTTCTCGAACAGCTCCAGGATGCGCAGCCGGGGCAGCGTCGCCTTGAGGCCTATCGTCTTGAGATCGTTGGGGGAACTCACCGCTGGTTTCTTTCAGTGCGCCTGTCGCAATGATTGGGCGTCGGTTATCATATTCGTATTCATGCGACCGCGCCATATCACTGTTATTGCCGTCATCGCCGCACTGCTGCTCGGCGGCTGCTCGATCCCGACGTTGCCGACGCTGCCGGGGCTGACGCCGTACAAGATGGACGTGCAGCAGGGCAACGTCGTCACGCAGGAGATGATCGCCAAGGTCCGGCCGGGCATGACCCGCAACCAGGTGCGGTTCGCGCTCGGCACGCCGCTGATCGTCGACCCTTTCCGCACCGACCGCTGGGACTACGTCTATTTCTACCAGAAAGCGGGCGTGCTCACCGAGCAGCGCAGGATCTCGGTGATCTTCAAGGACGACCGGCTCGCGCGGATCGACGGCGACGTCGTGGCGGCGCCGGCGGGCGCGGCCGCGGCAAAGCCGGCCACGCCGCAGACGGAAAAGAAGTAGAGAACCGGATTTCGCCGATATGACGACATTCAAGATCGGGATTGCGGGCAGTGCGGGGCGGATGGGGCGCGCGCTGATCGAGGCGGTGCTGCGCCCAGGCGACCTCAAGCTCGTGGCGGCGCTCGAGGCGAAAGGTAATCCCGCCGTCGGCAAGGATGCCGGCGAGCTGGTCGGCTCGCCCTGCGGCGTGAAAATCTCGGACGATGCGACGAAAGCGCTCGCCGGCTGCGACGCGCTGATCGACTTCACCCGGCCCGAGGGCACGATGGCCCACCTGGCCGCCTGTCGCAAGCTGGGCGTGCGGATGGTCATAGGCACGACCGGCTTCAGCGAGGCGCAGAAAAAGGAGATCGCGGACGCCGCGCGGGACATCGCGATCGTGATGTCGCCCAATTTCAGCGTCGGCGTCAACGTCGCGTTCCGCCTGCTCGCCGTTGCCGCCGGGGCGCTGGGCAAGGGCTACGACGTCGAGATCGTCGAGGCGCATCACCGGCACAAGGTGGATGCGCCCTCGGGCACCGCGCTGCGCATGGGCGAGGTGGTGGCGCAGGCGCTCGGACGCGATCTCGCGAAGGTCGCGGTTTATGGCCGCGAGGGCGTGACCGGCGAACGCAGGGACGAGACCATCGGTTTTGCCACCGTGCGCGGCGGCGACACCGTCGGCGATCACAGCGTGATGTTCATCGGCGCCGGCGAGCGGCTCGAGATTGCCCACCACGCGTCCAGCCGCGCCAACTTCGCAGGCGGCGCGCTGCGCGCCGCGCGCTGGGTCGCCTCGAAGAAGGCCGGCCTCTACGACATGGCCGACGT
Organism: uncultured Streptomycetaceae bacterium; assembly: GCA_964433375.1. Lineage (GTDB taxonomy): Bacteria > Pseudomonadota > Gammaproteobacteria > Burkholderiales > SG8-41 > SG8-41. The sequence continues at coordinate 5,260 of CAYSRR010000225.1, forward strand.
GCTGGGCTTCAAGT
>CAYSRR010000226.1:0-5238 GCA_964433375.1 uncultured Streptomycetaceae bacterium
CCTGAGTCGGGACGACCCGCGACTTGCGACTTGTAACTTGTAACTTGTAACTTGTGACTGGCGCGCCGTGAGTCGCGTCGTCACGAATCACGCTTTATCAAATCTGCGCCAGAGCGTCGCGCCCTTGCTGGCCTTGTCGATGGACTCGAGTTGCTGCGCGTGGGCCGCAAGCTCCTCTTTCGAGGCGGCCAGGACGAACAGGTCCAGCTTGCCCTTCGCGATCTCGGCGGCAGCAACGCTCGCGGCGCTCGCGGGCGCCTCCACCTCCATCATCAGGCTTTCCTGCCCGCGCGTCATGGACAGATAGACCTCCGCGAGCAGCCGCGCGTCGAGCAGCGCGCCGTGCAGCGTGCGGGCGGAGTTGTCGATCTGGTAGCGCTCGCACAGGGCGTCGAGGCCGTTGCGCTTGCCGGGATGCAGCTCGCGCGCCATGCGCAGGGTATCCACCACGCCCGCACAGTAGTCGGTGGCCGGCTTCAGGTCGGCGAGGTCGAGTTCCCGGTTGAGGAACGCGATGTCGAAAGCTGCATTGTGTATGACCAGCTCGGCGTCCTTAATGAAGTCCAGGAATTCGGCCGCGATGTCGCGAAACTTCGGCTTGTCGCTCAGGAACTCGGTGGTCAGCCCGTGGATATTGAGCGCGCCGGGATCGCTGTCGCGCTCCGGGTTGAGATAGCGGTGAAAATTCCGGTTGGTGAAGCGCCGGTCGACGAGCTCGACGCCCGCGATCTCGATGACGCGATGGCCCAGTTCCGGCTCAAGGCCGGTCGTCTCGGTATCGAGAATGATTTGTCTCATCCCTCGCTCCTCGCGGACGCAACGCCGAGGTTGGCGAGCTCGTCCGCGCGCTCGTTGCCGGGATTGCCGTCGTGCCCGCGGACCCACAGCCACTCGATCTCGTGCCGGTCCCTGAGCTCGTCCAGACGCCGCCACAGGTCCTCGTTCTTCACCGGCTTCTTGTCGGCGGTGCGCCAGCCGCGGCGCTTCCAGGCGTGTATCCATTCCTTGATGCCCAGCTGCACGTACTGGGAATCGGTATGCACGCGGGCGCGGGTGCCGGGCGCCAGCGCCTCCAGCGCGCGGATGACGGCGGTCAGCTCCATCCGGTTGTTGGTGGTCATGGCCTCGCCGCCGTGCAGCTCGCGCGTGCGGCCGCCGGACCGCAGCAGCGCGCCCCACCCGCCGACCCCGGGATTGCCCTTGCAGGCGCCGTCGGTGTAGATCTCCACGACTTCGTCCATGAAATAACGTCTCAGGTGAAGCGTTGCAGATGAAGCGTTGCAGATGAAGCGTTGCAGATGAAGCGTTGCAGATAGAGCGCGCCGCACCTGAGACGCCGTACCTGAGACGCCGTATCTGAGACGCATTATCTGGGACGCACCATCTGCGACGTTTTATCTGAGGCGCTGTTCCGCGCGGTCAAGGCCTCATCCGGCCGCGCGACTTTCTTGGGCACGGACGCGAGCGCCTTTTTCGGCGCCAGCCGGTCGCTCCACCTCGGCATGATGAGCCGCATGCCGCGCACGCGCTTCACCGCCTGCAGAAAGTAGACGCCGCCCGCGATCGGCCACCAGCGGTCGCCGGCCGCGTCCATGAAAGCGAAGCGTCCCAGCATTTTTTCCGTGGCGCACGGCGGCGAGTAGCAGGCCATCTGGCCGCCCGTAATCTCCAGCTCCAGCAGGGTCAGCCAGTCCTTGAGCCGCGGCAGGTTGATGAAACGGCCGTTCCACGGGTAGCGCGCCTTGCCGCCGAACGCGCGCCGGGCGCCCCACAGGCTCCAGGGATTGAAGCAGGCGATCAGCACCTGGGCCTCCGGCAGCAGCACCCGCGCCACCTCGCGCAGGACCTGGTGCGGGTTGTCGCTGAACTCGAGCACGTGCGGCAGCACGACGAGATCGACGCTGTTGCTGGCGATCGGCAGGTCGCGGAAATCGGCCCTGAGGCCGGCGGGCGCCGAGCGGTCGGCCTGCAGCCGGCAGGCGATGCGGCTCGCGCGCAGGAAGTCGACATGCGGCAAGCCGAGCTGCAACGCGTTGTAGCCGAAGATATCGGCCACGGTCCTGTCGAAGTAATCCTGCTCCCGCGCCAGGAGATACCGCCCGGGCGGCGTGGCCAGCCACTCCGCTGCGGCCTGGGCCGTGTCATGATGAGGCATGGCGGCAGTTTATAATCGCCACGGACTAATGAAAAGCTTGAATCACGCGCAATAGCGCTTTGCGGGGGTCATGTGCCGAATCACGAATCACGAATTACGAATCACGCCGCCTGGAACGTGGTCCCGCTGCGCGCGTTCGCGGACAACTACGTCTGGACGATTCGCGATGCCACGCGCGCCGCGGTGGTGGACCCGGGCGACGCGCGTCCCGTGCTCGATTACCTGGGCCGCGAAAAGCTCGAGCTCGTCGCCATCCTGAACACGCATCATCACGCCGACCACGTCGGCGGCAACGCCGGCCTGCTCGCGCGCTGGAAGGTCCCGGTGTTCGGGCCGCGCGACGAGCGCATCGGCGAGGTCACGCACCGGTTGAAGGACGGCGAGCGGTTCACGCTGCCGCACTTCGGCATCGAGTTCGAGGTCGCCGAGATCCCCGGCCACACGCGCAGCCATGTTTCGTTCTACGGCGGCGGCATGCTGTTCTGCGGCGACACCCTGTTCGCGGCGGGCTGCGGGCGCCTGTTCGAAGGCACGCCGCGCCAGATGCACGACTCGCTCTGCCGCCTGATGCAACTGCCGGACGAGACCCGGGTTTATTGCGGCCACGAGTACACCGTGTCCAACGTCCGCTTCGCGCGCGCCGTCGAGCCCGGCAACGCGGCGCTGGCGGAGCTGGAAACCCGGTCGAAGCAGCTTCGCGACCGCGACCTGCCCACCCTGCCTTCCACCATCGCGCAGGAGAAAGCGACCAACCCCTTCGTCCGGGTGCGCGAGCCCGCGGTGGCCGAGTCCGCCAGCCGCCAGGCCGGCAAGCCGCTGGCCGACCCGGTGAGCGTGCTGGCCGCCCTGCGCGAGTGGAAAAACGGCTTCTAGGGGCCGAGTTGCGAAGTTACTTCCAGTTTCATATAAAGTTATCTGATTTTTAAGTATATTTTTCTTGACGGGAATGAGGCGCTTGGCTACCATGCCCTCGTTCTGTTAAAGCCCGGGCAGATGACGACGCTCGCCCCACGAATCACGGATCACGGATCACGCTGCCTGAAAGCCCGGCACTGGTTGCCGGGCGTGGCGGCGGCACTGCTCTGCGCTGCCTGCGCCCAGGTGCAGGTCGAGCCGGAAACCCTCGCCCAGACAGAAGCGCCGGTCGTCGCGGCGCCGGAACCGCGCAACGAGGAACCGGTCGTGCCGCCGCCCCCGGAAAAAGCGCCCGAGCCGCCCGCCCCGCCAGCCGACGTCTGGGAGCGCGTCCGCGGCGGCTTCCAGATGACCAACCTGAACGGGCAACTGGTGCAGAACTGGGAGCAGTACTACGCCCGCCGTCCGGATTACGTCGCGCGCATGGTCGACCGGGCAAGCCATTTTCTCTACCACATCATGGAAGAGGTCGAGCGGCGCAGGATGCCGGCCGAAATCGCGCTGCTGCCGATGATCGAGAGCGCTTTCAATCCGAAGGCCTACTCCCGCGCGCACGCCTCCGGCATGTGGCAGTTCATTCCCTCCACCGGCAGGCTCTACGGGCTGCGCCAGGATTTCTGGTACGACGGGCGCCGCGACGTGCTCGCCGCCACCGGCGCCGCGCTCGATTACCTAGAGAAACTCCACGGCATGTTCAACGACTGGAACCTGGCGCTCGCCGCCTACAACTGGGGCGAGGGCGCGGTGGGCCGGGCGATCGCGAGAAACCAGGCGCGGGGGCTGCCCGCCGACTACGAGAGCCTGACGATGCCGGCGGAGACCCGCAATTACCTGCCCAAGCTGCAGGCGGTGAAGAACATCGTCGCCAACCCGCAGCAGTACGGCCTGACGCTGGCCGGCGTCCCCAACCGCCCGTATTTCGCCACCGTCACCACCCGCCACCACATCGACGTGAAGCTCGCCGCCAGCCTGGCCGAGATTTCCCTCGAGGAATTCCGCTTTCTCAACCCGGCGCACAACAAGCCGGTGATCAAGGCCGACGGCACCGAGACGATCGTGCTGCCGGTCGACAAGATCGCGGTGTTCGAGCGCAACCTCCAGGCCCACGACCAGCCGCTGGTGACGTGGCAGGCCTACACCATGAAGCGCAGCGACAAGCCCGAGAGCGTCGCGGCGAAACACGGCATCACCCTGGCGCAACTGAGGGAAGTGAACGGCATCACCGGCAAGAGGCAGATCGTCGCCGGGCAGACCATCCTCGTGCCGCTCACGGGCACCGCCGAGCCGCACCTGCCGGACCTGCCCGCGCCCCGCATCACCCAGACAAACTATCGCGGCCAGAAGTACCGCTGCACCATGAAGACCGCGAACGGCCAGCGCCGGGTCGTTCCCTGCGCGGCGGCGAAGAAGCCCGCGGCCGCCAAAGCGGCAAAGAAACCCGCCGTCAAGATGTAACAGCGGCCAAGGCGCGACTCGCGAGTCACGAGTCAGAGGATCAGCGAGTCGCGACTCACCACTCACGAATCACACCTTTGCCTTTCGGCACGAGTCACGAATCACGCAGTTGGGGCGATTCGTGATTCGAGCAACCACCCCGTCACTATCGTGCCACCCCTCCTTGAAAAGGAGGGGAGCGGGTCTTGTTCCCCTCCTGCCTGAGGAGGGGTCACACAGCGAAGCGGTGGGGGTGGTGGGAGTCGAATCACGACTCACGAATCACGCTTTAGAGAGTAAATGTGGCACGCCGCCGTATGCGAGGCGGTGAAACGGGCATTGCCCGGATACTCTTTCGGGCAGCGGTCGAAGGCTTGCGGGCAACGGGGATGGAAATGGCATCCCGCCGGTGGGTTGACCGGCGACGGCAGGTCGCCCTGCAGCCGGATCACGTTGCGGCCTGCCCCCGGCTCCACCACCGGCACCGCCGACAGCAGAGCCTGCGTGTAGGGATGCTTCGGTTGAGTCAGCACCTCGCCCACGCTCCCATGCTCGACGATGCGCCCCAGGTACATCACCGCGACTTCGTGCGCGAGGAATTCGATCACCGACATGTTGTGCGTGATGAACAGGTAGGCGAGTCCCTTGCTGCGCTGCAGGTCCTTCAGCAGGTTCAGGATCTGCGCCTGCACCGAGACGTCGAGCGCGCTGGTCGTCTGCGACGAGCCGACCAG
>CAYSRR010000227.1:0-5176 GCA_964433375.1 uncultured Streptomycetaceae bacterium
CCAGTAGCTCAATTGGCAGAGCGTCGGTCTCCAAAACCGAAGGTTGGGGGTTCGAGACCCTCCTGGCCTGCCAGCCGCTGGCGCGGAACGATGAGTGTTTAGTGTTGAGTTAGTGGTGTTAACTCACCATTCAAAATTCATCACTCAACACTCCGAAGGATAGATGGTGGACAAGATCAAGATAGCCGCGGCGATACTGCTGGTGGCTGCCGGCGTGGCCGGGTTCTATTACCTGGATCAGAGTCCGATGATCCTGCGCGTGGCGGCGGTGCTGGGCGGGTTCGTCGCGGGCGGCGTGGTGTTCTGGATGTCGGCTCCGGGCAAGGAGTTTCACGGCTATGCCCAGGAATCGGTGGTGGAAACAAAGAAGGTGGTGTGGCCGACGCGCAAGGAAACGCTGCAGAGCACCGGCATCGTGTTCGTTTTCGTGGTGGTCATGGCGCTGTTCCTTTGGATGGTCGACGCGAGCCTGCTATGGGTAGTCAAGAAGCTGTTAAGCCAGAGCTGATGATGAGCAAGAAATGGTACGTCGTGCACGCCTACTCGGGTTTCGAGAAGAGCGTGCAGCGCGCGCTCCTGGACCGCATCCGGCGTGCCGGCATGGAGGACAAGTTCGGCCAGATCCTGGTGCCGGTCGAGGAAGTGGTCGAGATGAAGAGCGGCCAGAAGGCGATCAGCGAGCGCAAGTTTTTCCCGGGCTACGTCCTGGTCGAGATGGAGATGACCGATGATACCTGGCATCTCGTCAAGAACACGCAGAAGGTGACGGGTTTCGTCGGCGGCACCGCGACCAAGCCCACGCCAATCTCCGAGAAGGAGGTGCAGAACATTCTGCACCAGATCCAGGAAGGCGTGGAGAAGCCGCGGCCGAAGGTCCTGTTCGAGATCGGCGAGGCGGTGCGGGTCAAGGAAGGCCCGTTCGCGGACTTTCATGGCAACGTCGAGGACGTCAATTACGACAAGAGCAAGCTGCGCGTGTCGGTGACGATTTTCGGGCGCTCCACCCCGGTGGAGCTGGATTTCAGCCAGGTGGAGAAGGCATGACCCCCTCCCAACCCTCCCCCTTATTCAAGGGGGAGGGCTAGGGTAGGGGTAACGAGCAACGGAAGTTGAACGGGGAGGGTGCCGCAGGCGCCCGCTTGAACCCGCAAGGAGAGAAGCATGGCGAAGAAAGTAGTCGGTCTCATCAAGCTGCAGGTGCCGGCGGGGAAGGCGAATCCCAGTCCCCCCATCGGCCCCGCGCTCGGCCAGCGCGGCCTGAACATCATGGAGTTCTGCAAGGCGTTCAACGCCCAGACGATGAAAATGGAGCCGGGTCTGCCGGTGCCGGTGGTGATCACCGCGTACCAGGACAAGAGCTTCACTTTCGTGATGAAGACGCCGCCGGCCACGGTCCTGATCCGCAAGGCGGCGAAGCTCGAGAAGGGCAGTTCCCGCCCCAATACCGACAAGGTGGGCAAGATCACGCGCGCGCAGGCCGAGGAGATTGCCAAGGCGAAAATGCCCGATCTCACGGCCGCGGACCTCGAGGCCGCCGTGCGCACCATCGCCGGCAGCGCCCGCAGCATGGGCGTCGAAGTGGAGGGCCTGTAAATGGCTTCCAAACGCTATAACGCGGTACGCGCCAGGGTGGACCGCGCCCGGTCCTACCCGGTGCAGGAGGCGCTGACGCTCGTGAAGGACGGCGCCACGGCCAAGTTCAACGAGTCGGTGGATGTTTCCATCAATCTCGGCATCGACGCCTCGAAGTCGGACCAGACGGTGCGCGGCGCGGTGGTGCTGCCGCAAGGCACCGGCAAGAGCGTGCGGGTCGCGGTGTTCGCGCAAGGCGACAAGGCGCAGCAGGCCAGGGACGCCGGCGCCGACATCGTCGGCTTCGAGGACCTTGCCGGCGAGATCAAGGCCGGCAAGATGGATTTCGACGTGGTCATCGCCACGCCCGACGCCATGCGCGTCGTCGGCGGCCTCGGCCAGATCCTCGGCCCGCGCGGCCTCATGCCGAACCCCAAGGTGGGCACGGTCACGCAGGACGTGGCGGGCGCGATCAAGAATTCGAAGGCCGGCCAGATCCAGTACCGGGCGGACAAGGCGGGCATCGTGCAATGCACGATCGGCCGCGCCTCGTTCACGGTCGACGCGCTGTCCGAGAACCTGAAGGCCCTGGTGGACGCGGTCAACAAGTCCCGGCCCACCGGCGTGAAGGGGGTCTACCTCAGGAAGGTATCGGTCTCGAGCACGATGGGTGCGGGCGTGCGCGTGGACCAGGCGAGCCTGCAGCCGCAGCAATGATTTGAATTGGCCCCCGGACCGCGGTCCGGGGCAGAACTTTGGGCCGCCGGAGGCGCATCGCCGGCGGGTTGTCAAAGACCGTTGGGACGAATCGGGTGAGGCGTGAGGCGTAAGGAGTGAGGCGGCAGCAGCGCAGCACTTCAACTCGCGACGAGCCCAAGGAGTTTAATCAGTCAATGCAGGTGAAATGGTTTAGGCCGTGGGCGTGAGGGAACTACCCGCCTCACCCCTCACTCCTAACCCTTCATTCGCAAGCACCCAACGCAGACGGCGTGCCCGAAACAGGCTTGCAGTTCCTGTATCACCGGTCGCCGTTTTAGTGAAAGGAGATAGACCTTGAGTCTAAATCTGGAGCAGAAGCAGGCGGTGGTGACCGAGGTGAGCAACCAGCTCGCCAAGGCCCAGGCCGTGATACTGGCCGAGTACCGCAGCATCCCGGTGAAAGACATGACCGAATTGCGCAGGAAGGCGCGCGGCTCGGGCGTGTATCTCCGGGTGTTGAAGAACACCCTGGCGCGCCGCGCGGTCGCGGATACGCCGTTCAAGGGACTGTCCGAGAAGATGGTCGGGCCCCTTGCCTACGGCATTTCGAGCGATCCCGTGGCGGTGGCCAAGGTGCTGCAGGAGTTTGCCAAGGAAAACGAGAAGTTCGTGATCAGGGCCGGCGCCATGCCCAACATGATGATGTCGGCGAAGGAAGTGGCGGAACTCGCGAAGATGCCGAGCCGCCAGGAACTGCTCACGATGCTCGTGGCGACGATGCAGGCGCCCATCGCGAAGTTCGTCCGCACCCTGAACGAGGTGCCGGGCAAGTTCGTGCGGACGCTCGCCGCGGTCAAGGACCAGAAGGAGAAGCAGGCGGCCTGATTCGCCTGCGTGGACCGGTAACCAACTTTAGATCTGACAGGAGCAAGCAACATGGCAATGGCCAAAGCAGAAATACTCGACGCAATCTCCAGCATGACGGTGATGGAGCTTTCCCAGCTCATCAAGGACATGGAAGACAAGTTCGGCGTCTCCGCGGCCGCGGCGACGGTGGCGGTAGCGGCGCCGGCGGCAGGCGGCGCGGCCGCGGCAGCCGAGGAAAAGACCGAGTTCACCGTGAACCTCACCACGGTGGGGGCCAACAAGGTCAACGTCATCAAGGTGGTGCGCGCCGTGACCGGGCTGGGCCTGAAGGAAGCGAAGGACCTGGTGGACGCTGCACCCAAGCCGGTCAAGGAAGGCGTATCCAAGGCCGACGCGGAAGCCATCCTCAAGCAGCTGATCGAAGCCGGCGCGACCGGCGACATCAAGTAATCGCGATGTGGAGACCCGGCCGGCGGGCGACCGCCGGCCCGTGTCCTTTTTTTGAACGGTTCGCGACTTTTCCCGAACGCCGTGCGGCCCGCGCCGCGGGGCGTGTCGCGGCCGTCGCCGTTTGCCGACTGATTTTTACCTGGAGCTGACATGGCGTACTCCTTCACCGAGAAGAAACGCATCCGCAAGACCTTCGGCAAGCGCGAGGTCGTGTTGCCGGTGCCTTTCCTGCTGGCCACCCAGATCGACTCTTACGCGGGGTTCCTGCAGGCGGGCACCGCGCCGGACCTCCGCAAGACCGAGGGCCTGCAGGCGGCGTTCAAGAGCATCTTCCCGATCGAGAGCCATTCCAAGAACGCGCGGCTGGAGTTCGTGAGCTTCGCGCTCGGCGAGCCGCCGTTCGACGTCAAGGAGTGCCAGCAGCGCGGCCTCACCTTCGCGGCGCCGTTGCGCGCCAAGGTGCGCCTCGTGATCATGGACAAGGAGGCGCCCAAGCCGACGGCCAAGGAAGTGAAGGAGCAGGAAGTCTACATGGGCGAGATCCCGCTCATGACCACGACCGGGTCGTTCGTGATCAACGGCACCGAGCGCGTGATCGTGTCGCAACTGCACCGCTCGCCCGGGGTGTTCTTCGAGCACGACCGCGGCAAGACGCATTCCTCGGGCAAGCTGCTGTTCTCGGCGCGCGTGATTCCCTACCGCGGTTCCTGGCTCGACTTCGAGTACGACCCCAAGGACTTCCTCTACTTCCGCGTCGACCGCCGCCGCAAGATGCCGGTGACGATCCTGCTGAAGGCCCTCGGCTACACGCCGGAGAGGATTCTTTCCGAATTTTTCGCGTTCGACACGTTCCAGCTCGCCAAGGACGGCGTGGAGTTCGAGCTGGTCCCCGAGCGCATGCGCGGGGAGATCGCGCGCTTCGACATCGCGACCAAGGGCGGCAAGCAGATCGTCGCCAAGGACAAGCGCATCACGGTCAAGCACGTGCGTGAAATGGAGCAGGCCGGCCTGCACAAGATCGGGGTGCCGGACGAGTTCCTGATCGGCCGCGTGCTCGCGAGCAACGTCGTGGACAAGGGCACCGGCGAGATACTGGCCAACGCCAACGACGAGGTCACCGAAGAGCTGCTCGCCAAGCTGAAGGAGGCGGGCGTCGCCAGGATCCAGACCATTTACATCAACGACCTCGACCAGGGCCCGTACATCTCGCAGACCCTGCGCATCGACGAGACCGCGGACCAGCTGGCCGCGCAGGTGGCGATCTACCGCATGATGCGCCCCGGCGAGCCGCCCACGGAAGAAGCGGTGAAGACGCTGTTCCACCGCCTGTTCTTCGCGGAAGAGACCTACGACCTGTCCAAGGTCGGCCGCATGAAGTTCAACCGGCGCGTCGGGCGCACCGAGCTGACCGGGGCGGCCAAGCTGTCGCCCGAGGACATCGTCGCGGTGATCAAGATCCTGGTGGACCTGAGGAACGGCAAGGGCGAGATCGACGACATCGACCACCTCGGCAACCGCCGCGTGCGCTCGGTGGGCGAGCTGATGGAGAACCAGTATCGCGTCGGCCTGCTGCGCATGGAACGCGCGA
>CAYSRR010000228.1:0-5163 GCA_964433375.1 uncultured Streptomycetaceae bacterium
TCATGCCTTCCTGCACGATCGCCTGGGCCAGCACGGTGGCGGTGGTGGTGCCGTCGCCCGCCACGTCGGAGGTCTTGGAGGCGACTTCCTTCAGCATCTGCGCGCCCATGTTCTCGAACTTGTCCTTCAACTCGATCTCTTTCGCGACCGAGACGCCGTCCTTGGTGACGGTCGGCGCGCCGAAGGAGCGCTCCAGCACCACGTTGCGGCCCTTAGGGCCGAGGGTGACCTTCACCGCATCGGCCAGGATGTTGACGCCGGCCACGATCTTGGCGCGGGCGGAGTCGTGAAATTTGACGTCTTTTGCTGACATTGTGTGTCTCCTGTTTCGCGGAATGGATTTACTTGGCTTCGATCACGCCCATGATGTCTTCTTCGCGCATCACGAGCAGCTCGTCGCCTTTGACCTTCACGGTCTGCCCGGAGTACTTGCCGAACAGGATCTTGTCGCCGACCTTGATGTCGAGGGGGCGCACCTTGCCGTCCTCGAGGATCTTGCCTTTGCCCACGGCGATGACTTCGCCCTGGTCGGGCTTCTCGGCGGCGGTGTCGGGGATCACGATCCCGGACGCGGTCTTGCGCTCTTCTTCCAACCGCTTGACGATCACGCGGTCGTGGAGAGGACGAATTTTCATTGCTAAGCCTCCTATGACTATGAATATGGACTGGGGAAACTGAAGCGACGAAGAGAGGACCGATTGGCACTCATCTCCAGCGAGTGCTAATAATACCGATAAGATCGTACTAAGACAATAGGTTAGCTGTTCCAGCTAACCTATAAAAAAGAAGGACTAACGGGGAGGCGCTACGGAGGGGACTATAAAACTATATAAATCATGCGGTTAATATTAATCCGCCGGCGTGCCGGCGGATACCCCGAAACGATAAACCGTCCTGCGGTTACCGTCGCAGCAGGGCGGTACCGGCCGATGGGGACAGGGAGCCGGGCGCCGCCCGCCCGAACCGAGCGTGGCGTCGTCGGCATAGTCGGCCCAGATGCCGCCGCTCACCGGCCGGAACAACCACATGAGGTAGCCGCGGGCGGCCGCCAGCTGGACCAGGTCGTCGGCGTCCGGGGCGTCGCTCACCACCACCTGGTTGCCGTTGATGCCGTAGGGAAACGCGCCGAACGCCTGCAGGCATTCGAGCGCCTCGGTGGACGGCGCGCCGGGCCGCATGCAGCCCTTGCGCTCGGCGCGCGCGACGTCCCACGCGCCCAGTTCCCACGCGGCTTCCATGGCCGCCTGGTCCACGGCCACCAGGTCGCGCCAGCGGTCGTTCAGTTGCAGCGCGGAGCTCGGCACCGGCGTGTACGAAACCGGCTCGGCCTGTTCGACATCGGCGAGTTTCTCCTTGATGAAGCCGTGCCAGTGCAGGGTCAGGATCACCGGCGTGTCGGGACAGGGCACGGCCGCGAGCGTGATGCCCACCAGCGGCAGGCCGGTCGCGGAGATCTGATCTTCGATGCGTTCGAGCAGTTGCATGGCGGATTCTCTCCCTTGGGCAAGTGCTAAACTGGTTTCGTCCGGACGCGCCGCGCCGGACGAAATCCGCCGGTCGGAACGGACGGCTTCCCGCCGTTCAACCGGCGGCAGTACGCAAGAGCAGCGCGAGCAAAAACAATGCCACTCGCACTTTCACAACGTTGCGGGGAAATACGAGGTTGACGCGGCGGAACGTGATACGGGGCTTCGGCCCGGAGCCGGGCGGTCCCTGTGCAGCCGAAATGGCGTGAAATCCGAATGAAGAAAGCCTGCTCCCGGTTTCCATTCACTCCGGCAAATTTTTAATACCTCCGCCCTCAAAATGCAAACCAGCACTCGCAACGGTCTGCTGCTAGCGCGCAGCCTGGCCTCGGTCTGGCACCCGTGCACACAGATGAAGCACCACGAGCAGCTGCCGCTCGTTCCCGTGGCGCGGGGCGAAGGCTGCTGGCTCTATGATTTCGACGGCCGGCGCTACCTCGACGCCGTCAGTTCGTGGTGGGTCAACCTCTTCGGCCACTGCAATCCCCGCATCAACGCCGCGCTCGCCGACCAGCTCTCCCGGCTCGAGCACGTATTGCTCGCGGGTTTCAGCCACGAGCCGGCGGTGGCGCTGTCCGAGCGCCTGTCGCGCGCGACCGGCGAGGCGCTCGGCCACTGCTTCTACGCGAGCGACGGCGCCTCGGCGGTCGAGATCGCGCTCAAGATGAGCTTTCATTACTGGCGCAACACGGGACGGCCGGACAAGACCGGCTTCGTCAGCCTCGCCGGCAGCTACCACGGCGAGACGCTCGGCGCGCTGGCGGTGACCGACGTGCCCCTGTTCAAGGACACCTATTCCACGCTGCTCATGCAAAGCCGCCAGGTCGCGAGCCCGGATTGGCGGCTGGCGGAAAAAGGCGAGTCGCCGCGCGATTACGCCGTGCGCGCCGCCGCCGCGCTGGAACGGCACCTGCAGCAGCACCATGCCGGGACCGCCGCGCTGATCGTCGAGCCGCTGGTGCAGGGCGCGTGCGGCATGGCGATGCACGACGCCGAATACCTGCGCCGGGCGCGGGCGCTTTGCGACCGTTACGAGGTCCACCTCATCGCCGACGAGATCATGACCGGCTTCGGGCGCACCGGCAGCTTCTTCGCGCACCAGCAGGCGGGCATCACCCCGGACTTCCTGCTGCTGTCCAAGGGCATCACCGGCGGTTACCTGCCGCTGTCCGTGGTGATGACGCGCGACGCGATTTACCGGGCGTTTTACGACGACGACGTCGCGCGCGGCTTCCTGCACTCCCATTCCTACACCGGCAACGCGCTCGCCTGCCGGGCGGCGCTCGCCACGCTCGACATCTTCGAAGAGGACCGGGTGATCGAGGCGAACCGCGAGAAGAGCGCGCGCATCGTGGCGGCAGCACGGGCGATCGCGCAGCATCCCCGCGTCCGGCATTTCCGCGCGGCCGGCATGATACTCGCCTTCGAAGTGGATGCGGCGGACCCCGGGTTTGCCCGCCGCTTTTTCGCCGCCGCGCTCGAGCGCGAGTTGCTGCTGCGCCCCATCGGCAACACCGTGTACTTCATGCCGCCCTACGTGATCGGCGACGATGAAATCGCGCTGCTTGCCGGGCGCGCGGCGGACCTGCTCGACGCGCCAGGAATTTGCTGAGCCGAGGCTCAGCAAATTCCTGAACAGGGTGCGGCATAATATCGACAGTCATGGCGAACATCGGGAAAAACCTGCGGGCGGTGGCGGCATCGTTCGTCCTCGTTCTTCCCGCGACGGCGCCGGCGCAACTGCCCGAACCGGTGGGCCGCGCGCTGGCGAAGGCCGGCATCCCCGAGGCTGCGGCGGCGCTCTACGTGCACGAGATCGGCGCCGACCGCCCGCTGCTTGCGGCCAGCGCCGATCGCGCGATGAACCCGGCCTCCACCATCAAGCTGCTCACGACCTACGCCGGGCTCGACCTGCTCGGCCCGGCCTACCTGTGGACCACCGAAGCCTACGCCGCCGGGCCGCTGCGGGACGGGGTGCTCGCGGGCGATCTCGTCATCCGCGGCCGCGGCGATCCCAAGCTCACCATCGAGAATTTCTGGCTGCTCCTGCGCAGCCTGCGCGGGCGCGGCCTGCGCGATATCCAGGGCGACCTCGTCCTCGACCGCGGCTATTTCACCGTGCAGGAGCACGACGCGTCACGCTTCGACGCCGAACCGACGCGGCCCTACAACACCGGGCCCGACGCGCTGCTCGTCAACTTCAAGGCGGTGCGCGTGCAATTCATCCCCGACGCGGAGGCGCGCGCGGTGCGTCTCGTGGTCGAGCCGGCGCTGCCCCAGGTCCAGATCGTCAATAACCTGGCGCTGGACGCCCGCGCCCCATGCGGCTACTGGGCGGCCCGGCTGAAGGTGGACGCCCAGGGCGACGCGCAGGCGGCGCGCCTCGCGTTCAGCGGCGCGTTCCCGGCGAGTTGCGGCGAGCGCGAACACTACTACAGCGTGCTCGGCCATTCCCAGTACACGCTCGCCCTGTTCCGCGAGCTGTGGCGCGAGATGGGCGGATCGCTCGCGGGCAACGTGCGCGACGGCGCCGCGGCAGAGGATGCCCGGCCGCTTGCGGCGGTGCATTCGCCCGCGCTGTCCGAAGTCGTGCGCGACATCAACAAGTATTCCAACAACGTGATGGCGCGCCAGCTTTACCTGACGCTGGGCGCGGCGGGCGCGGGCGCGCCGGCCAGCGCCGACAAGTCCAACCGCGTCATCCGACAGTGGCTGGCGGGCAAGGGGTTGTCGTTCCCGGAACTGGTGCTGGAGAACGGCTCCGGGCTGTCGCGCGCCGAGCGCATCAGCGCGCGCAACCTGGGTCGGCTGCTCCTCGCTGCTTACAGCAGCCCCGTGATGCCGGAACTGATGGCCTCGCTGCCGGTCGCCGCGGTCGACGGCACCATGAAAAAACGGCTGTCCGGCGCGGACGTGGCGGGCCAGGCGCACATCAAGACCGGCTCGCTCGCGGGCGTGCGCGCGATCGCCGGTTACGTGCTGGACGGCGGCGGGCGGCGCGTGGTCGTGGTCCTCATCATCAACCACGCCAACGCCGGCAACGCGCAGGCGGTGCAGGATGCGCTGCTGCGCTGGGTCCACAACCGCGGCGGCGGCGACGGCTGCTGCCCGCGTCGCTGACAGGCGTCGGTTCAAGCATCGTGCCTGTCGCTGCGCAGCGACAGCGCGCAAAAATTCCCGGAATCTTTTTCCGCGGCGAGTGGGAACGTTTCCGTCTGGGGGGCGGCCCCGTCACGGGCAAAAGCGACACCGACCTGTACTCCATCAACGCGGTTTTCCGCTTCTACTGAACAAGAAGCATGCGTCAAAAAAAGCCGGGGTGACCCGGCTTTTTTTACGGTTCGCGGCCCGACGCGCTACAGTCCCAGCTCGCGCCACAGCGCGTCCACGCGGCGCTTCACGTCCTCGCTCATCGCGATGGGCTCGCCCCAGCGCCGATCGGTTTCTCCCGGCCACTTGTTCGTGGCATCGATGCCCATCTTCGAGCCCAGCCCCGGCGCGGGACTCGCGAAATCGAGGTAATCGATCGGCGTGTGATCGGTGATGATCGTGTCGCGCCGCGGATCCACCCGCGTCGCCAACGCCCAGATCACTTCCTTCCAGTCGCGCACGTTGACGTCGTCGTCGGTGACGATGA
>CAYSRR010000229.1:0-5123 GCA_964433375.1 uncultured Streptomycetaceae bacterium
GTTCGGCCCGGCCTCGGCCGCGTCCTTTTCGCGCAGCAGCTTCAGGTCGTAGCCGAACACCGGGAAGCTGGGGCTGCCGAACTTGACGGGCGTGTGCTCGATCCCCGGCACGCTGGACAGGATCGGCCAGCCGGTTTCGGTTTGCCAGTAATGGTCGATCACCGGCTTGCCGAGCGCTTCCGCGAACCAGCGATGCGTCGGCTCGTCGAGCGGCTCGCCGGCGAGGAACAGGTGCTTCAGCGAGCTCACGTCGTGTTTCTTCAGGAAGGCCGGGTCCTGCTTCTTCAACACGCGCGCGGCGGTCGGCGAGGAAAACATCACCTTCACCTTGTGATCCGCGACGATCTTCCACCAGATGCCGGCGTCCGGCCGGATCGGCAGCCCCTCGTACAGGATCGTCGTCATGCCGCAGATCAACGGCCCGTAGACGATGTAGGAGTGCCCCACCACCCAGCCGATGTCGGAAGTGGTGAACATCGTTTCACCCGCCTCGCCGCAATAGATGTGCCTGATCGAGCTGGCCAGCGCCACCGCGTAGCCGCCGGTGTCGCGCTGCGCGCCCTTGGGACGGCCGGTCGTGCCGGAGGTGTAGAGGATGTAGGACGGCTCGCTCGACTCGACCCACGTCACCGGCACCTCGCCGTTCAGGTGCTTGTCGCGCAGTTCCTCGTAATCCAGATCGCGGCCCGCCTTCAGCTTGAGATTCGGGTCCAGCCTGCGATTGACGACCAGCACCTTTTCCGGGGGTGATTTCGCGATCTGGATCGCCTCGTTGAACATTTCCTGATAAAGGATTGCGCGTCCTCCGCGCAATCCTCCGTCCGCCGTGATCATCAATCGCGGCCTCGCGTCGTCGATGCGCGCCGCCAGGCTGTGCGAGGCAAAGCCGCCGAAGACGACCGAGTGGATCGCGCCCAGGCGCGCGCACGCCAGCATCGCGAACACGGCCTCGGGAATCATCGGCATGTAGATCAGCACGCGATCGCCGCGGCCCACGCCGAGCGAGCGGATCATCGCCGCGCAGCGAACGACCTCGGCGTGCAGATCCCGGTAGGTGTAGGACTGTTCCTGCCCCGTCTCGGTGGAGATGTAGACGAGCGCCTTCTGGTCCCCGCGCGCCGCGAGATGCCGGTCCACCGCGTTGTGGCACAGATTGGTCTGCCCACCGACGAACCAGCGCGCGAAGGGCGGCCGGCTGTAATCGAGCACCTTGTCGAACGGCTGGTGCCAGTCGATGAGCCGGGCCTGCTCCGCCCAGAACGCTTCCCGCTGCTCGATCGACCGGCGGTGGAAGTCTTTGTACGCTCCCATTTCTGCACCCTCCACGGTCAGAGCTTGACGACGGCCCGGCCTTTTATCTGACCTTGCAGCATACGATCGAAATAGGCCGGCAAGTCGTCAAGCGAAATGACGTGCGCGATGTCGCCGATATGCCGCGGCTTGAGATCGGACGCGAGCCGCCCCCAGATCCTGCGCCGCAGCGGCATCGGCGTGTCGCCCGAGTTCACCCCGATCAGCCGCACGCCGCGCAGGATGAACGGCAGCACCGTGGTCCTGAACTCGATGCCGCCGGCATTGCCGAAGCTGGCGATGAGACCGTCCGGCTGCATGGTGCGCGTCAGCCAGGCGAGCTGCTCCCCGCCGACGGAATCGAACGCCGCCGCCCACAGTCCCTTCTCCAGCGGGCGCGTGCCCATTTCCAGCTTCTGTCGCCCGAGCACTTCCCTGGCACCGAGCTTTTTCAGGAAACCGCCCTCGCTCTCTTTTCCCGTGACCGCCACGACGTGGTAACCGAGCCCCGCCAGCATGTCGATGACGAGCGTCGCCACCCCGCCGGTCGCGCCGTTCACCAGAACCTTGCCGTTGTTCGGCGCCATCCCGTTCAGCTCGAGCAGCTCCACCGCCAGCCCCGCGGTATAGCCGGCGACGCCGAGGGCGGCCGCGTCGAACAGCGTCAGGCCTCGCGGCAACGGCACCACCCAGCCGGCGGGCACGCGGCAGACCTGGGAGTAGCCGCCGTCGTGTCCGACGCCGAACTCGTAGCTGGTGCAGATCACCTCGTCGCCGGCCTTGAAGCGCTCATCGGCGGAAGAGATCACGGTACCCGTCGCGTCGATGCCGCCGATGCGCGGGAAGCTGCGGATGATCCTGCCGGCGCCCGTTGCCGCCAGCGCGTCCTTGTAGTTGACGCTCGAGTAGGCCGTCCGGAACACGACCTCCCCCGGGGACAGCTCGGCGAGCGCCACCTCCGTCACGCGCGCGGCCGTCTTGCCGTTTTCATCGTGTATCCGCAGCGACTTGAATGGATTCATGTTTCCTGCCTTGCCCGGGGCTGGTTCAGGTACTCGAGCGTCTGCATTTCAGCGAGCCGGCTCGCGGTACGGTCGAACTGGAACGCCATCGCCTGCAGTTGCGGACCGCCGTCGCCGCCGTCCCGGATGAGCAGTTCTTCGGGAGGCGACTCCGCCGACGCGATCAGTTTTACGCGCTGGTCGTAGAGCACGTCAACCAGCAGCGTGAACCGGCGCGCGGCGTCGGCCTGCTCGATCGACATGCGCGGCACCCCGGAGACGATGATCGTGTGGAAGCGCTTCGCGAGGTCGATGTAGTCGTTCTGGGACCGTCCCCAGCCGCAGATCACCTTGAAGTCGAACCACACCACCCCGCCCGCGCGGTGGCGATAGGGTATGACGCGCCCCTCGACGTCGAGCTCGTGGTGCTCTTCCTCCACTTCCGCTATCTGGTGGAAGGCTTCCTTGAGCGCCTGGTCGGTGCCGGGAGCGAGCGGCGTGTGGTAGACCCTGACCAGCTGCAGCGCCCGCTTGCGGTAGTCGGTGCCGCCGTCCACGCGCGCCACGTCGAGCCGTTCCTTGATCAGGTCGATCGTGGGCAGGAAGTCCTCGCGCTTCAGGCCGCCCTTGTAGAGCTCGTCGGGGTGATAGTTCGAGGTCATGCAGTAGACCACGCCGCGGTCCATGGTCTTGGTCAGCAGCCGCCCCAGGATCATCGCGTCCGCGACGTCGGACAGGGCGATCTCGTCGAAGCAGATGAGGCGGTAGCGCTTGGCGATGCGCCCGGCGAGCGCGTCGAGGGGATCGGCCGTGCCCTTCAGCTTTTCGAGCTCGCGGTGCACGTCGCGCATGAAATGGTGGAAATGCACCCGGCGCTTCCTCTCCAGCGGCAGGCAGCGGTAGAAGCTGTCCATGAGGAAGGTCTTGCCGCGTCCCACCGATCCCCACAGGTAGATGCCCCGCGGCAGGGGCGGCCGCACGACCAGCCGGCGCAGCGCCGTGCTGCGCCGGCGCTTGTAGGCGGTCCATTCCTCGTAGAGCTTCTGCAGCCGCAGCACCGCCGCGTACTGCGAGTCGTCGGAGTCGAACCCCCTTTTGCGGAGAGCATCCTGGTAGAGCTCCAGGACGGTGACCGGCAGCGCTTTGGCCGACTCGGTGTATTCGGCCGAGTCGAAGGCGCTGTCGCTCACAGGTTGAGGGTGCGCTTGTCCACCGCGAGCGCGGCTTCCTTCATCGCCTCCGACAGCGAGGGATGCGCGTGGCAGATCATCGCGATGTCCTCGGAGGAAGCATGAAATTCCATCGCCACCACCGCCTCGGCGATCAGTTCCGAGGCCATCGGCCCGATGACGTGCACGCCGAGGATGCGGTCGGTCTTCTCGTGCGCGAGGAATTTCACGAAGCCGGTCGTGTCGCCCAGCGCGCGGGCGCGGCCGTTCGCCATGAACGGGAACTGGCCGGCGCGGTACGGCACGCCTTCGCTCTTCAGTTGCTGCTCGGTCTTGCCCACCCAGGCGATCTCGGGCGAGGTGTAGATCACCCAGGGGACGGTGTTGAAGTCGACATGGCCGTGGCGCCCCGCGATGCGCTCGGCCACCGCCACGCCCTCCTCTTCCGCCTTGTGCGCGAGCATGGGCCCGCGCACCACGTCGCCCACCGCCCAGACGCCGGAAAGATTCGTGCGGCAATCGCCGTCCACCGCGATGAAGCCGCGCTCGTCGAGCTTGAGGTCCACCGCCGCGGCGCCAAGACCCTCCGTGTTGGGCACGCGGCCGATCGAGACGATCAGCTTGTCCACGGCCAGCGTCTGCGCCTTGCCCGCGCTGTCGGCGTACTCCACGGTGACGCCCTTACCGGCCGTCACTTTTCCAACCTTCACGCCGGTATGGATCGCCAGCCCCTGCTTCGTGAAGACCTTCTGCGCTTCCCTGGCGACCTGCTCGTCGGCCGCCCCCAGGAAAACCGACAGCGCCTCCAGGATCGTGACTTCCGCGCCCAGGCGCCGCCACACGCTGCCCATCTCCAGGCCGATGACGCCGGCGCCGATCACGCCCAGCCGCTTCGGCACTGCCGGCATCGCCAGCGCGCCGTCGTTGTCGAGGATCAGCTTGTTGTCGAACGGCGCGCCGGGCAGCGCGCGCGGAACGGAGCCGGTCGCCACGATGACGTGCTTCGCGACGAGCGCTTCCTCCGGCTTGCCCGCGACCTTCACGTCCCACGCGCCGGGCTTGCCGCCGGCGAAGCCGCCGCGGCCATGGAAGAAGGTGATCTTGTTCTTCTTGAACAGGAACAGGATGCCCTCGTTGTTCTGCCGCACGACCTTGTCCTTGCGCTTCAGCATCTGCGCGACGTCGAGCGCCAGGCCCTTGACCTGGATGCCGTGCTCGGCAAAGGCGTGCCCCGCGTGCTCGTAGTTCTCCGAGGATTGCAGCAGCGCTTTCGAGGGGATGCAGCCGACGTTGGTGCAGGTGCCGCCCGGCGCCGGCTTGCCGTCGGCGGTCTTCCACTCGTCGATGCAGGCGACCGAGAGCCCGAGCTGCGCGGCGCGGATCGCGGCGATGTAGCCGCCGGGGCCGGCGCCGATCACCACTACGTCAAATGTCTTCGCCATGACTGAATCCAGGAAGAAAACCGCAAAGACGCGAAGGCGCCAAGTTTGCGCAAAGGATCATTCATATAATTCTTTGCGTTGCCTTTGCGTCTTGGCGTCTTTGCGGTGGATGTTCAGATATCCAGCAGGATACGCGCCGGGTCCTCCAGCGCTTCCTTGATCGCCACCAGCGCCAGCACCGCCTCGCGGCCGTCGATGATGCGGTGGTCGTACGACAGCGC
>CAYSRR010000230.1:0-5080 GCA_964433375.1 uncultured Streptomycetaceae bacterium
GCCGCCGGAATGGAGGAAGGCCTTGGGTACGAGGTAGTTGAGGATGGGGATGCCTTCGTGCTCGGCGTCCTCCTTTTCCCACGGTGAAGCCTTCATCTCCTCGTAGCCGGAGCGCACGATGACCTTCACGTCGTCGCCGCCGAGGCGGCGCGAGGTGCGACAGCAGTCCATCGCGGTGTTGCCGCCACCCAGCACGATCACGCGCTTGCCGATCTTGCTGACGTGCTCGAACGACACGCTCGACAGCCAGTCGATGCCGATGTGGATGTTGGCCGCGGCTTCCTTGCGCCCGGGAATGTCGAGGTCTCGGCCGCGCGGCGCGCCGCTACCGACGAAGACCGCGTCGTAACCTTCGGCCAGCAGTTTCTTCAGGCTGTCGATCCTTGTGCCGCCCCTGAACTCGACGCCGAGGCCGAGGATGTAACCGGTTTCCTCGTCGATGACTTCCATCGGCAGGCGGAAGCGCGGGATCTGCGACCAGATCATGCCGCCGGCGCGCGGGTCCTGATCGAACACGGTGACCGAGTAGCCGAGCGGGGCAAGATCGCGTGCCACCGTCAGGGAGGAGGGGCCGGCGCCGATACAGGCGACGCGCTTGCCGTTTTTCTGCTTCGGCGCTTTGGGCAGCCGGTCGCGGATGTCTTCCTTGTTGTCCGCGGCCACGCGCTTCAGGCGGCAGATGGCGACGGGCTCGGGTTTCTCGGCGTTGCGTTCCTCGACGCGCCCGCGGCGGCAGGCCGGCTCGCAGGGACGATCGCAGGTGCGCCCGAGTATTCCGGGAAAGACGTTCGATTCCCAGTTGACCATGTAGGCGTCGCCGTAGCGGCCTGCCGCGATCAACCGGATGTATTCGGGGACGGGAGTGTGGGCCGGACAGGCCCACTGACAATCAACGACTTTATGGAAGTAGTCGGGCGCACCAATATCGGTGGGTTTCATCCAGCTCCTTTGATACCGTTCTTTTTTGATTAACGGCCAAGCCGCTTACCCGATGACACCACGATGACAGAGAAATCACCTGATAAGGTTGCGAGATGTTACTGCTAAGTTGCCGTTTTGAAAAGAGTTTCTTACAAAATCCTGACGGGTGAACCCAGGCCCGGCTTACTGGCCTGTAAGGTTATGACCTCAAGCGAAACAGGCAGTTGCCTGCATCGCCAGGCTGCCGGCCGCATTGGCCGTCCACAGATCGGTCTTCGAAGCGCCGGACGAGGGGTTACCGTTGACCGAAAAGCGCTCGAAATGAAACACCGGGTGCAGCGCCCGGTACTCGAGCCGGGTGACCGGCCGGGGGTCATGGCGGCGGCAGAGATCCAGCAGCAACAGGGTTTGCAGCGGGCCATGAACGACCAGGCCCGGGTAGCCCTCTTCCAGGCGGCAATAGTCGAGGTCGTAGTGGATGCGCTGGCCGATGAAGGTCAGGGCGGAATAGCGGAACAGCATGACCGGGTCCGCGACCAGTTCGCGCCGCCAGGCGGCCGCGCGCGGCGCGGGCCTGGCCGTTGGCGGCGGGTCGCCCGGCTTCGCGGCCTCGCGATAGACGATGTCGTGGTCTTCGACGACGGCGGTTTCGCCCGCCGCGGACACGGTGTGGCGAACGGTGACGAAGACCAGCCGGCCGCTGCGGCCCGACTTGGGCTCGATCGACAGGATTTCCGAATCCCGGCGGATCGCATCCCCGATCCGCAACGGGCGCCGGAATTCGATCCGGCCTCCCGCCCACATCCGTCTCGGCAGGCCCGTCGCCGGGAGAAATCCGCCCACCCGGGGATGTCCGTCCGGCCCGAGTTCCGACGCGGGCCGTGCTTCGAGGAAGTAGAGCCAGTGCCAGCCGGGAGGAACGGGCTCTCCGGGCTTAGGCTCGGCATCCTTGCGATCGAGTGTCGCGGCAAGCCCGATGACCGGCCACGCGGTCGCGGCGTCTTCGCGCGATTCTTTCCGGCCTATCCATGCGCGAAGCTCCCCGGCAGTCGCTGCGTTCATGATTTTTCGCGTCCTTTCCGATGGTCCCGCGTCCCAGTTTATCCCGAGCCGGGTGCCGGCGGCGTCGCGTCGTTCTGTTTCTGCTTCGCGATGGCGTTCTCGGCCGAGGTCGAGATGCTGAACCTGCGCATGCGCGCCAGGAGAAACACCGTGCGGCTGCGCAAGCAGGTGCCCGGCAGGCGCCGGCGGGCGGGCGGCCTAGAACGGCGCGCTGCCCACCAGGGTGGCGCGCTCCATGCGACGGCGCTGCGGCAGCGCGTAATCGATCACCGCGCGGTGCTGGGTCGAGCAGTTGTCCCACATCAGGAAGTCGCCGACCCGCCACTGGTGGCGGTAGACGAACTCGGGACGCGTGCAGTGCTCGAACAGGCGCGTGAGCAGCGCGTCGCTCTGCTTTTCGTCCATGCCCACGATGCGCGAGGTATAGCCCTCGTTGAGGAACAGGCATTTTTTCCCCGTGTACGGATGCGTGCGCACGATCGGGTGCTCGACGTCGGGCGTGCGCTGCTTCTGCTCTTCCGTGAGCTCCTTGCGCGGGCCGCTCTTGCGGTCCCGGTAGTAGCCCTTGACGTAGGAATTGACGGCTTTGACGCCTTCCAGCAGGCGCTTGTCGTCCGCGGACAGGGCGTCGTAGGCGGCGGTTGCGCTGGCGAACAGCGTGTCGCCTTTCGGGTTGCCCTGCGCGTCCATCGGGACTTCCCGCGCGTAGAAAAGCGAGCCGCGGCTCGGTTCCTTCAGGTAGCAAAGGTCCGAGTGCCAGAACAGTCCGGCATCCTGGGAGCCGATGGGCTTGCCGTTTTCGACGATGTTCGACACCACGAAGAGCTCGGGGTGGCCCAGCCGGCAGCAATCCTGCCGGACGTGATGCTCCAGCTCGCCGAAGCGGCGGCTGAGGGTGACGTGCTGATCCGGCGACAGGTCCTGGTCGCGGAAGTAGATGACCTCGTGTTCGTGGAACAGGTCCACGATCTGGCGAAACTCGTCGTCACTGACGCCGCGGGACAGGTCGACGCCGCGGATTTCCGCGCCGAGCGGCGCGCTGGATCGATGAACGGTCAGCATGGTTGCGTGCAATCCTCCCCGTGCCGAATGTTAGCCGAATTTTATCAAGGGTCAGCTGAACGCCGGTATGCCGGTCTGGGCGCGCCCGAGTATCAGGGCGTGGATGTCGTGCGTGCCCTCGTAGGTGTTCACCGCCTCGAGGTTCATCACGTGGCGGATGACGTGGAATTCATCGGCGATGCCGTTGCCGCCGTGCATGTCGCGCGCCACGCGCGCGATGTCGAGCGACTTGCCGCAGGAGTTACGCTTGCACAGCGAGATCATCTCGGGCGTGGCGCGGCCCTCGTCCATCAGGCGCCCGAGACGCAGCGCCGCCTGCAGGCCCAGCGCGATCTCGGTCTGCATGTTGGCGAGCTTCAGCTGCACCAGCTGGTTGGCGGCAAGGGGGCGGCCGAACTGCTTGCGCTCGAGGGTGTAGTTGCGCGCGGCGTGCCAGCAGAACTCGGCGGCGCCGAGCGCGCCCCACGCGATGCCGAAGCGCGCCTTGTTGAGGCAGGAGAACGGCCCCTTGAGGCCCGACACCCCGGGCAGAAGATTTTCTTCCGGCACGAATACCTGTTCCATCGCGATCTCGCCGGTGGGCGAAACGCGCAGGCTGAATTTGCCCTCGATCTTCGAAGTCGACAGCCCCTTCATTCCCTTTTCCAGGATGTAGCCGCGGATCTCGCCGCTGTCGTCCTTGGCCCAGATCACGAAGACATCGGCGTGGGGCGCGTTGCTGATCCACATCTTCGCGCCCTGCAGCACGTAGCCGCCGTCCACTTTCTTCGCACGGGTGACCATGCCGCCCGGGTCGGAGCCGACGTCGGGTTCGGTCAGCCCGAAGCAGCCGATCCATTCGCCGCTGGCGAGCTTCGGCAGGTACTTCTTGCGCTGCGCCTCGGTGCCGAAGGCGTGGATAGGGAACATGACGAGGCTCGATTGCACCGACAGCGTCGAGCGGTAGCCGCTGTCCACGCGCTCGACTTCGCGCGCGACCAGGCCGTAGCAGACGTGATTGACGCCGGCGCAGCCGTAGCCGGTCAGGGTCGAGCCGAGGAAGCCGAGCTGTCCCATCTCGTTCATGACCGAACGGTCGAATTTCTCGTGCCGGTTCGCTTCGAGCACGCGCGGCATGAGCTTTTCCTGGCACCAGGCGCGGGCGGCGTCGCGCACCATGCGCTCGTCGTCCGTCAACTGATCGTCCAGCAGCAGCGGATCGTCCCACTGGAACGCGGGCCTGGTCGTCGGGATCGGGGCGGTCATGTGTTTTTCTCTCGGGGAGGATGCGCGTATTTTACGCCGCGACGCGGTTTTCCGGCAGCGGTCATGCCTTGTTCAGCGGCTCGATCGTCCCCATGTGGAAAAGGTATTCACCGTTCCTGCGGTCCTCGTAATAGTGGGTGAGCGTGTTGCGCACGCTGGCGAAGGCAATCCGGTCCCAGGGTATGTCCGACTCCCGCATCAGTCTCACTTCCAGCGTTTCGGCGCCGGGCTTGACGTCGATGTCGAGCAGGCGGGCGCGGAACAGGATGTAGACCTGGTTGATGTGCGGTATGTTGTAAAGCGCGTAGAGCGGGCCGATCTCGACGCGGGCGTTGGCTTCCTCCAGCGTTTCGCGCGCCGCGCCCTGGAAGGTGGTTTCCCCGTTCTCCATGTAGCCCGCCGGCACGGTCCAGAACCCGTGGCGCGGTTCGATGGCGCGGCGGCACAGCAGGATGCGGTCTTCCCACTCGGGTATGCAGCCCACCACCATGCGCGGGTTCTGGTAGTGAATGGTGTGGCAGGCGTCGCAGACGTGGCGCGGCAGCGTGTCGCCGGGCGGAATCTTCAACGCGACGGACGCGCCGCAGTTGCTGCAGAATTTCATGGCGGGACAGGCTCTCCAGGGTGCGGTTACTATACGGTAACATTCCCGCGTCGCGACAGCCTGCTGCGACGCTTATTGATCATTGCGGAACCGGATGACACATCCGGTTTCGCTCGACGCTCCCCTCTCCTCTCGGGAGAGGGGTTGGGGGTGAGGGTCGAGCGATGTAACACCGTTACGTAAAGC
>CAYSRR010000231.1:0-5021 GCA_964433375.1 uncultured Streptomycetaceae bacterium
AAGCTCCTGTTCGCGCGCGCGGCGCATCTGCATTGCCGCGGCTGCGGCCGCGCCGTCTCGCGCGACACGCCGGACTCGATCCAGGCCGACATCGCCGCCCGCGCGGCGGCGGCCGGCGATCCGCGCCTCATCATCACGTTTCCCGTGCCGGTGCCGGAGAATTTCTCGCGCGCCGAAGTCCTGCAGCTGCTCGAGCGCCAGGGCTACACGCGCCTGCACGCCGAGCGCGACGGCCTGCTCGAGGTGATACAGGATCGCCTGCGCGCCAGCACGGCCGAGCGCGTGCGCGTGATCGAGGCCCTCGAAGCGGCCCTCCGCGTCGGTCAGGGCCGCGTGAACGTCTACGCCGTCGCCGACGGCGACGGGGGTCATCCTTCATCCTTCATCCTTCATCCTTGGAAGTACTCCAGCGACCTCCACTGTCCCGACTGCAACATCCACTACGCGGAGCCGACGCCGAGCCTGTTCTCGTTCAACTCGCCGGTCGGCGCGTGCGAAACCTGCCGCGGCTTCGGGCGCGTGATCGGCGTGGACTACGGGCTGGTGGTGCCGGACGAATCGAAGACGCTGCGCGAGAACGCGATACGGCCGTGGCGCGGCGAATCGTACAAGGGCTGGAACGACGACCTCGTGCAGTACGCGAAGAAGCGCGGGGTGCCGGTCGACACGCAGTGGCGCGAGCTGACGGAGGAGCAGCGCCGCTGGATCATCGACGGCGACGACGGCTGGGTGAGCTGGCGCAAGTCGTGGCCGGGCAAGTGGTACGGCGTCGGCCGCTTCTTCAAGTGGCTGGAGACCAAGGCCTACAAGATGCACGTGCGCGTCATGCTCTCGCGCTACCGCGCCTACACGCCGTGTGAGGCCTGCGGCGGTGCGCGACTGAAGACCGACGCCCTGCTCTGGCGATTGGGCGGCGCAGATAACGCGAATGCCGTGCTTGATGCTTCGGCGCGGTTCAAGCCGCGGGGCGCCGAATGGGATACGAGCCGGCTCGCATCCCTCCCCGGACTGTCACTGCACGATCTGGTATTGCTGCCGATCGATAAAGCACGCGCTTTCTTCGCGGCCCTGAACCTGCCGGCGCCGATGGATGAAGCCACCGACCTGCTGCTCACCGATATCCGCGCGCGCTTTTCCTACCTCGCCGAAGTCGGGCTCGGCTATCTCACGCTCGACCGCCAGTCGCGCACGCTCTCCGGCGGCGAAGTGCAGCGCATCAACCTCACCACTGCGCTGGGCACCTCGCTCACCAACACGCTGTTCGTGCTCGACGAGCCCTCGATCGGGCTGCACCCGCGCGACATGGGCCGCGTGATCGGCGTCATGAAGAGGCTGCGCGGCGCCGGCAACACGCTGGTCGTGGTCGAGCACGACCCCCAGATCATGCTCGCCGCCGACCGCATCCTCGATCTCGGCCCCGGCCCCGGCGAGCGCGGCGGGCGCATCGTCGCCTTCGATACGCCGGAAGCGCTCAAGCGCTCCGGCTCGTTGACTGGGGAATACCTCTCCGGGAAGAAGCGCGCGGACGCGCGCGCGCGGAGTCCTCATCCCTCATCCCCCATCCCTCATCCCTCGCTGCGCCTGTATGGCGCAGCAGAGCACAACCTGAAGAACCTCGACGTCACGATCCCGCTCGAGCGGCTGGTGTGCGTCACCGGCGTGTCCGGATCGGGCAAGTCCACGCTGGTGCAGGACGTGCTCTACGCGGCGCTGCGCAAGGCCCAGGGCAAGCCGACCGAGACGCCCGGCCGCCATCGCGCGCTGAAGGGGCACGAGCGCATCGGCGAGGTGGTGATGGTGGACCAGTCGCCGATCGGCCGCACCACGCGCTCGAACCCGGCGAGCTACGTCGGCGCGTTCGACGCCATCCGCCGGCTCTTCGCCGCGGCGCCGGCGTCCATCGAGCGCCGCTACACCGCCGGCACCTTCAGCTTCAACTCGGGCAACGGCCGCTGCCCCGCCTGCAGCGGCAACGGTTTCGAGCACATCGAGATGCAGTTCCTCTCCGACGTCTACCTGCGCTGCCCCGACTGCAACGGCACGCGCTACCGGCCGGAGGTGCTCGAGGTCAAGCTCGTGCATTCGGCGCAGTCGCCAGTTTCAAGTTCCAGGTTTCCAGTTTCAGGAAAGTCCATCGCCGACGTGCTGGAGATGACCGTGGCGGAGGCGCTCGACTTTTTCAGCCTGGAACGCGAGGTACAACGCGCGCTGAGGCCGCTGGCCGACGTCGGCCTCGATTACCTGCGCCTCGGCCAGCCGGTGCCGACCCTCTCCGGCGGCGAAGCCCAGCGCCTGAAGCTGGCGGGGCATCTCGCCGCGAACGCCGGCCGCGGGAAGGGCGCCTCACACCTCACCCCTCACTCCTCACTGTTTCTTTTTGACGAGCCGACGACCGGCCTGCACTTCGATGATGTCGCGAAATTGCTGAGGGCGTTCCGCAAACTGCTCGCCGCCGGCCATTCGCTGATCGTCATCGAGCACAACCTCGACGTCATCCGCGCCGCCGACTGGATCATCGACCTCGGCCCCGAGGGCGGCGACGCCGGCGGCGAGATCGTCTGCACAGGCACGCCGCAACAAGTTGCGGCGTGCCTTACATCACATACGGGGAAAGCACTCCGCGACTACGAGTCAGCCCTCGTCCCCGCCGCCGCGGAGCCAGCGGCGCCGGCTCCTCATCCCTCATCCCTCATCCCTCATCCCTCGATCCAGGTCCACGGCGCGCGCGAGCACAACCTGAAGAACGTCGACGTGACGATCCCGCGCGGCAAGTTCACGGTGGTGACCGGCGTCTCCGGCAGCGGCAAGTCCACGCTCGCCTTCGACCTCGTGTTCGCCGAAGGCCAGCGCCGCTATCTCGAGTCGCTGAACGCCTACGCACGCCAGTTCGTCGAGCCGGCGGCACGGCCGGACGTGGACGCGATCTACGGCATACCGCCGACGGTCGCGATCGAGCAGCGCACCAGCCGCGGCGGCCGCAAGAGCACGGTGGCCACGCTGACCGAGATCCACCACTTCCTGCGCCTGCTGTTCATGAAGCTCGGCACGCAGCACTGCCCGCAATGCGCGATCCCGATCGAGCCGCAGAGCGTGGAAGCGATCGCCGCCCGCATCGTGCGCGAGCATCGCGGCAAGCGCGTGGGTCTGCTCGCGCCGCTGGTGGTCAACCGCAAGGGCTATTACACGGACCTCGCGAAGTGGGCGCGGGGCAAGGGCCACACCCACTTGAGAGTGGACGGAGAATTCATCCCGACCGGGAAGTGGCCGCGGCTCTCGCGCTTCCAGGAACACAGCATCGAGCTGCCGGTCGCGGACGTGCGCGCCGCGCCCGACAACGAGGCGGAGCTGCGGGCGGCGCTCCATCGCGCGCTCGACCACGGCAAGGGCGTCGTCCACGTGCTCGCGCCGCTGGAAGCGCTCGAGCGGGCGATGAAGGAGCGCAACCCGTCGCTCGCGCGGATGACGGAGTCCGTCTTCTCGGCGAAGCGCGCCTGCCCGTCGTGCGGCACCAGCTTTCCCGAGCTCGACCCGCGCCTGTTCTCCTACAACTCGCGCCACGGCTGGTGCGCGACCTGCTACGGCACCGGCCTGAAGATCGCCGGCTTCGATGCGGAACAGAGCGGCGAGGAGATTTGGTGGAACGAATGGTACGGAGGGGAAGCCGTTCCCTGCGATACCTGCGCAGGGAAGCGGCTTAATCCGACGGCCCTGGCCGTCAAGTTTCGAAGCAGCTCCATCGCGGACTTCTCGCGGATGTCCGTATCGGAACTGGAGAAATATTTTGGCAATTTGCAACTCGAGGGACGAGAGTCGCAAATTGCCAGGGACATCATTGCCGAGCTGAAAAGCCGCCTCGCCTTTCTCGGCGAAGTCGGCCTGTCATACCTCGCGCTCGACCGCGCCGCGCCCACGCTCTCCGGCGGCGAGGCGCAGCGCATTCGCCTCGCGGCGCAACTGGGCTCCAACCTGCGCGGCGTCGCCTACATCCTCGACGAGCCCACCATCGGGCTGCACCCGCGCGACAACCGCGTGCTGCTCGACACGCTGGAGAAGCTCGGCGCGAAAGGCAACACGCTGATCGTGGTCGAACACGACGAGGACACCATCCGCCGCGCCGATCACGTGATCGACCTGGGCCCCGGCGCCGGGGTGCGCGGCGGGGAAGTGGTCGCCGCGGGCACGGCCGCCGATCTCGTGCGCCAGCCCGCTTCCATCACCGGCCGCTTCCTCGCGCAACCGCTCATGCACCCGCTGAAAGCGCGGCGCACGGTCACCGCTACGACACCCGCCGTCACGGTGACCGGCGCGGGCCTGCACAACCTGAAGAAGCTGGATTTCCGGGTGCCGCTCGGCCGCCTCACGGTGGTGACCGGCGTCTCCGGCTCCGGCAAGTCCACGCTGGCCCGCGACGTGCTCCACGACAACCTGCGACGCCTCGTCGCCGAGCGGCGCCCCGGCGGAAAAGGGAAAAGGAAAAAGGGGAAAGGGAAAAACACCTCACCCCTCACCCCTCACTCCTCACCCGATCTGATCGGCTGTCGCGCCATCCGCGGCGCCGAAGCGATCGGCCGGGTGCTGGAGGTGGACCAGACCCCCATCGGCAAAACGCCGCGCTCCTGCCCCGCGACCTACGTCGGTTTCTGGGACGCGGTGCGGCGCCTTTACGCGGAAGTGCCGGAATCCCGCATGCGCGGCTACACCGCTTCGCGCTTCTCGTTCAACACCGCGGGCGGGCGCTGCGCGACCTGCGAAGGCCAGGGCATCAAGCGCATCGAAATGTCGTTCCTGCCGGACGTGAAAGTGACGTGCGAAGCCTGCCGCGGCGCGCGCTTCAATCCCGAGACGCTCGCCGTGCGCTTCAAGGACAAGAGCATCGGCGAAGTGCTGGCGATGAACGTGGACGACGCGGTCGGCTTCTTTGCCGCCCACCCCTCCATCCACCACGCGCTGACGCTGCTGCAGGACGTCGGCCTCGGCTATCTCACCCTCGGCCAGCAGAGCCCCACCCTCTCCGGCGGCGA
>CAYSRR010000232.1:0-4991 GCA_964433375.1 uncultured Streptomycetaceae bacterium
CCCTACGCCGGCACCGAGGCAACGCTCGTCGACGGCCCCGGCCCCGACGAGGGCGAGCTGGCCGTGAAGAACCCGGGCATCCTGTCGGGCTACCACAACCTGCCGGAGGAAACGGCCCGGCGGATACGCGGCGGCTGGTACTACACCGGCGACGTCTGCCGCCGCGACGCGGGCGGCTTCTATTACTTCGTCGGGCGCACCGACGACATGTTCAACTCCGGCGGCGAGAACATTTTCCCGGGCGAAGTCGAGGCCATGCTGCTGCGCCACCCGGCGGTGCACCAGGCGATCGTGCTGCCGTTCGACCACGAGTTGAAGGGCCAGGTGCCGTACGCCTTCCTCGTGACGAAGCCGGGCATCGAGATCAGCGAGGACCAGGTCAAGCAGTACGCGCTGGCGCACGGGCCGGCGTACCAGCACCCGCGGCGCGTGTTCTTCCTGGAACAACTGCCGCTGGCGGGCACGAACAAGGTAGATCGGGAAGCGCTGCGACGCATTGCCGCGGCGCTTCCCGCGGGATAACGACAAAGGAGAAAATCTTGAGTGAACAACCGGTCGGCGCCGAGAAGCTGCAGGAGCTGATTTCCCGCGGCCCGTTCAACCAGTGGCTGAACTTCACCGTGCTGAAAGCGGACAAGGACGGCGTCGAGATCAGGGCGGCGTGGCGCGAGGAATGGGTGGTGAACCCGGAGCGGCGTTACACCCACGGCGGCATCCTCGCCGCGATCGTGGACGTCGCCGCCGACTACGCGATCGCCGCGCAGCTCGGCCGGCCGGTGCCGACGATCGACATCCGCGTGGACTATCACAAGGCCGCCATGCCGGGCGACATCACCGCGAAGGCGCGGGTGGTGCGCATGGGCAGCCAGTACTCGACCGCGGAAGCCAGTCTCCACGACAAGGACGGCGCGCTGGTGGCGAGCGGGCGGGGAACCTACTTTACCGCTGCGCCGAAAGCGGGATAGGAGATAAGGGATGGGGGATAGGGTTCGGTAGCCGCGCGGTGCGCGGGGGCCTTATCCCTTATCCCCTATCCCTTATCCCGCATTACTGCTTTCGAGTCAGTGTAGGATAGCGCCTTGATCATGAAGAAGACACAAAAAACCCCCGCGCCGCCGAAGAAACGTCTGATCGTCGCCATGACCGGCGCGACCGGCTCGATCTACGGCGTGCGCATCCTCGAGTCGCTGCGCGCGATGGGCGGCTGGGAAACGCATCTCATCGTCTCCGACGCCGGCGCGCTCAACGCCTGGTACGACCACAAGCTGACGCGCAAGGACCTGGGCAAGCTCGCCGACGTGGTGCACAACGTGCGCGACGTCGGCGCCTCGATCGCCAGCGGCTCCTTCGTCACCCACGGCATGGTGATCGCGCCGTGCTCCATGAAAACGCTGGCGGCGGTGTCGCTGGGCTTCTCCGACAACCTGGTCTCGCGCGCCGCGGACGTGATCCTCAAGGAGCGCCGGCGGCTGGTGCTGATCGTGCGCGAGGCGCCTCTCAACCTCGCCCACTTGCGCAACATGGTGCAGGTGACCGAGATGGGCGGCGTCGTCTTCCCGCCGGTCCCCGCCTTCTACAGCCATGCGAACACCGTGGACGGGCTGGTGAACCATACCGTGGGGCGCGTGCTCGACCTCTTCGGCATCGAGCACGACAGCATCCAGCGCTGGCAGGGCATCAAGGGCGACGGCTCCAGCGGCAAGTGAGCATCCGATGAAGATGGAAAAACCCGACGTCAGGCACGAAAACTTCCGGCAATTCCTCGACCGGCTGCGAGCGGAGAAGGAGCTCGTGGACATCCGGCAGCCGGTGGACATCCGCCACATCGCCACGCTGGTGGACCAGTCGGAGCACGCGCTGCTGTTTCACAAGGTCATCGGCTACGACATGCCCGTGGTCTCCGGCATCATCCGCTCGCGCAACCGCGCCATCCTCTCCATGGGCTGCAGCACCTACCCGGAGATCGAGCACCGCCTGCAGCAGGGCATCGACCGTCCCATCGCGCCGAAATTCGTGGAAACCGCGCGCTGCAAGGAGGTGATCGAGACCGGCGACGCCGTGGACCTCTTCCGCCTGCCGGTGCCGATGTCCTCGATCCACGACGGCGGCCCGATGATCACCGCCGGCGTGGTGATCGCGAAAGACCCCGAGTACGGCCTGAATTCCGGCATGTACCGCTTCATGGTGAAGGAAAAAAACCTCACCGGCATCGACATCGTGACGCCGAACAATATGCGCTTCTTCGCGCAGCGCGCCTACGAAGCCGGCCGCCCCTGCCCGATCTCGATCTCCATCGGCACGCACCCGTTCGAGATCATGGGCTCCGGCTTCCGCGCTCCGCTCGGCGTGGACGAGATGGCGATCGCCGGCGGCAGCCGCGGCGCGGCGGTGGAGCTTGCCCAGTGCGAGACCATCGACCTGCCCTGCCTCGCCGACGCCGAGATCGTGCTCGAGGCCGAGATCCTGCCGACCGGCTGGACCCAGCCCGAGGGACGCTTCGGCGAGTTCACGCGCCTGATGGGCGGCCTGCACTGGAACCCGCTGGTGCGGGTGAAGGCCGTCACCCGGCGCAAGGACGCGCTCTACTACGCCCTGCACATGCCGTGGGAAAACACCTGGCTTGCCGCGCCCACGCGCTACACCGCGATCCGGCGGGCGCTGAAGAACGCCGGCGTGCAGGTCAAGGACATCAACGTGACGCTCGGCGGCTGCGGCTTCTGGCACGCGGTCGTTTCGATCAGGAAGCAGGCGGGCGAAGGCAAGAACGCGCTGCTCGCGGCGTTGACCGCGCAGGACATCAAGCACGTGGTGGTGGTGGACGACGACATCGACGTCTTCGACGCCACCGACGTCGAGTGGGCGATCGCCACCCGCGTGCAGGGCGACAAAGACGTGATCGTCATCCCCGGCGCGCGCGCGAAACCGCTCGACCCCAGCCTCGCGGTCACGCCGCCGGGGGTGGTGCCGACCGGCGCCAAGGTCGGCATCGACGCGACCATCGGCGAGGGCATCCCGCGCGAGCGCTTCGAGCGCATCGCCTATGCCTACGCCGACCGCGCGAAGATAGACGACTA
The DNA here is from genome assembly GCA_964433375.1 of uncultured Streptomycetaceae bacterium. GTDB lineage: Bacteria > Pseudomonadota > Gammaproteobacteria > Burkholderiales > SG8-41 > SG8-41. Next base: position 3,075 of record CAYSRR010000232.1, read on the forward strand.
CCTCAAGGGCAAGGCGGATGCCCCGCCGGAAACGGCGGGGCATAACGAGGCGCTCGTCGAGCGCCTCGCCGGCGAGATTCTCGAGTGGATCGGTAAGGAACCCCAGTACTACCAGGCAGTCGCCCAGCACTTCCACGGCCACGGATTCCAGACCATCGCGCGCGCGCTCGGCCAACTGCACGCCGGCGAAAAGCTGTGGCAGGACCCGCGCGGGCGGCTGTGCGTGCGCGGATCCGCCTTTGCGGCCAAGCCGCCTCAGACCAGCGACAAGTGACGAGGGATAAGGGATAAGAACTGACCGCACGCAGCGCGGCCACCGGGCCCCCATCCCCTATCCCCTATCCCATATCCCCTATCCCCTATCCCCTATCCCCTATCCCGCTTTTAGCACATGCCCTCAGAAAAACTTCGCATCCACATCGAGAACACCCGCAAGAAAAGCGACCTGTTCCACGCTACCAGGGCGCGCTGGGACGCGGCGTGCGCGCGGCACAAGGCCCTCGCCCGCCGGCTGGACGCGAGCTTCGGCTGGGACGGCGACATCCTCGATGACGCGCTCCGGCAGGCGGAGATCGTGATCGGCGTGCCGGGGCGCCGCGAGCGCCTCGCCGCGCGCGCGCCGAAGCTGCGCTGGGTCCACTGCACCTCGGCCGGCGTGGACGGCTACCTGCCGCTCGACTGGCTGCCGCCGGGCACGCTCTTCACCAACAACCACGGCGCGCACGGCGCCAAGGCCGAGCAGTTCATGGGCATGGCCTTTCACCTGCTCAATTCGCGCATGCCGGAGATCATCGCCAACCAGCGCAGGCGCCACTGGGAACAGCTGTTTTCCCCCAACATCCGGGGTAAAACCGCGGTCATCGTCGGGCTGGGCGACCTGGGCCAAGGCGCCGCGCGCGCGGCGAAACAGCTCGGCCTCAGGGTCATCGGCGTGAGCCGCACCGGCGCGAAGATCAAGGCCGCCGACGCCGTGCACAAGACCGCCGCGCTCGATCGCCTGCTGCCGAAGGCGGACTACGTCGTCATGGCGGTCCCGCTGACGCCGCAGACGCGCCACCTGCTCAACCGGGAGCGCATGGACCTCATGAAAGCCACCGCCGGGGTCATCAACATCGCGCGCGCGCCGGTGCTGGACAACGAGGCGCTCGCGGACAAGCTGCGGCGCGGCGAACTGGCCGGCGCGGTGCTGGACGTCGCCGAGCCCGAGCCGCTGCCCGCGGCATCGCCGCTGTGGGACACCCCCAACCTCATCATCACGCCGCACATCTCGTGCGACGACGGCGAGTACTACGTGGATATCTCGCTCGACCTGTGGTTCGCCAACCTCGACCGCTTCCTGCGCGGCAAGCCGCTGCAGGCGCGGGTCGATCCGCGCCGCGGGTATTAGCCGCCGATGAACGCCGATACACGCCGATACACGCCGATAAAGTTCCATACGAACCGCCGAGGCCGCAAAGCGTGCCAGGCAACCGGAATCTGTGCCCACCGAGACCAACCATCAGATTCCCGCTGCCGGCGAGCTGAACGTCGACCACGTGGCACATTTCGTGCCGCACATCGACGCGGCGAGCGCGGCGCTGGAGCGGATGGGCTTCACGCTGACGCCCTTCTCCGAGCAATCGCATCGCCCCGAACCGGACGGCCCGCTGGTCCCGGCCGGCAGCGGCAACCGCTGCGCGGTTTTCGAGCGCGGCTACCTCGAATTCCTCACCCCGACCGGCGACACGACCGTCGCCGCCCAGCTGCGCGCCGCGATCCAGCGCTACGTCGGCGCGCATCTCATCGCCTTCGGAACGTCCGCGCCCGAAGCGGACCACGCGCGCATCGGCAGGGCCGGCTTCGCCCCCCTGCCCCTGGTCGCGCTGCAGCGCCAGATCGGCACCGAGTTCGGCGAAGGCACCGTGCGCTTCACGGTGG
>CAYSRR010000233.1:0-3743 GCA_964433375.1 uncultured Streptomycetaceae bacterium
GCCTGCGGCGCCAACATGAACTTCGACCGCCTGCGCTTCGTCGCCGAGCAGGCCGAGCTCGGCGAGAAGCGCGAGGCGATACTCGCGGTCACCATCCCGGAGCGGCCCGGCAGCTTCCGCGAGTTCTGCTCGCAGATCGGCGCGCGCAACATCACCGAATTCAATTACCGCTATGCCGACCCGGGCGAGGCGCACGTGTTCGTCGGTTTGCAGGTGCGTGACCGCGACGAGACCCGCCAGCTGGTGCGAAGGTTGCGCCGGCGCGGGCTGAAGACCCTCGACTTCAGCGACAACGAGCTGGCGAAGCTGCATATCCGGCATACCGTGGGCGGACGCGCGCCGACGGTGAACAACGAGATTCTCTACCGCTTCGAGTTTCCGGAGCGGCCGGGCGCGCTGATGAAGTTCCTCGCCGCCATGAGCCGCGGCTGGAACATCAGCCTGTTCCATTACCGCAACCACGGCGCCGACTACGGGCGCGTGCTGGTCGGCATGCAGGTGCCGCCGCGCGACAAGCGCAAGTTCCGCGCTTTCCTCGCCAAGGTCGGCTATCCCTGCCACGAAGAGACCCGCAATCCCGCCTACAAGCTGTTCCTGGGCTAGGCGCCGGCACGGAAACGGCGTGATTCGTGAGTCGTACCCCTCAAGGGGGTATCAAAAAGAATGATTTGTGATTCGACGACCCGACGGGGCTGGTTGTCTCCTCGTGCGGCTGTCCGTGGCGGAACCTCTGTGTCAACGCGTCGGTCAGATAACGCGTCAAGAGGGCAAAATGCGGCTAGAATTAAGCCGATACGCGAGGGATTTCGTGTCGACTATGAGCAGGCTCTGGGTAGCTGGGCTGATTCTGGCCGCCGCCACGGCGCAGGGCGCCGCGCCGGATGACGAGTTCCTCGCCGCGCGCGAAGCCTTCCGCACCGGCAACGCCGCCCGCCTCGACAAGCACGCCGCCGGGCTGAAGGGCCACCTGCTCGAGTCCTATGTCCTCTACTGGCAGCTCTCCCAGAGGCTCGAGCAGACTCCCGTCGCCGACGTGCGCGCGTTTCTCGCGGCGAACCGCGACAGTCCTCTCTCGGAACAATTGCGCAGAGAGTGGCTGAAATCGCTCGGCCGGCGCGGCGAGTGGGAGTTGTTCGACGCCGAGCTGCCGCTGCTCGTCGGCGACGACCTCGATATCACCTGCTACTCGCTGCGGTCGCGGTTGCGCGTGAACGCGGCCGAAACGCTGCCCGAAGCCCGTCCGCTCTGGTTCGTCGCGCGCGACATGCCCGAGAGCTGCACGCCGCTGTTCGAGGCGCTGGCCGCGGCGGGCATGCTGTCCAACGACGACCTGTGGACGCGCCTGCGCCTCGCGCTCGAAGTGGGACAGGTCGGCCTCGCGCGCAGCATCGCGCAGTGGCTGCCGGCCGGCCAGGCGCCCGGGCCGCGCGTGCTCGAATCCATCGCGTCGAACCCCGCGGGCTACCTCGACCGCCTGCAGGCGTCCAAACAGGCGCCCAACCTGAAGAGCCGCGCCGCGCGCGAGTCCGTGCTGTTCGCCGTGCATCGTCTCGCGCGCACTTCGCCTTCGCAGGCGGCCGGCCATTGGACCCGGCTCGAAGAGCGCTTCTCGCCCGATGAGCGGGCCTATGCCTGGGGCATGATCGGTTACTTCGGCGCCATGCGCCATCACCCCGATGCCCTTGACTGGTACACCCGCGCCGGCGGCCTGTCCGACCTGCAGCTCGCCTGGAAGGCGCGCGCCGCGCTGCGCGCCGGCGACTGGCGGGAAGTGCTGGCGACGATCGGGACCATGACCGGACGCGAATCGTCGGAAGCCACGTGGCGTTACTGGAAGGCGCGGGCGCTGAAGGCGCTGGGACGCGCCGAGGAGGCGGCGGAGCTGCTGAAGCCGCTCGCGGCCGAGTTCAATTTCTACGGGCAGCTCGCGCTGGAGGAACTGGGTGGGAAAATCACCGTCCCGGCCGCCTGGAAGCCGCGCGAGGAGGAGGTGCTCGACATGGCCAGGCACGCCGGCCTGCGCCGTGCGCTCGCGCTCTATCGCCTGAACCTGCGCGTGGAAGCGAACCGGGAATGGCTGTGGGCGATCCGCGGCTTCGACGACAGGCAGTTGCTGGCCGCTTCCGAGGTCGCGCTGCGCCACGAGATCTACGACCGCGCCATCAACACCGCCGACCGCACCGTCGCGCTGCACGATTTCCAGCTGCGCTACCTCGCGCCGTACCGCGACGTGCTGAACGAGCACACCTCGCAGCTCGAGCTGGACGAGGCCTGGGTCTACGGCCTGATCCGGCAGGAAAGCCGCTTCATCACGAACGCCAGGTCGCGCGCCGGCGCGAGCGGGCTGATGCAGCTGATGCCCGGCACCGCGAAGTGGGTGGCGGGCAAGCTGGGGCTGAAGAACTGGCGCTGGGCGCGCGTCACCGAGGTGGACACCAACGTCAGCCTCGGCACCTATTACCTCAGGCACGTGCTCGACACCCTCGACGGCTATCCGGTGCTCGCCTCGGCCGCCTATAACGCCGGGCCGGGGCGCGCCCGCGCCTGGCGCCCGGAGTTCGCGATCGAGGGCGCCGTGTACGCCGAGTCCATCCCGTTCAACGAGACCCGCAATTACGTGAAGCGGGTCATGGCGAACGCGAGCTATTACGCCCACAACTTCAGCCAGCCGGTGCTGCCGCTGAAGCAGCGCATGGGCACCATCGCGCCCAGGCAGGTCGGCGGTGAGCCTTCTTTGGGGGATACGCCCTGACGGTAGTACCGAGTGTCGAGTGTCGAGTGTCGAGTGACGGGTAGAATCACGGTATGGAAATCACGACCGTAGCGGTACTGGGCGGAAGCGGTTTTGTGGGCCAGCGCGTTTGCCATGCGCTGGCGGCGCAGGGCTACCGGGTGCGGGTCGCGACGCGCGACCGCGAGCGCGCCAAGGAGCAATTGATACTCCTGCCGACGATGGATCTGGACGTCGTCGACGTGCACGACCCCGCGCAGCTCTCGGCGTTCCTGGGCGGCGCGGACGCTGCCGTCAACCTGGTGGGCGTGCTGCACGACGGCCGCGGCGCCGGCAGTTTCCAGGCGGCGCACGCGGACCTCGCGCGCGGCCTCGTCGCCGCTTGCCGCGACAACGGCGTCGGGCGCCTGCTGCACATGAGCGCGCTCGCCGCCGACCCGGCCGGCCCGAGCGCCTACCTGCGCACCAAGGGCGAGGCCGAGGCCATCGTGCGCGATTCGGGGCTGGCCTGGACGATGTTCCGCCCCTCGGTCATCTTCGGGCGCGGCGACGGCTTCCTCAACCTGTTCGCGCAGGTGCTGCGGTTCTCGCCGGTGGTGGCGCTGGCCTGTCCCGGCGCGCGCTTCCAGCCGGTGTACGTCGAGGACGTGGCGGCCGCGTTCGCCAAGAGCCTGGCGGACCCGGGCTGCGCGGGCAAGGCCTACGATTTGTGCGGCCCGCGCGTCTACACCCTGCGCGAACTGGTCGAGTACACGGGCGCGGTGACCGGCCGGCGGCGCCTGGTCATCGGCCTGAACGACCGCCTGTCGTACCTGCAGGCCTTCGCCATGGAACTGCTGCCGGTCAAGCTCATGACGCGGGACAACTATCGCTCGATGCAGGTCGACAGCGTATGCGGCTGCGACTTTCCGTTCGGCATCACGCCCGTCGCGCTGGAAGCGGTGGCGCCGTCCTATCTCGGCAACCGCACCCCCCGCGCCCGCTACCAGCGTTTCCGCGCGCAGCGCGGTGA
>CAYSRR010000233.1:3843-4967 GCA_964433375.1 uncultured Streptomycetaceae bacterium
TGCCGGTCAAGGACCGCGACTACGTGGTCGTCGGCGCGACGCCGGACGAGATGGTGAAGCAGGGCTACCGGCCGGTGGGCAGGGATTTCCCGGTGTTCCTGCACCCCGAGACGCACGAGGAATACGCGCTGGCGCGCACCGAGCGCAAGACCGCGCGCGGCTATCACGGTTTCGCGTTTCACGCCGCGCCCGACGTCACGCTGGAGCAGGACCTGGCGCGGCGCGATCTCACCGTGAACGCGATCGCGAAGGACGCCGACGGCCGCCTGATCGACCCGCACCACGGCGTCGACGATCTCAAGGCTGGCGTGTTGCGCCACGTCAGCCCCGCCTTTGCCGAGGACCCGGTCCGCATCCTGCGCGTCGCGCGCTTTGCCGCGCGCTTCGGCTTCCGCATCGCGCCGGAAACGATGCGGCTGATGCGCGACATGGCGCAGGGCGGCGAGGTCGATGCGCTGGTGCCCGAGCGCGTGTGGCAGGAAGTCTCGCGCGGGTTGATGGAGAAAACCCCTTCACGGATGTTCGCGGTGCTGCGCGAATGCGGCGCGCTCGCCCGCGTCATGCCGGAGATGGAGGCGCTATGGGCCGAAGACGGCGCGGCGGACGAGGCGATGCGCGCGCTCGACGCGGCGGCCGCCGCGGGCGCGAGGCTGCCGGCGCGCCTGGCCGTGCCGGCGCGCTGGCTCGAACCCCTGGCGGTCGAGTCGCTGGCGGCCCGGCTCAAGCTGCCGGCCGACTGCCGCGAGCTGGCCCTGCTCGCGTCGCGCTATGCCAACACCGTGCTCGACGCGGCGGAGCTGGACGCGGCGGAAGTCCTCGAGCTCTTCAGCGCCACGGACGCCTGGCGCCGGCCCGAGCGCTTCGCGGACCTGATGGCCGCTGCTTTCGCCGGCGAGCCCGATGCCGCCGCCGCGCAATCACGCCTCGATCGCGCCCGCGCGGCGGCCGACGCGGTCAATGCCGGGGACATCGCGAAATCGTCGAAAGCGGTATCCGACATCCGCGGCAACATCGACGCGGCGCGGCTCGCGGCGATACGCCGTGCGCTGCGCGGCGGTGATTAGGTGATTAAGTAATTAGGTGATTTGGTCGCGTTGATCACTCAATCACTCAATCACTGAATC
>CAYSRR010000234.1:0-4954 GCA_964433375.1 uncultured Streptomycetaceae bacterium
AGGCGATGAAGTTGAGCAAGGGCAAGGCCAATCCGCAGCAGGTCAGCGATATCCTCAAGCGGAAGTTGGCTGGATAGAGGGCTTCACCCGATAAAAAACGGCGCCGGGTGGCGCCGTTTTTTATCGAAAAGAAGTTTATTTTTTCGCCGAGGCTGCCGTGGCCGGCGCCGGGCCGCCACGCAGCGCGATGTAGCGTTCCTTCATGCCGGCGTACTTCTTGCGGATGTCGTCTTTTTCCTTCTCCCTGGCGGCCACGCTCTGCTCGGCCCTGGACATGTCGGCCTCGGCGCGGGCCAGGTCTTCCTTCTGCGCATCCGTCGCCGGCTTGCCCCTCTTCAGGGTTTCGTCCATCCGGCTCTTGGCCTCGGCGTGACGCGCGGCCGCGTTCTTGTGCGTCACGCGCAACTGGGTGAGCTGGCCGTCCACGACCTGCAGGTCGCGGTCGCGCTTGAGATCGATCTCCTTTTCGTTGCTGAAGGTGTGGATCAGCGCGGCGTCCTGGCGCCTCTGCTCGGCAAGCCGCTTTTTCTCCTCCGCTTTCTGGGCGGCTTCCTGCCTCTCCTTTTCTTCGCGCTTGGCGCGCTCTTCCGCGGTCTCCGTGGTCTTGCGCGTTATTCCGCGCTTGTCGAGCTCGCGGGTGCCGAAGTCCTGGTATTCAGGAGGCACCTTGTCGCCGCAGCCGACGGTCTTGCCGGATTTGTCTTTCCAGCAGACGATCTTGCCGCCCTTGGATTGGGCCAGTGCCCCGCCGGCGACGAGGGCCGTCAGCGCCGCAGCGAGCGTGAGGGTGGTCAGGTAAGTCCTAGCCATGGGTCGAAACTCCATATTGTTCGCGATACCGGCCGACCGCCGCGAGATCCCGGGCGTGCTGCGGGTCGGCCCCAAGATAGCGCATCAAGTCATCCAGCGTAGCGATGCTGATGACGGGAATATTATAGCTTGCCCGCACTTCCTGCACGGCGGACAGGGTCCCGCTGCCGCGCTCCATCCGGTCGAGCGCGATCGCCACGCCGCAGGGTATGGCGTTCGAGGCCCGTATCAGGTTGACGGACTCGCGCACGGAAGTGCCCGCCGAGATCACGTCGTCCACGATCAGCACCTTGCCCGATAACGGTGCGCCGATCACGGCGCCGCCTTCTCCGTGGTCTTTTTCCTCTTTTCGATTGAAGCTGTAGCGCACGTTGCGCCCGGCGTCGGCCAGCGCGACGGCCGTCGCCGCTACCAGCGGGATGCCCTTGTAGGCGGGCCCGAACAGCATGTCGAAAACCAGGCCCGACTCGAGGATGGCTTTCGCGTAAAATTGCGCGAGTTGCTTCAGCGCTTCACCGTCGTAGAACAGCCCGGCGTTGAAAAAGTACGGCGAGAGGCGCCCCGCCTTGGTCTTGAATTCGCCGAAGCGCAGGACGTCCTGCCGGATGGTGAAGCGGATGAACTCTTGCCGGAAGTCGGACGCCATATCGAATGAAAATTATAACCTTGAATCTCAACGGCATCCGTTCCGCGGCGCGCAAGGGCTTCCTGCCGTGGCTCGCGCGCACCCGCGCGGACGTGGTGTGCGTGCAGGAACTGAAGGCGCAGGCGGCCGATCTCGACGACCGCATGCGCGCGCCGGGCGGCTTCCGCGGCTATTTTCACCATGCCGAGAAGAAGGGCTATAGCGGGGTCGGGCTTTACTGCCGGCGCGAGCCGGACCGGGTGGTGGAGGGATTGGGCAACCGCGAGGCCGACGCCGAGGGGCGCTATCTCCGGGCCGATTTCGGGCCGCTGTCCGTGGTCTCGGTTTACCTGCCCTCGGGCTCCAGCGGCCCGCACCGGCAGGCGAGCAAATTCCGCTTCATGGATTATTTTTTTCCTCATTTAAAGAATCTCGCGGCGGAAGGCCGCGAGATTCTTTTGTGCGGCGACTGGAACATCGCGCACCGGGAGATCGATCTCAGGAACTGGCGTTCCAACCAGAAGAACTCGGGTTTCCTGCCGGAGGAGCGCGCGTGGCTCACGCGGGTGTTCGGCGACCTGGGCTGGGTGGACGTCTATCGGCGGCTGCACCCGGAGACAACCGGCGAGGCGTACACGTGGTGGAGCAACCGCGGGCAGGCGTACGCGAACAACGTGGGGTGGCGCATCGATTACCACATCGCCACGCCGAAGCTCGCGGCGAAGGCCAGGCGCGCGGCGGTCTACAAGACGCGGCGCTTCTCCGACCACGCGCCGCTGACGGTTGAGTATGACTACTCGACCGAGTGTTGAGTTTTGAGTGTTTAGTGTTTAGTTAAAGCCGATTTACCCATGCCCAACTCAACACTCAACACTCAACACTCAACACTCCAGAAAGGCTCGCCGCCCTGGCGCGACACGCTGGCCGCGATCTTCAGCGGGCGCATGCTGTTCGCGCTGCTGATGGGGTTTGCCTCGGGGCTGCCGCTGCTGCTCACGGGGTCGGTGCTGCAGGCGTGGCTGAAAAGAAGCGGCATCGATCTCACCAGCATCGGCCTGTTCGCGCTGGTCGGCCTGCCGTACACGCTGAAATTCCTGTGGGCGCCGCTGTTCGACCGCTACCTGCCGCCGCTGCTCGGCCGCCGCCGCGGCTGGCTGCTGCTCGCGCAGGCGCTGCTGGCGGCGGCGCTGTTCGTGCTGAGCCTGGCGCAGCCCTCGCCGGACAGCCTGCTGGCGGTGTCGATCGCCGCGCTCGCGGTCGCGTTTTTCTCGGCGTCGCAGGACATCGTGGTCGACGCCTACCGGCGCGAGAGCATGGCCGACGTCGAGCTCGGGTTCGGCTCCGCCATGTACGTCAACGGCTACCGCATCGGCCTGCTCGTCGCCGGCGCCGGCGGCCTGATACTCGCCGGCAGCTATTCGTACGAAACGATGTACTGCGTGATGGCCGCCGTCATGGCCGCCTGCATCGTGGTGACGCTCGCGGCGCCGGAGCCGCCGCTGCCCCCGGGCCGGCCCGTGACGCTGGCCGAAGCGGTGTTCCTGCCGTTCCGGGATTACTTTACGCGCGAGGGCGCGTGGCTCGCGCTGGCTTTCATCCTGCTCTACAAGCTCGGCGACACCATGGCGTCGAGCATGACGACGCCGTTCTACCTCGACCGCGGCTACAGCGAGGCCGAGATCGGCGCGGTGGTGAAGCTGTTCGGCTTCTGGGCCACGATCGCCGGCGGCACGCTGGGCGGCGTCTGGATCCTGCGCATCGGCATGCGCCGCGCGCTGTGGCTGTTCGGCCTGGGACAGATGGTCTCGACGCTGGGATTCGTGGTGCTGGCGGGCGTTACGCCCACGGCCACGGCGCTGGCGGCGGTGGTCGCCCTCGAGAATTTCACCGGCGGGCTGGGCACGGCCGCGTTCGTCGGCTTCATGGCCTCGCTCACCGACCGGCGCTTCACCGCGACCCAGTACGCCTTGCTCTCGAGCCTCATGGGCGTGCCGCGCGTGTTCGCGTCCGCGCCGACCGGCTGGTTCGCCGAGTCGCTCGGCTGGCCGGGCTTTTTCCTGATGTGCACGCTGATCGCGATCCCCGGGCTGCTGCTCCTGCGCTGGATCGCGCGTCTCGCGGAGGCCGCGGGCCCGTCCAGGTGATGGACGGCCGGCGCGCCGCGGGGCGCGTCCGTGGTTAAAATCATCCGTTCGATCAAGAAAAGGGGGATGAAATGCGATTGGTGACGTTCGTTCCGAAGAAAGGCGCCGCGCCGCGCGTGGGCGTATTGTGCGACGGCAACCAGGTGGTCGATCTGGCGCAGGGCGGGGGCAGGGCCCCGTTTGACCCGCACGACATGATTTCGCTGATTTCCGCCGGGGCGAAAGGCCTCGCGTGGGCGAAACAGGCCGCCGCGAAGGCGAAGAAAGCGCTGCCGCTCGGCAAGGTGAAGCTGCTGGCGCCGGTCCCGCGCCCGCGCAAGAACGTGTTCTGCGTCGGCTGGAACTACGTCGAGCATTTCGAGGAAGGCAAGAAGGCGCGCGCGCACGGCATCGAGTATCCCGCGCACCCCGCGTTTTTCTCCAAGGCGCCGACGACCGTCATCGGCCCCTACGACCGCGTGCCGTTCGACCCGGAGATCAACAAGACGCTCGACTGGGAAGCCGAGCTCGGCCTGATCGTCGGGCGCGGCGGCAGGAACATCACCGAGGCCAGCGCGATGAAGCACGTGTTCGGCTACACCGTCATCAACGACGTGTCGGTGCGCTACCAGCAGCGCCAGCACGGCGGCCAGTGGTTCAAGGGTAAGAGCGTGGACGGCACCTGCCCGATGGGGCCGTGGATCGTGACGGCGGACGAAGTGAAAGAGCCCCACAACCTGCGCATCGCTTCGCGCGTGAACGGCGTCACCAAGCAGGACTCGAACACCAGCTACATGTACTTCAAGATCCCGAGGATCATCGCGGAGCTGTCGTACGGCCTGACACTCGAGCCCGGCGACGTCATCTCCACCGGCACGCCGGCGGGGGTGGGTCACGCGCGCACGCCGCCGGAGTTCATGACGGCGGGCGACGTGCTCGAAACCGAGGTTACCGGCGTGGGCCTGCTGCGCAACCGGATCGGCAAGTAAACCTCTCACCGCAGAGGTCGCAGAGGACGCAGGGGAAAAGCTAAACAAAGCCGAACCGCCAAGCCGCCAAGAGAAACGGAGATGAAGCGGCTTGAATTTGTGTTCCGAGGGGGCGTTCGATTCGACGGAAAGCAGTTTCTGGTGTCTTGATCAGCCTTCCTCCGCGTCCTCTGCGTCCTCCGCGGTGAGAGGTTAAGCACTCAAGCGCGCTGGAAGCGGTAGACGGCGAGGCTGCCCAACAGGTTGGGCAGGAAGGCGGCCTGCCTGCCCCCGGTCAGCACCTTGCGCTCCAGGATCCTCACGCCGTGGGAAGCGCAGAAGTCCTCGAAGTCCGAGATCGTGCACAGGTGCACGTTGGGCGTGTCGTGCCACTGGTGCGGCAGGTTGTCCGACACCGGCATGTGCCC
>CAYSRR010000235.1:0-4941 GCA_964433375.1 uncultured Streptomycetaceae bacterium
TACCTGCAACGTGGTATCTGGAACGAATTATCTGCAACGCCGTTAAAAAGCATAACGGCGCATGCCTCCATCCACCGGCAGCACCGCCCCGGTGATGTAGGACGCCAGCGGCGAGGCGAGGAACACCGCCAGCGCCGCCAGTTCCTCGGGCTCGCCGTAGCGGCCGACCGGGATGTGCTCGGCGGACTCCTTCGCCCGGTACTCCTCCGGGTATTTGCGGCGGATCTGCTCGCTCATGATGCGGCCCGGCGGAATGCTGTTGACGGTGACGCCGTGCCGGCCGACCTCGCGCGACAGCCCTTTCGACCACGCGTGGATCGCGGCCTTGGTCGGCGTCGCGGCGAGCAGCGCGTCGGGCTCGGACTTGCCGCTGATGTTGATGACGCGGCCCCACTTCATCTCGATCATTTGGGGCAGCACGGCGTGTGTCAGCTGACGCACCCGTACGAAATTCAGCGTCATCGATTCTTCCCACGCCGATTCCGGCGCATCGATCGCTATCGCGGGCTTGCTGCCTCCGGCCGAGTTGACGAGGATGCCGATCGGACCCAGCGCGCGGTGCGCGGCCTGGGCGAGCCGCGCCGGGGCGCCATCCTGCACGATGTCGATCTCGACGATGGCCGGCTCCGGGCCGCCGGCCGCGACGATTTCCTTCGCCAGGGCCTCGAGCAGCGGGCGCCGCCGCGCAGCGATGCAGGTCTTCACGCCTTCCGCGGCGAGCCCTTTCGCGATCGCGCGGCCGATGCCCATGCTCGCGCCCGTGACCAGCGCTGTCTTGCCTTTCAGTTGCAGTTCCATGCCGTCGTTCCTCCAAAGGCGTCTCAGATAAGGCGTCGCAGATGATACGTCTCAGATGATGCGTCTCAGGTAAAGCGTTGCGAAAATCCTTTGCAAACTCGCCGTATCTGAGACGCGGTACCTGAGACGCTTTATCTGCGACGCGGTACCTGCGACGTAGTTCAACCTTTCAGCCACGTGCGCCAGGCGATCCAGAGCTTGCGGATGGGCGTGAGTGAGACGCGCCGCGTGAGCACGCGGCAACCGTCGCGCCGCACCTCGTCGAGCGTCGCCTGGTAGATCGCCGCCATTACCAGGCCCGGGCGCTGCGCCCGCCGGTCGCCGGCGGGCAGCTTCGCGAACGCGCTGCGGTAATAGCCCAGCGCGCGCTCGATCTGGAACGCCATCAGGCGCATGAAACCGTCCGTCTCGCGCGCCTGCAGGATGTCGGTCTCGCTCACCCCGTGGCGCGCGAGCTCGTCGAGCGGCAGGTAGATGCGGTTGCGGCGCGCATCCTCGCCCACGTCGCGGATGATATTGGTCAGCTGGAACGCCATGCCGAGATCGGCGGCGTATTCCAGCGTGCGCGGGTCCTGGTAGCCGAAGATGCCCGCCGAGAGCAACCCGACCACGCTCGCCACGCGGTGACAGTAGGGCCGGAGCGTGTCGAAGTCGGGGTAGCGGTTGAAGTCGAGGTCCATCTGCATGCCGTCGATGATGTCGATCAGGCGGGCTTCGGCGAGGCCGAAGCGGGGCGCCACCTCGGCCAGCGCGCGCGCCACCGGATGCTGGGGGGTGCCGTGATAGGCCGCCGCCACCTCCTGGCGCCACCAGGCGAGCTTGGCCTGCGCCACGGCGGTATCGGAGCACTCGTCCACCACGTCGTCCACCTCGCGGCAGAACGCGTACAGCGCCGTGATCGCGCGCCGGCGCTCCGGCGGCAGGAACAGGAAGCTGTAGTAGAAGCTCGAACCGCTGGCGGCGGCTTTCTGCTGGCAATATTCGTGGGGGTTCATGCGCGGTGCTTCGAACGGCGTGATTCGTGAGTCGTGATTCGACAAAGTTCTCCCTCTCCCCCGTCCCGGGGGAGAGGGTAGGGGTGAGGGGGAGGCTCGACTCACGACTCACGAATCACGACTCACGATTTACAGGGCGCGTGCCAGCAGCACCGGCCAGTCATGCCACCTCAGGACCGGTCGGTGACGAAACATGTCATATTGCGCGCGCTCCAGCTTTTCAAGCACGCGCAGCCCGCCCTGCACGGTGGCGCGGATCTCGAGGCCGACGCGCCCGGGGAGCGTCCGCCCGAGAGGCGCGCCCGCGTTCAGCATGCCGCGCGCCCGCTCGACCTGGAAGCGGAGCAACGCGCGCCAGGCGTCGTCGCAACGCTGCTCGGCGATGTGGCGTTCGCCGACGCCGTGATGTTCCATCTCGTCGCGCGGCAGGTAGATGCGGCCCATGGCGTAATCCACCCCGACATCCTGCCAGAAGTTGACGAGCTGCAGCGCCGAGCAGATCGAATCGGAGCGCTCGAGGTTGATGGGCGTGGCATGGCCGAACAGGTGCAGCAGCAGGCGTCCCACCGGATTGGCCGAGCGCCTGCAGTAGTCGAGCACTTCGGGGAAATCCGCGTAGCGCTTGCGCACGACGTCCTGGGAAAACGCGGACAGCAGGTCATGGAACAGGTTTGCCGGCAGCCGGTGCTGATGGATGATGCCGGCGAGCGCGTTGAACCAGTCGACATCAGGGGGAGCGCCCCGTTCGATCTTGCGCAACTGATCGCCAAAATGCGCCAGTTGCTCGAGCCGCAACGCGTCGGGCGCGTTTCCCTCGTCCGCAAAATCGTCGGCTTCCCTTGCAAAACGGTAGATCAATGCTACCGGATGGCGAAATTGGGGGGGGAGGAGGAGGGAGGCGACCGGGAAATTTTCGTAGTGGTTGACGCCCATTTGCTGCTACGCAAAAACCCATTATTATCATTATGATACAGTGCAACGTTAAGACGGCTTGCAAGCTTTCGGCGCGGACCTGATTATATTACAATCAAAACGTCGCGAAAGTGGCGGAATTGGTAGACGCACCAGATTTAGGTTCTGGCGCCGCAAGGCATGGGGGTTCGAGTCCCTCCTTTCGCACCACGAGCGTGTTGCGAGTGGTGCGAGCCGGCATGCCGGCCTCCGTCCCGTCTTTCCTGTTATAGGGGCTGTCTGCCACGCGGGCCGGCGCGAAATGCGGTTCCGCTGTTGTACACGGCATTGATCACTGGTATCTTTCAATAACCAACAACCCATGCAAGCCAACTTGGAAACATTGAGCGTACTCGAGCGGAAGCTGAACGTGGCCCTGCCCGCCGCCGAGATCGACAGCGAGGTGGAGAACCGCCTCAAGAACCTCTCGCGCACGGTGAAGATGCACGGCTTCCGGCCCGGCAAGGTGCCGTTCAAGGTGGTCGCGCAGCAATATGGCCCGCAAGTGCGGCAGGAAGTGCTCGGTGACGTGATGCAGAAGAGCTTCGGCGAAGCCGTGCGCCAGCAGAACTTGCGCGTCGCGGGCTATCCCAGGTTCGAGCTGCAGCCCGCGGGCGGCGGCGCCGGCGAGTTTCAGTACAGCGCCACGTTCGAGATCTATCCGGATGTCGTCGTGGGCGATATCTCCAATGCCTCGATCGAGCGCCCCGTGCTGGAAGTGGGCGACGCGGAAGTCGACAAGACGCTCGACATCCTGCGCAAGCAGCGCGCCCGCTTCGAGCCGGTGGAGCGCGCGGCGGCGAGCGACGACCGCGTCACGATCGATTTCAGCGGGACCATCGAGGGCGCGCCATTCCAGGGATCCGGCGCCAAGGGGCAGGCGGTGGTGCTGGGCGGCGGGCGCCTGCTGCCGGATTTCGAGTCCAGCCTGGCCGGCCTGAAGGCGGGCGAGTCGAAAACCTTCGACCTGCGCTTCCCGGACGATTACCACGGGCGGGACGTGGCCGGGAAAACGGCCCGTTTCGAAGTCACCGTTCACCAGGTCGCGGAGCCGGTGCTGCCCGCAGTCGATGCCGAGTTCGCGAAGAACCTCGGCGTCGAGGATGGCGACATCGCCAGGATGCGCGCCGAGGTGAGGGCCAATCTCGAGCGCGAGGTGAAGGCCAAGCTGAAGGCGCGCACCCGCGACCAGGTCGTGCAGGCACTGCTCGATGCCACGAAGGTCGAGGCCCCCAAGAGCCTGGTCCGGATGGAGACCGAGCGCATGACGGCCGGCGCCCGGCAGGAACTCGCGGCGCGCGGCATCCAGGTCACGGAAAACACGCCGATGCCCTCCGACCTGTTCGAGAAGCAGGCCGAGCGGCGGGTCAGCACCGGCCTGATCCTCGGCGAGTTGATGAAGGCGCACAACCTCTATCCCCGGCCGGAGCAGGTGCGGGCGCTGGTCGAGGAGCAGGCGCAGAGCTACGAGCGCCCGCAGGAAGTGGTGAAATGGTTCTACGCGGAGCCGGAGCGGCTGCGCGACCTCGAGGCCACCGTGGCGGAAGAGAACGTGGTGGCGTGGGCGCTGGGCGTGGCGAAAGTGGCCGACAAACCGGTCGAGTTCGACGAACTGATGGGGAAACAATAATGGCGCGCACCGAACCCATGGGCCTCGGGCTGATCCCGATGGTGATCGAGCAGAGCGGGCGCGGCGAGCGCGCCTATGACATCTATTCGCGCCTGCTGAAGGAGCGCGTGGTGTTCCTGGTCGGGCCGGTGACCGAGGTGACCGCCAACCTGATCGTCGCGCAGATGTTGTTCCTCGAGTCCGAGAACCCGGACAAGGAGATCTCGTTCTACATCAACTCGCCCGGCGGCTCGGTGTCGGCGGGGCTCGCGATCTACGACACCATGCAGTTCATCAAGCCCGCCGTCTCGACGCTGTGCGTCGGCCAGGCCGCGAGCATGGGCGCGCTGCTGCTGACGGCGGGGGCCAAGGGCAAGCGCTTCTGCCTGCCGAACTCGCGCGTGATGATTCACCAGCCGTTGGGCGGCTTCCAGGGCCAGGCTTCCGATATCGAGATCCATGCGCGGGAGATCCTGTTCCTGAAGGGAAAACTGAACGAGATCATGGCCAGGCACAGCGGCCAGGACATCAAGAGCATCGAGCGCGACACCGATCGTGACAATTTTCTCAGCGCCTGTTCGGCGCTGA
>CAYSRR010000236.1:0-4939 GCA_964433375.1 uncultured Streptomycetaceae bacterium
GGTCTCACCCGCGATCCCTTGCGCTGGTTCAACGCGCACGTCGTGTGCTCCAGCGTCGGCCTGGTGCTGATCGCGATCCACTCCGGCGGCTACCTGCGGCGGGCGCCCGCACTGTTGCTGCTCACGCTGCTCGCCCTCGCCTTGTTGGGCGTGTGGGCGCGCGTGCGCGGCTCGCGCCGGATGGCGGCCACGTTCGCTTCCCGCGCGCCCGCCTTTTCCGTGCCCGATGCCGCGACGCGCGAGCGCCTGAAAGCCGTCATTGCGGCCAAGCGGGAGCTGCTCGCGGACCTGGATCCGCAGGCGAAGGAGGGCACTTTCTCGGTGACGCTGTCGCACTGGTGGCGATCGCCCCGGGCCGCATGGGCCTATCACCGGCTCGCGCGCGAGGAAGCCCGGCTGCTCGGCACGCGCCGCACGGTCGGCGCATCCCAGGCGTGGTGGCGGCCGCTGCACATGGCGCTCGCCTGGATCTTCGTGTTGGGCGTCGCGATCCACGTCGTGACGGTGACTTTCTTCGCGGGCTACGTCGCGGACGGCGGCCCGATCAACTGGTGGCACCTGACCGCATGGTGAGGCGATGAACGCACCCCTCGAAATGAAGGACAGCGGGCGGCTCGCGCTGCTGATAGACCTCGAGCGCTGCACCGGCTGCAAGAGCTGCGAGGCCGCGTGCAAGCAGGAGCACCGGCTCGGGCCCGGCGAGTACCGCAACAAGGTGGTATGGGCGAGCGATCTCGAGGACGCGGGCCTGGCCTTCCTCACGCTGACCTGCCAGCACTGCGAGCGGCCGGCGTGCCTGCGCGCCTGCCCGGTGAACCCCAAGGCGATCGAGAAGGACCCCGTCACCGGCGTCGTCAGCGTCGTGGAGTCGCGCTGCACCGGGTGCGGAGAGTGCGTGATCGCCTGTCCCTACAGCGCGATGGGCTACGACCCGAGGGAACACCACGCCGTGAAGTGCGACCTCTGCGCGGACCGGCGCTCGCAAGGCCAGACGACGGCCTGCGCCAGCGTCTGCCCGACGCGTGCCATCCGCTTCGGGCGGCGCGACGAGCTGCTCGACGAGGCGGCGCGCGAGGGCCGGACGCCGCGCGACCAGAACCACTTCCTGCTGGGTCCCGCGACGATCTACCTCGAGCGCGTGGCCGCCCGGGAAGCCGCCGGCGCGGCAAACGTTCCGGCGCGCATGGCGCCGGGCAACGGCGCGCGTCCCGCGTTCATGGACGCGCCAGCTGCCCAGGCGACCATGGCGGAAGCGAAGCCGGCGTTTCCTTACGGGCTGCCGCGCGAATCGGCGACCGCCGACCGCGTGGTCCCGGGCGGCTGCAACATCTGCTTCAACTGCTGCTCCGCGAACTTCCATTTCAAGGGCAGCGAGCTGGTGCGCATCACCGGCAACGAAGACGACCCGCTGCTGCAGGGGCGCGTCTGCCCGAAGTCGCAGTTGACGCTGCAGATGTACCACAGCGAGCACCGCCTGCTGCATCCCCTGAAGCGGGTCGGCGCGCGCGGCGAGAACAAGTTCGAGCGCATTTCGTGGGACCAGGCGCTCGACGAGATCGCGGAGAAGCTGAAACGGCTGCGCGACGAGCACGGCCCCGAAGCGCTCGCGATGTTCATCGGCACGCGCACCGGCACGCTCGACGGCCGCGGCTACACGCGCCTCTTCGCCCAGATGTGGGGCACGCCGAACAAGGACGGCACCGATCCCTTCTGCGGCGCCGCCAAGAGCGTCGCGTTCGAGCTGACGCAGGGCCGCGTCGGCAGCGGCAACAGCTACACGCCGAACGACCTCGGCTCGGCCCGGCTCTACGTCTACATGGGCGACAACCAGGCGGAAACGCGCCCGGTCTATTTCGGCATGATCAACGACTGGCGCCTGCGCAACGGCGCGAAGATGATCACCGTGGACCCGCGGCTGTCCGCCACCGCCGCCAAGTCCGACCGCTGGCTCGCGATCCGGCCGGGCACCGACATGGCGCTCGGCCTCGCGTTGTGCCAGCACATCCTCGCGCGCGGGCTGCACGACGCGCGCTTCTGCGGCGAGTGGCTGCTCGGTTTCGCGGAATGGCGCGATTTCATCCTGGCGCGCGGTTACACGCCGGAGTGGGCCGAGCCGATTACCGGCATCGCCGCCGCCGAGATCCGCCGCCTGGCGGAGGAGATCGCCGCCGCCGACGGCTGCGTGATCTTCGCGAGCCGCGGCGTCAACCAGCATACCAACGGCACGCAGACCAACCGGGTGCTCATGTACCTCGCCGCGATCACCGGCAACTGGGGCCGGCGCGGCCTACTTCAACATGACGCACGGCAGCCCCATCCGGGCGAACGCCCCCGAGCACCGCCGCGCGAAGATCTCCCGGCAGAAGGTGCGCCGCAGCCCCGCCGGCTGGACCGACGCGATGCTGCACGGCAAGCCCTATCCGGTGCGCGCGCTCATCGCCTGCAACAATCCTCTCGCGCAGTGGCCGGGCCAGGACAAGGTCCGCGCGGCATTCGAGTCGCTCGACCTCCTGGTCCACATCGAGCTGTTCGCCAACGAGACCTCCGCCTACGCGGACTACGTGCTGCCCGCCGCGACCGGCATCGAGAAGGGCGAGATCGGCCGCTCCAACGACGACCGGCGCATCGTCTGGATCGACAAGATGATCGAGCCGCCCGGCGAGGCGAAGGCCGACGGCTGGATCTGGATCGAGCTCGGCAAGCGCTTCGGCTTCGACGACGTGCTGCAGGAACGCTACAAGGACACCCGCGTGTTCTGGGACGAGGCCTGCATCCAGAACCCGCTCATCAACGGCTGCACGCAGAAGCGGCTGCACTCGGTGCCGTGGCGCTGGGTGCGGCAGCCGGTGGCGAGCGAGGATGCGCCGGAGATCGACACGCTGTACCTCGAGGGCACGACCGCGCCCGGCGCGCCGCCGGGACACCGCTTCCCGACCAGGAGCGGCAAGCTCGAGTTCTGGACGGAGGAGCTGGAGCGCAAGTTCCGGATCATCGGCCTCTCCGCCCTGCCCGAGTTCTATTCCGAGCGGGAGCAGCTCGTCGACCTGCCGTACCTGGAGCTCGAGCACAGCGACGCCGAAGCCGGCGTCATTTCCCCGTTCTGCAGCCCGGACACGGGCACGTCGCGCGCGCGGATCGTCGACGCCACGGCCGGGGGGCCGGGCGCGCGGCTGCGGGCGCAGGGCTACGACACCGAGCTGCTGACGGGCCGGCCCTCCGCGGCGCACTTCCACAGCTGGACGCATTACTTCTGGCAGGCGGAGGAGATGTGGCCGGACCTCTTCTGCCAGATCCATCCCGACAAGGCGGCGGGCCTCGGCATAGCCGACGGCGACCGCGTGAAGGTCGAGAGCGCCAATGGCACAATCGAGGCGGTGGCCTGGGTGCACGCCGGCATCCGGTCGAGCGCCGTGTTCGTCCCGATCGGCTGGGGCGAGCGCCAGCCGTACCACCCGTGGCGCTCGGTGAACTTCCTCACCGACAAGACGCAGCGTGACCCGGTGTCCGACCAGACCAACCTCAAGGCGCTGCTCTGCCGCGTGTCGCGCGCATAAATCCGGGCGCGCCTGTCGTTTCTGTGGGAGATCCCGTGTATTCATACGATTTCCGCCTGACCGGTTATCCCTTCCGCCTCCATAGCGGGGCGAACGCGCTCGATCGGCTGCCGGACGAAGTGGAGCGCGCCCGCGCGCGGCGCGCGTTCATCGTGTGCGGGCGCACGGTGTCGCGCAGGACGCCGCTGATCGCGCGCATGAAGCAACTGCTGGGCGATCGCCTTGGCAGCGTGTTCGACGAGATCGACAAGGACACTTCGCGCTCGTCGGTCACGCGCGCGGCCGATGCCGCGCGCGCGGCACAGGCCGATCTCGTGATCGGCGTTGGCGCGGGCAGCGTGATCCAGGGCGCGCGCATCGTCACCATCCTGCTCGCCGAGCCGCAGCCGGTCGAGGCGCTGGTGACCCAGTACCCGGAGCACGGGCCGGCCGTCAGCCCCCGGCTGATGGCGCCCAAGCTGCCGATCATCAACGTGCTGACCGCGCCGACCACGGCGCAGAACCGCGCGGGCTCGCGCATGAAGGACGACGCCACCGCGCGCGGCATGGAATTCTTCGATCCCAAGACCCGCCCCGTCGCGATTTTCTGGGACACGGACGCGCTGCTCACCGCGCCGTTGTCGCTGATCCGCACCGGCGCCGGAACGATCTACTGCCGGGCGGTGATGAACCTCGGCGCCGTCGGCGACAATCCCCTGGTCGAGGGCGACCGCATGCAGGCGTACCGTCTTGCCGCCGGCGCGCTTGCCCGGATCGGGGACGCAACCGACCCGGCGCCGCGCTTCGACCTGTGCGCGGCGACGCTGCTGCAGAACCGCGAGGCCGACGACGGCGGCGAGCAGTTCGCGCGCCACTGGGTGATGCGGGCGGCGTACGCGTTCTCCACCTCGCTCATCAGCGTGTTCCCGCACGTCGGGCAGGGTGGCGCCTACGCGGCGCTGATCGGTACGATGCTGCGCCGGCTGGGGCAGCGCGATCTCGAGGCGATGGCGCGCATCGCGCACGCGCTCGGCTTCGAGGGCGTTGCGCCGCCCGATGTGCCGCATCGCATCGCGGAGAAGATGGAAGCGGAATTCACCGCCCTGGGCATGCCGACGCGCCTGTCCGGTCTCGGCATGGACCGCGCGCGGCTGCCGCAGGTGCTCGAGCTGTCGCTCAGGAATTTCAACGCCGACCCGAAGCGGGAGTTCGTCCGTGAACGCGAATTGCTGGGCGAGATTCTTCAGTCGGCGTGGTAACACCGCTCACCGCGGAGGACGCCGGGGACGCGGAGGAAATAAAAACCGCTTGCATCTGTAGTTTCCTGTTTGCAGGAGGGGACATCCTCTTACAGCTCCCCTCCTGGACAGGAGGGGTGGCACCGAAGGTGACGGGGTGGTCGTAAG
>CAYSRR010000237.1:0-4911 GCA_964433375.1 uncultured Streptomycetaceae bacterium
GCAGCGCCAGGCCGATCACGCGCCGTGTCGCCTCCAGCACGATCAGCACGAACATCGAACCCAGCACGAGTTCGGTCGTGGTCGGGTCCTCGACATACACGAAGCGGGTCAGGATGTGCTCGTGGCTGCTCCAGATGAAGACGATGGTGACGATGGAGCCGGCGATGAACAGCCAGTCGAGCCATGACGCGCGCCCGGAGACCGTGCCTGTGTAACCTCCCGCATCGTCGCGCAGCACATGCTCTTCCGCGGATGCCTGCTTGCGAAAGCCGGGATAGATCAGGAAAACCAGCACCAGCGCGAACAGCAGGTGGGTGCTGCGGAAGAACAGTTGCTGCGGCGCGCCGATGAAGGCGATGGTCAGGTGATAGACCGACATGCCGGCCGCGATGATCGCGATCAGGCTTTTCAGCAGTCGGTCCGCGGTCATGGGGCAGGACGGGCGCAAAAAAACAGCGGCGCGAGAACTCGCGCCGCTGTCAGGAAGAGTTAAAGCGCCTTCGCTTCCCGATAGAACTTGCGGGCGCCGGGATGGTACGGCACGCCGACGTCGGCGGCCATGTCCTTCACCGACAGGCCCTTGACGGCGGCAACCACGTTGCCGAGGTTCTCGACGTTGCCGGCGAGCGCCTTGGTGATGTTGTAGACGAGCTGTTCGGGCAGCTTGCAGCTGGCGATGAGGTGGGTCCAGGTGCCGATCGTCTGGATGTCCTTGTCCTGCTTGGGATAGCTGCCGGCCTTGATGATGCGCTTGTCGTAGCCTCTGTTGATTTTCTGAAGCGCCCGGAACTTGTCGTCGGGGAATTCCAGCACGCGGATGTCGCGCGCCGCGGCGAGGTCCATGACCGCGGACGCCGGCACCGTGGTGATCAGCGTGAACAGCTGGGCGTGGCCGTCCTTCAGCTGCGACACGGAGTCGGTGTAGTTGCCGTGGTTGACCTTCGACATCTTGCCGTAGTCGAGGCCGTAAACCTGCAGCGCGTGGCGGGTCATCTGCTCGCCGGTATTGCCTTTCTGCTGGGTGGTGAGCGCCTTGCCCTTGGCGTCGCCCAGCGCGCCGATCCTGGCGTCGACCAGCGCCACCGCGTGGAAATACTGGAAGTAGAGCGTCGCGACCTGGCAAACATTGGTCTGCTTGCCCTTGAACGGCTCGTCGCCGTTGACGCCGTCGACCGAGGATACCGCGTTGCCGAAGCCCATCTCGGCCTTGCCGGACTGCACGCCGACCACGTTGGAAATGCCGGCGCCGGGCAGCACCTGCACGTTGGTGCCGGGAACGCTTTTCTCGATGATGTTCTGGATCGCGCCGCCCAGCGGATACCACGAGCCGCCCTGCGGGCCGGTCATGAGCTTCAGCTGTTGGGCGGCGGCTGGCGCGGCGAATGCCGCGGACAGGGCGACTGCGAATACCGGAATGATGCGTGCGGATTTCATGGGCTCTCCTCCCTGGTGTCTGATGACAGGACCGTACTTTGCGGCACAGTTTCAGCGTGCTGATTGTGTGGTCGCCGCCGTACCCAAGTCAAGCACGGCAGTCAAGCACGGCGTGCCCCGGCGGCAGGCGTCGTTCAGCGCGCCAACCAGGGCTTCGCCCAGCCCAGGCCGGCGTCGGTGGTCGTGGCGGGCTTGTATTCGCAGCCGATCCAGCCGGCATAGCCGATGCGGTCGAGGAACCCGAGCAGGAAAGGGTAGTTGATCTCGCCGGTGCCGGGCTCGTTGCGCCCCGGGTTGTCGGCGAGCTGCAGGTGCGGGATGAGCTGGAGGTTGGCCTCGATCGTGCGGGCGAGGTCCCCCTCCATGATTTGCATGTGGTAGATATCGTATTGCACGAACAGGTTGTCGGAGCCGACCGCCTGGATGATCTCCAGCGCCTGCTTCGTGTGGTTCAGGAAGAAGCCCGGGATGTCGCGCGTGTTGATCGGCTCGATCAGCAGCCGGATGCCGGCGTCCTTGAGGCGCGGCGCCGCGTACTGCAGGTTCCTGATGAAGGTTTCGCGCGCGTCGTTCGGCTCCACGTG
The DNA here is from genome assembly GCA_964433375.1 of uncultured Streptomycetaceae bacterium. GTDB lineage: Bacteria > Pseudomonadota > Gammaproteobacteria > Burkholderiales > SG8-41 > SG8-41. The sequence continues at coordinate 2,019 of CAYSRR010000237.1, forward strand.
CCGCGGCCGGATGCCGGCGAGGCAGTTGACCTGCCCGCAGCCGAGCGCCGTGGCGTACTCGATCGCCTTCGCCACGCCTTCCTGGAATTCCTTCGCGCGGCCGGGATGGCAGCCGATGCCGCGTTCTCCTTCCGCCCAGTTCCCGGCGGGCAGGTTGTGCAGCACCTGGACGAGACCGTTCTTTTTCAGTTCGCCGGCCAAGCGGGCCTTGTCGTGCTCGTAGGGAAACAGGTATTCGACGCCGGTGAAGCCCGCTTTCGAGGCCGCGGCGAAGCGGTCCATGAAGCCGAGCTCGTTCCAGAGCATCGTGAGGTTGGCGCAGAATTTCGGCATGTGTGATCCGTGAAAAGCAAGACTTTGCCACAGAGAACACAGAGAGCACAGAGAAATACAAAATAAACTCCTCTGCAACCCCGGCAAAGCCGGAGCGGGAGAGAGGGCGTTACTGCTTTATCTCTGTGTCCTCTGTGTCCTCTGTGTCCTCTGTGTTCTCTGTGGCTGATCGCAGTTATGCGCGGGCGAGGGCGGACTTGCCGCTATAATCGGCTGCGATATGGCGAGGAATCAGAAGGTTATTGCCGCGGTCCTGCTCGCGGCGGGGGCCGGCAAGCGCTTCGGCGGGGACAAGCTGCTGCACCCGCTGGAAGACGGCGTGGCGATCGCCGCGCACGCCGCGCGTAACCTGGCCGCGGCCGGGCTCGAGGTGATCGCGGTGGTGCGCTGGGGTGATTTCCCGCTCGCCGAAATGCTGGAAGAGGAAGGCTGCGCGGTCACGATGTTCCAGGGCGCGTCGCGCGGCATGGGCGCGAGCCTGGCGCACGGCGTCGCCCAGGCGCGTGGCGCGGGCGGCTGGGTGGTCGCGCTGGCCGACATGCCGCGCATCGCGCCCGCCACCATCGGCCGGGTCGTCACTGAGCTGGAGCAGGGCGCGCTGATCGTCGCCCCGGCCCACCAGGGCGAGCGTGGCCATCCTGTCGGTTTCGGCGTTGCGCTCCGGGACGAGCTGCTCGCGCTCGACGGCGACCAGGGCGCGCGCGCGGTCGTGGAACGGCATCGCGATGCCGTGCGGCTTTTCGAATGCGACGACCCGGGCATCCTGCTCGATATCGACCGCAAGGCCGATCTTGTCTAAAAACTGGAAAAAATAGACAGGATTTACAAGATTCAATCAAAGCCTCTGATGATTTTTGATTCTTGCTTTTTCCAATCCTGTAAATCTTGTTAATCCTGTCCATTGCTGTTCAGGTGCGCGCTGACGCGTGCATTCCGCCACAGCCAGGCGAGCGCGAGGAAGTACAGGGTGAGGGCGAGGGCGGCGTACCATTCCATGATGTTCTCCAGCCGGTTCTTAAGATCTTCGCTGCCGAGCAGTGGGGATGCGAGCACCTGGATGAGGCCGATGGCGAGCGTGATCGCGCACAGCGCGACCAGCCAGCGGTCGAGACGCGCGGGTGGAACGATCGCCCCCTGGCGCGCCAGGCGCCGCAGCGCGCCGCTCGCGATCACCATGTTGAGGTAGGTGAAACCGAAGTAGAAAATGACGCCGTAGCGGCGCATCCAGCGGTAGGCCTGTCCCTCGGTGCCGAGAAAAGTGCCGTAGAGCACGAGGAACAAGCCGGCGAGGATGCCCAGCCAGGGCAGCGCGCGCAAGGCGCCGCGCGTTCCCGCCCCCAGTCCCTTGAGCCACGCGGCGCACACCAGCCAGGTCATTGCCTGCAGCATCGCCGCCGGCAGCACCAGGGCGCGGAACACGTGGTTGGGCAGGTCGTGCCGCGCCGCGCGGCTGATCGAGACGCAGCCGTCCAGGAAAGGGTTGCACGGCGGGATGAGGTCGAGCGCGATGGAAAGGCCGAGCGCCAGCAGGGCGGCGATGGCCGGCAGCAGCCCGCCTGCGAGCGGCAGCGGCCATAGCGCGGTTGCAGGTCCGGGTGCGCCATTCATGGGCTGAAATGGTAGCGCGATTTCTTGACGGTGGTGAGGGCGGATGCGAGACTCGATGACGACAGCCGTCAGCTCTCAGCCAATGCGGTTGGTCAGTGACGAGAGCGGATAGCTGATCGCTGAAGGCTGATTGCTTGAGGGAATATGAAACGCTTCGAAGGCACCGAGACCTACGTCGCCACCGGCGACCTGATGATGGCGGTGAACGCCGCGCTGACGCTGGAGCGACCGCTGCTGGTGAAGGGCGAGCCCGGCACCGGCAAGACCCAGCTCGCGATCGAGATCGCCCGCGCGCTCGGCCGCCCGCTCCACGAGTGGCACATCAAGTCCACCACCAAGGCCCAGCACGGGCTCTACGAGTACGACGCCGTCTCGCGCCTGCGTGATTCGCAGCTGGGCGACGGGCGCGTGCACGACATCCGCAACTACATCGTGCGGGGCATGCTGTGGAAGGCGTTCACCGCCGACTCGCCGGCGGTGCTGCTGATCGACGAGGTGGACAAGGCGGACATCGAGTTTCCCAACGACCTGCTGCGCGAGCTCGATCGCATGGAGTTCTACGTCTACGAGACGCAGGAGCTGGTGAAGGCGAGGCACCGGCCGCTGGTGCTGATCACCAGCAACAACGAGAAGGAGCTGCCGGACGCGTTTCTGCGGCGCTGTTTCTTCCATTACATCCGCTTCCCCGACCACGAGACGATGGAGCGCATCGTTCGCGTGCATCATCCCGACATCAAGAAGCAGTTGTTGCGCGAGGCGCTCGAGGCGTTCTTCGAGATCCGCGAGGTGCCGGGGCTGAAGAAGAAGCCCTCGACCTCGGAACTGCTCGACTGGCTGAAGCTGCTCATGGCGGAGGACATTCCGGCCGAGGCGCTGCACAGCCAGGACAGCCACAAGATCATCCCGCCGCTGCACGTCCTGCTCGTTCTTGATGAGCGCGCCGTGCAGCGGC
>CAYSRR010000238.1:0-4896 GCA_964433375.1 uncultured Streptomycetaceae bacterium
GAGTAAGGAGATAGGAGTGAGGAGAAAAAACGCGGTTACACCTTACCCCTCACACCTCACCCCTCTCCTTTCTTCGAGAGCTGGTCGGCCAGCTTCTGCGCGGCGGCGAAGTCGAGCTTGCCCTCGTAGATCGCGCGCCCGGTGATGGCGCCGCTGACGCCCTCGTGCTCGACCGCGCACAACGCCTTGACGTCGTCCAGGCCGTTGATGCCGCCGCTCGCGATCACCGGCACGGACAGCGCCTTCGCCAACGTCACGGTCGCCTCGATGTTGACGCCCGTCATCATGCCGTCGCGCCCGATGTCGGTGTAGATGACCGCCTCGACGCCGTAATCCTGGAATTTCTTCGCGAGATCGAGCACCTCGTGGCCGGTCATCTTCGACCAGCCGTCCACGGCGACCTTGCCGTCCTTCGCGTCGAGCGCGACCAGCACGTGGCCCGGAAACGCGGTGCAGGCCTCGTGCAGGAAGCCGGGCGTCTTCACCGCAGCGGTGCCGATGATGACGTAGGTCACGCCGGTGTCGATCAGCTGCTCGATGGTGTCGAGGTCGCGGATGCCGCCGCCCAGCTGGATCGGCAGCTTGTCGCCCACCGCGGACGCGATCGCCCGGATCGCCGGCGCGTTCTTCAGGCGCCCGGCGGCCGCGCCGTTCAGGTCGACGACGTGCAGCCGGCGCGCGCCGAGGTCGAGCCACTGCCGGGCCATCGCCAAGGGGTCGTCGGAAAACACGGTGACCTTGTCCATCGCGCCCTGCTTCAGGCGCACGCACTTGCCGTCCTTCAAATCGATTGCGGGAATGATCAGCATGGCTCTCTTATGAAACGGGAGTGGCGGCGGATTTCTGCCTCGGCCCCGGCACCGCCGGCTGCCAGGCGAGGAAGTTGGCGAACAGGCGCAGTCCGGCCGATTCGCTTTTTTCGGGATGGAATTGCACGGCGAAAACATTGTCGCGCGCCGCCGCGCAGGCGAACGACACGCCGTAGACGCTCTCGCCCGCCACGAGCTCGCGGTTCGCGGGCTCCGGGAAATAGCTGTGCACGAAATAGAAGCGGTTGTCCTGGGGAATGCCTTCCCACAGCGGGTGCGCGACGGTCTGGCGCACCTCGTTCCAGCCCATGTGCGGCACCTTGAGCTTCCTGCCCTGCGCGTCGGTCATCCCGCCGGCCGGAAAGCGCCGCACCCGTCCCGGCAGCAGGGCGAGGCCGGGCGTGTCGCCCTCCTCGCTCGACTCGAACAGCATCTGCAGCCCGATACAGATTCCCAGGAACGGCTTCTCTCGCGCGGCCGCGACCACCGCCTCGCGCAGCCCGCGCGCCTGCATCTCGCGCATGCAGTCCGGCATCGCGCCCTGGCCCGGGAACACCACGCGCGCCGCGCCCGCCGCCGCGGCGGCGTCGCCCGTCACGCTCACGCGGGCGCCCGGGGCGACGCGCTCGATCGCCTTCGCAACCGAGTGCAGGTTGCCCATCCCGTAATCGACGACGGCGACATCAATCATTTTCGAATTTCAGGCGCATTCCGGGTTTCGAGCGCGTTGTGGCGTGTTGTACTCAGTCAGCTCGGAAGCTCGAAACCCGGGAAAGGACGGGCTTACAGGGAACCCTTCGTGGACGGCACGTCCTTCACGCGCGGATCGCGCTCGACCGCCATGCGCAGCGCGCGCCCGAACGCCTTGAACGCCGTCTCCGCCTGGTGGTGCGCGTTGGTGCCCTTGAGGTTGTCCACGTGCAGCGTCACCTTCGCGTGGTTGACGAAGCCCTGGAAAAATTCGTGCACGAGGTCGACGTCGAACTCGCCGATGCGCGCGCGCGTGAACTCGATGTGGTACTCGAGCCCCGGCCGGCCCGAGAGGTCGACGACCGAGCGCGACAGCGCCTCGTCGAGCGGCACGTAGGCGTGGCCGTAGCGGCGCACGCCCTTCTTGTCGCCCGCCGCCTTGGCGAAGGCCTGGCCCAGCGTGATGCCGATGTCCTCGACGGTGTGGTGCGCGTCGATGTGCAAATCGCCCTTCGCGGAAACCTCCAGGTCGAACACGCCGTGGCGCGCGACCTGCTCCAGCATGTGATCGAGGAACGGCACGCCGGTCGCGATCTTCGCCGTGCCCTTGCCGTCGAGGTTCAGCCTGACGGCGATCTTCGTTTCCTGGGTGTTGCGGGTAACTTCGGCTTTACGCATGGGCCGGGACCGCCGCCGGTGCAGCGGGCGCAGTTTGGGCTGGAATTATCAAGCTGGAAGGGCCTGGGTCAGCGCTGAAAGAAAAGCGGCGTTCTCGTCCGGCGTGCCGACCGTCACCCGCAGGCAATCCGCGAGGAGAGGGTGAGAACCGTGGAGGCTCTTGATCAAGACTCCGCGTCGTTTCAATCCGTCGAAAACGCGCTCCGCCTGGTTGATCCTGAACAAAATGAAATTGGCGTCACTCGGATACGCCGTCACGCCCGGCAGGTCGCTCAGCCCCTGCAGCAGGCGGTTACGCTCTAGCTTGATGGCCCCGGCCTGTTCTGTCAACACGTCGCCGTGCCGCATGACTTCGGTCGCGACGATCTGCGTCAGCGTGCCGACATTATAGGGCAAACGCAGCTTGTCGAGCTGCGCGAGCCAGCGCCCGGCCCCCGCCAGCGCGCCGAGCCGGATGCCCGCGAGCCCGAGCTTGGACAGGGTGCGCATGACCAGCAGGTTCGGGTATCGGCCGAGTCGCGGCAGGAAGCTGCGCTCCGCGAACGCGTGGTAGGCCTCGTCCACCACCACCAGCCCCGGCGCGGCGGAAACGATGCGCTCGACCAGCCCGGCATCGAACAGGTTGCCGGTCGGATTGTTGGGATAGGCGAGGAAGACAACGGCCGGCCGCTCGCGCTCGATGGCCGCCAGCACGCGCTCGATATCGAGCGAAAAGTCCTCGCGCAGATCGATGCCCGCGTAACGCGCGCCGGCGAAAGCCGCGATCATGCGGAACATGACGAACGACGGCTCCACGCCGAGCACGACCGCCCCCGGCCTTGCCGTGGCCATCACCACCAGCTGGATCAGCTCGTCCGAGCCGTTGCCGAGCAGCAGCTCCATCCCTTCCGGCACGCCGAGCGACTGCCGCAGCTGCTCCTTCAACTCGCGCGCGCCCGGGTCCGGGTAACGGTTGAGCGAAGCGTCCTCGACGAGCCGGGCGAGCCTGCCGCGTAATTCCGGCGGCAGGCGGTACGGGTTCTCCATCGCGTCGAGCTTCACCATGCCCGCGCTGTTGGGCACGTGATACGCCTTCAGCGCGCGGACCTCCTCGCGGATGATTTCTTCAGGTGTCTTCGGCATGTGATTAACCGCAAAGGCGCAGAGGCGCAAAGGATTCGCAAAGAAACATGTACGAATTACTTTGCGCTACCTTCGCGTCTTCGCGCCTTTGCGGTTGGTTTCCTGCATGCGGTATTCGGCCGACATCGCGTGCGCCGTCAGCCCCTCGCCGCGCGCGAGCACGGAAGCCACCTTGCCGAGCTTCGCGGCCGCCTTGCGCGGGATGCGGATCACGCTCGAGCGCTTCTGGAAATCGTAGACGCCGAGCGGCGAGGAAAAGCGCGCGGTGCGCGAAGTGGGCAGCACGTGGTTGGGCCCCGCGCAATAATCCCCGAGCGCCTCCGAGCTCTCGCGCCCGAGAAAGATCGCCCCGGCGTGCCGGATCCTGGGCATGAGCGCATCGGGTTTCGCCACCGACAATTCCAGGTGCTCGGGCGCGATGCGGTTGACGATGTCGCAGGCCTCGGCGAGGCTGCGCACCTTGATCAGCGCGCCGCGCTTCGACAGCGACGCGGCGATGACCTCGCGGCGCGGCATGGCCGCGAGCTGGCGTTCCATGCTGGCCAGGACGGCATCGAGGAACTTCGCGTCCGGCGCGATCAGAATCGCCTGCGCCATCTCGTCGTGCTCGGCCTGCGCGAAGAGGTCCATCGCGATCCAGTCGGGCTCGGTCCCGCCGTCGCACACCACCACCACTTCCGACGGGCCCGCCACCATGTCGATGCCGACCACGCCGAAGACGCGCCGCTTGGCGGCGGCGACGTAGGCGTTGCCCGGCCCGACGATCTTGTCCACCGGGGGAACCGTCGCGGTGCCGTAGGCGAGCGCGGCGACCGCCTGCGCGCCGCCGACGGTGAACACGCGGTCCACGCCGCAGATCGCGGCGGCCGCGAGCACGAGGTCGTTCACCGCGCCGCCCGGCGCCGGCACCACCATGATGATCTCGCGCACGCCGGCCACCTTCGCCGGCACCGCGTTCATGATCACGGACGACGGGTACGCCGCCTTGCCGCCCGGAACGTAGATGCCGACGCGGTCCAGCGCGGTCACGCGCTGCCCGAGCTCGGCGCCGGTGGCGTCGCGATAGCGCCAGGAGGGGGCGACCTGCTTCCGGTGATAGGCGCGCACGCGCTTCACCGCGGCCTCGAGCGCCGCGCGGGTTTCCTTCGAGATCCGCTTCGCGGCCCGCTTCAGTTCGGCGCGCGGCACTTCCAGCGCCGCGACCGAGTCCGCTTCGACCCGGTCGAAGCGCCGCGTGTATTCGAGCAGCGCGGCGTCACCGCGCGCCCTGACATCGGCGAGTATCCGCGCGACGGTGGCGTCGACCTGCGGGTCCTGCGCGGCCTCGAACGCGAGCAGGTCCGCGAGCCGCGCGTCGAAATCGGGCTGCGCCGTGGAAAGGCGCCGGATCGCGATCATTGCGCGATCCTCATGCCGTCGCCCGCGCGAAAGCGTCGAGCAGCGGCTGGATGGCGGCGCGCTTGAGCTTCAGCGCCGTCTGGTTGACGATCAGCCGCGCGGAGAGCGGCGCGATCTCCTCCGCCGGGATGATCGGCGGGCGTGACGGCCACGGCTCGGTGCGGGCCGGGCGGCCGCCCTCGATCGCCGGCGTCGCCGC
>CAYSRR010000239.1:0-4856 GCA_964433375.1 uncultured Streptomycetaceae bacterium
GTGGCGTTCGAGCTCGCGGCGATCGCCCGGGTAGAACATGCCGGCCACCGCCGGCGCGCGCACGGATGGGGTATGGGTTTGGCTCATGGAAAGCGTCGATTACCCGCGCGACAACGTCGGGATGGATCGGCGGCTGGCGTGCAAAAAGAATCTCATTGCTATTGATGATTATGCGCCCGGTCGGCGCTTTTTCAAGTGCGCGGGACGCGTCCCCCGTTGCTGATAAAATCCCTGCAATTACAGCGCTCTTCTCTCCCGTGCCGACAAACGCCCGGTCTTACGCACTGATACCCGCCGCCGGCACCGGCGTGCGCATGGGCGCAGCCTGGCCCAAGCAGTACGTGGAGATCGCGGGACGTCCCCTGCTCTACCACGCGCTGTGGGCGCTGGCGCGTCACCCGGCGATCGAGCGGGTCTTCGTCGTGCTTGCGCAGAACGACGACCGCTTCAAGCGCTACGATTGGCGCGAGTTCGGGAACAGGCTGACGCCGCTTTATTGCGGCGGCGAGACGCGCGCGGCGAGCGTGTTCAACGGCTTGCTCGCGGCCCGCGACACCATAGCCGGCTCCGACTGGGTGCTGGTGCACGATGCGGCGCGGCCCTGCCTCGGGCGCGAGGAGCTGGACCGCCTGTTCGGGGAACTCGAGGACGACGAAACCGGCGGCTTGCTGGCGGTGCCGCTCGCCGACACCCTGAAGCGCGCCAACCGCGAATCGCGCGTCGCGAGCACCGAGCCGCGCGACAACCTGTGGCTCGCGCAAACGCCGCAGATGTTCCGCTACCGGCTACTGATCGAGGCGATGCGCGCCGCCGATCCCGCGGTCGCGACCGACGAAGCCCGCGCGATCGAAGGACTCGGACTGAAGCCCCGGCTCGTCATGGGCGACACGCGCAACCTCAAGGTGACGTTTCCCGAGGATCTGCTGATGGCGGAACTGATCCTGGACAACCGGAAGATAGCCGCCAAGCCGACTAAAAAACCAATTAGCCGCCAAGACGCCAAGACGCCAAGGAAACAATTAATTAGCCGCAAAGGCGCAAAGGCGCAGAGTATGAAACAATCAAAAAAACGAGCGAAATCAAAGACCAGAACGTAAACGGAACCGCACCTTAATTTCGGTACTCCGTAGCGGCAGACTGTGCGTTAAAGGCTCTAACGCTCAACTGAGGAGTCGAGCCATGGAACCCACCGAAGAGGTCAACGATCTGTCTCGCAGAGTCATAGGCGCCGCAATCGAAGTGCACCGGGCTTTGGGGCCCGGCTATCAAGAAGCTGTCTATGAAGAGGCTTTGGCTTTCGAATTGACGCGAATGAACATCGACTTTGAAAGGCAAAGTGTTTTTCGCGTGAATTACAAAGAACACGTGGTGGGTGAGGGAAGAATTGACTTCCTGATAGAGGACAAGCTGGTCGTTGAGTTGAAAGCTATTGAGAAATTGCAGCCCGTGCACAAAGCGCAAGTCATTTCTTACCTGAAGGCAACTTCATGCCAAATCGGTCTGCTCATCAATTTCAATGAAACCCTGCTGCGTAGCGGCATCCAGCGTATCGTGTACATGAATCCTTGGCGTCATGGCGCCTTGGCGGCTAATTAATTATTTTCCTGGTGTCTTTGCGGCCAAGCTTGCTTCGCAGCGGGATACAGCGTCTTATATATTGAAATAAATCTTGGCGTCTTTGCGCCTTTGCGGCTAATTAATTGTTTTCTTAGCGCCTTTGCGGCTAATTAAAAGAATGCGAATCGGACAAGGTTTTGACACCCACGCGCTGGTAGCCGGGCGCAAGCTCATCATCGGCGGAGTGGACATTCCGCACGACAAGGGTCTTGCCGGCCATTCCGACGCCGACGTGCTGATCCATGCCGTGTGCGACGCGCTGCTCGGCGCCGCCGGCCTCGGCGACATCGGCACACATTTTCCCGACAGCGACGCGCGCTACAAGGGCATCGACAGCCGCAAGCTGCTGCGCGAGGTGGCGCAGTTGCTGGGCCGGAACAAGCTCAGGGTCGTGAACGTCGACGCCACGATCATCGCGCAGGCGCCGAAGATGGCGCCGCATATCCCGGCGATGCGCGCCAATCTCGCCGCCGATCTCGGCATCGCGCCCGATGCCGTCAACATCAAGGCCAAGACCACCGAGAAACTCGGCTTCGTCGGCCGCGGCGAGGGCATGGCCGCGGAAGCCGTTGCCCTGCTGGATGAAACCGGGAAATAGCCGCAAAGGCGCAAAGACGCTGAGAAATATGAAACAAAAATCTTTGCGACTCGGCGCCTTTGCGGCTAATTTATTCTTCGTGTCTTGGCGGCTAATTTAAAACCCGAAACGGCGCGGTTGTTTTTCGCCGCGTGGCCGCCGCCGGAGGTTCAGCAGGCGCTCGGCAGGCTCGCGCGGGGCCTCGAGGCTGAATGCGGCGGGCGCGTGCTGCCCGCCCGCCATATCCATCTCACGCTGGCGTTCCTGGGCGACGTCGCGCACGTGCGCCTCGCGGAGCTGGAAACCCTGGCCGCGGGAATCAAGGCGCCGCGCTTCGACCTCGAGGTGGACCACGTCGAATACTGGCGGCACAACCGCGTTCTCTGGGCAGGCGTCGCCCGCTGTCCCGATGCGCTGCAATCGCTGGTTGAGCGTCTGGAGCGAGACTTGTCATCGGCGGGTTTCCGGCTCGACAGGCGTCCGTACGCGCCGCATGTGACGCTGCTGCGCAACGCCCGCCGCGCGCCGGCTGATGTCACGATGAGGTCGATCGCCTGGCCCGTTACCGGTTTCGCTCTGGTGGAATCGGTGCTGCGCGACAAGGGACGCGCATACCAGGTGCTGCGGGAGTGGCCGCTCGGCGCGTAGAATTGGCGGGCTGCAAGCTATTTAATTAGCCGCAGAGGCGCAAAGGCGCAGAGAAAACCAAGATCAATATTAGCCGCCAAGGCGCCAAGAAGATCTGTACGAAAAACATCTGGAATACGGAGAACGGCTGGAAAAAACCAACCTGAATTGGTTGACAGAAATTAGTTGACACTATTCTTGATGGTTTTCCTTGGTGCCTTGGCGGCTATTTCGGGTTTTTATTTGAGTTCTCTGCGTCTTTGCGCCTCTGCGGCTAATTCAGATCTTCTTGGCGTCTTGGCGCCTTGGCGGCTAATTTAGAATTTGCAGTTACAATCCCCGCTCCATGACCGCGGGCCTCCTTCGCTGGATCGACGTCAACATCCTCTCCCTCGGCCGGGAGATGCGGCTCTCCTACCTGCCGCCGCTGATGGTGTACGTCGCCTACGGCATCTCGGGCCTGACCGGCATCGTCGGCACGTTCTTCGTCAAGGAATACCTCGGCCTCTCCGCCGCCTTCCTCGCCGCGCTCGGCTTCTGGGCCGGCATCCCGTGGGCGCTCAAGATGCCGCTCGGGCACCTCGTGGACCTGATCTGGCGCTGGAAAAGCTGGCTCGTGTTCCTCGGCGCCGGCCTGATCGCGGCCAGCCTCGGCATCATGGTCGGGCTCCTCTCCGACCGCGCCGCGATGACCGCGATCATGCCGGCCGAGGCGTGGTTCGTGCTGGCGGTGCTGCTCTCCCCGGTCGGCTACGTCATCCAGGACGTGGTGGCCGACGCGATGACGGTGGAAGCGGTGCCGCGCGTGGACGAGCACGGCCGGCCCGTGCCGCCGGAAACGCGCAAGCTCATGAACACCACCATGCAGACGCTGGGCCGGGTCGCGCTGATCAGCGGCCTCGCGCTGGTGGCGGCGCTGAACCTCTACCTCTTCGCCGGCGTGGAGAAGATGTCGGAAGCGGAGAAGCTCGCGATCTACCGCCAGATCTACCTCACCGCGATGGCGATCCCCTTCATTTCCGTGATGGGAATCGCGCTCGCTTTTTTCATCAGGCGCAGGGCCGTCGCCCAACTCGTTGCCGGGGGCATGCAGCGGGAAGTGGCACTGGAAACGCTGGCGGGCCCGCAAGAACGCCCTGCGCCCAACTGGTGGATCCTCGGCGGCAGCCTGGTTTTCGTCGCGTTCACGCTCGGCATGGGTTTCAGCCGCATCCCCTTCAATCAGGAAATCATCTTCGCCGGGTCGCTCGGCATCGTCGCGTTCCTGATCGCGAAACTCACGCGCGAGCTGGAGCCCGACGCGCGCGCGACGCTGATCGGCACCGCGATCGTGATCTTCGTCTTCCGTGCCATCCCCGGCCCCGGCGAGGGCCTGACGTGGTGGATGATCGACGAGCTCAAGTTCGACCAGCGCTTCCTCGCGGTGCTCTCGCTGATCGCCAGCGTGCTCACGCTGTTCGGCATGTTCCTGTTCCGCCGCTTCATGGCGGTGCGCTCGATCGCCTACGTCGTGGGATTCCTGACTGTCGTGGGCTTCGTGCTGTCGCTGCCCATCGTCGGCCTGTACTACGGGCTGCACCACTGGACCGCCCCGCTCACCGGCGGCATCGTGGACGCGCGCTTCATCGTGCTGGTCAACACGGCGCTGGAGTCGCCGCTCGGGCAGATCGCGATGATCCCGATGCTGGCATGGATCGCGAACTCGGCCCCGCAGAAGCTCAAGGCCACCTACTTCGCCATCATGGCCTCGTTCACCAACCTCGCGCTGTCCGCTTCCCAGCTCGGCACCAAGTATCTCAACCAGGCATTGATCGTGACCCGCGAGGTGAAGGACCCCGCGACCGGCGCCGCGACGACGCCCGCGGACTACAGCCAACTGGGCGAGCTGCTGATCGTGCAGATCGGGCTCGCGGTCCTGCTGCCCTTCGCGGCCATCCTGATCGTGCGCGCGTGCCGGCTGCGCTGGGCTTGAACGTCATCGAGCCGCCGATAAACGCTTTGAGTTCTACCGGTCGACGCAACACCTCTGATTCAA
>CAYSRR010000240.1:0-4829 GCA_964433375.1 uncultured Streptomycetaceae bacterium
CAACTACATCGTGCCCGACTACGTGCACGTGATGGGGGCGGGGCGCATCATCAAGACCGGCGGGAAAGATCTCGCGCTGGAGCTGGAGTCGCGCGGGTACGATTGGGTTAAAGCCGCATGAACACGTTCGCGGCGACGCATCCCTATATCCAGTCCTTGCTGTCCGGATACGAAATTCCGCGAAGCGGAATTTCGTGGCTGAACGAGCGCCGCGCGCAGGCGCTGGAACGCGCCAACGCGCTCGCGGTGCCGACCACGCGCGACGAGGAGTGGCGCTTCACCGACCTGAGCCTGCTCACCCGGACGGCTTACCAGCCGGTGGCCGACGCGCCGCGGCTGGCGTTGACGGACATTGCCGCCCACGTCCTGCCGGAGGCGGCGACGCGCCTGGTGTTCGTGGACGGGGTGTATGCGCCGGCGCTCTCGGCGGTCGGGGGATTGCCGGAAGGCGTCATCGTTTCCCCGCTGGCCGCCGCGCTCGAAACCCAGGCGCCGTTCATCGAGCCTCATCTCGCGTGCCACGCGGCGTTCGAGGGCGAGGTCTTCGCCGCGGTGAACACCGCGTTCCTGTGCGACGGCGCCTACGTCCGGGTCGCTCGCGGCCGGAAGAACCCGGCGCCGGTGCAGATCCTGCACCTGGCCACGCGCAAGGAAGCCGTTGCGTACCCGCGCTGCCTGGTGGTCGCCGAGGCCGGATCGGATTGCACGCTGGTCGAGGACTACGTCGGACTGGGCGATGCGGTTTATTTCAACAACGCGGTCACCGAGGTCGCGGTGGGCGAAGGCGCCAGCGTGCGGCACGTGAGGGTGCAGCGCGAGTCCAGCGCCGCCTTCCATATCGCCAATTGCTCCGTCGTCCTGGCGAAGGACGCCTATTACGCGTCGCACTCGGTCGCGCTCGGCGCGCGCCTCTCGCGGCTGAATCTCAACGTCCTGCAGCAGGGCGAAGGCGTCGAGGTCAGGATGGACGGCCTGGCGCTGATTTCGGGCCGCCAGCTCGCTGACTCGCATACCCTGATGGACCACCTGCGCGCGAACGGGTCGTGCCAGCAGTTGCACAAGTGCATCGTCGGCGGCGGGGCGCACGCGGTATTCAACGGCAAGATCGTGGTGCGGCCGGGCGCGCAACTGACCGATTCGGCACAGCAGAGCCGCGTCCTGCTGCTCTCGGACAAGGCGCGCGTGGATGCGAAGCCCCAGCTCGAAATCTTCGCCGACGACGTGAAGTGCGCGCACGGCGCGGCCGTCGGCCAGCTCGACGCCGAGCAGTTGTTTTATCTCCGCAGCCGCGGCCTGTCCGCGGAGCAGGCGCGCAACCTGTTGACCTATGCCTTCGCCGCCGAGGTGATCGACCGCATCCCGGTACCGTCTCTGGTGGAACGGCTGGAGCAGATGGTGCTCGCCCATACCTCCACCCTTACCCCCACCCTATCCCTCCCCCTTGATAAGGGGGAGGGCAACCCCCACCCATCCCTCCCCCTTGATAAGGGGGAGCGCAAGGAGGGGGTGTGAACGCGCCCGACACACTGAAAAGCGGGATGAAAAACGCGACAGGGCTCGACCTTGATCGCATCCGCGCCGAGTTCCCGATCCTGAAGACGAAGGTGAACGGCAAGCCGCTGGTATTCCTCGACAACGCGGCCTCCAGCCAGATGCCGCAGCCGGTGATCGACCGCTGGCTGCGCTACCAGACCACCCAGCATTCCAACATTCACCGCGCAGTGCACCATCTGTCCGAGGTCGCCACCGCGGAGTATGAGATCGCGCGCAGGAAGCTGCAGGCGTTCATCAATGCAAAGGAAGACCGCGAGGTGATCTTCACCAGCGGCACCACCGATGCCATCAACCTGGTCGCGCACGGCTACGGCCGCAAGTTCATCGGTCGGGACGACGAGATCGTGCTCACTACGCTCGAGCATCATTCCAATATCGTGCCTTGGCAGATGGTGGCGGAGGAGAAGGGCGCGAAGATCCGCGTCGTGCCGGTCAACGACCGCGGGGAGCTCGTCCACGAGGAGTACCTGAAGCTGCTCGGGCCGCGCACGAAAATCGTCTGCGTCGGACACGTATCCAACGCCCTCGGCACCATCAACCCGGTGAGGGAGATGATCGAGGCGGCGCATGCGCAGGGCGTCCCGGTCCTGCTGGATGGCGCGCAGGCGGTGCCGCACATGAAGCTCGACATGCAGGCGCTGGACTGCGATTTCTACGCCTTCTCGGGACACAAGATGTTCGGGCCCACCGGCATCGGCATCCTCTACGGCAAGGCCGAATGGCTGGAGAAGATGAATCCCTTCAAGGGCGGCGGCGACATGATCCTGTCGGTCACCTTCGAGAAGACGACCTACAACGTGCCCCCGGGCAGGTTCGAGGCCGGCACCCCGCCGATCGCGGCCGCGATCACGCTGGGCGCGGCGGTGGACTACATCCAGGGCGTGGGCCTCGACCGCATCCACGCGCACGAGACCGGGCTGCTTGACTACGCCACCGACCAGGTGAACCGCCTGCCGGGGGTGCGCATCGTCGGCACCGCGGAGAAGAAAGCGGCGGTGCTGTCCTTCGTCGTGGACGGCGTGCACCCCCACGACGTCGGCACGCTGCTGAACGAGGACGGCATCGCGGTCCGCACGGGACACCACTGCGCCCAGCCGGTGATGCAGCGCTTCGGCATTCCCGCCACGTCGCGCGCCTCGTTCGCGTTCTACAACACTTACGCCGAGATCGACGCGTTGGTCTCCGGCATCCGGCGTGTGCAAAAAGTTTTTGGCTAAAGAACGTGAAAAGCATTAGCCACAGAGAACACCCATGAAGATTCGTGTTTTTGATTCTCTCTGTGAACTCTGTGTTCTCTGTGGCTGATTTGGTTTGAACTATGGCCGATTCGAAGCAGCTCTATCAAGAGGTGATCCTCGATCACAACCGCAAGCCGCGCAACTGGGGCGTGCTGGCGGACGCCACGCACAAGGCGGAAGGCCACAACCCGCTGTGCGGCGACCACCTGACGCTCACGCTGAAGCTGGCCGGCGACGCGGTCGAGGGCATCGGTTTCGAGGGTGAGTCGTGCGCCATCTGCAAGGCATCGACCTCGATGATGACGGGCGCGGTCAAGGGCAGGAGCCGGGACGACGCCGAGCGGATGATCCGGGAGTTCCGCGACATGGCGACGGGCCAGCTCGACCCGGCCGCGCCGCATCACCTGGGGCGCCTGACGGTGTTCGCCGGCGTGCGCGACCTGCCGACGCGCGTGAAATGCGCGATCCTGCCGTGGCACACGCTGCACGCCGCGCTGAACGCCGGGGCGAGCGTCACCACCGAGGCCGACGCGGATCCGATGCATGCGCCGGTCGGAAACTCATGAATCAGGAATTAGCCGCAAAGACGCAAAGCCGCAGAGATTGATATATATGAAAACGGTCGTACGTATTTTTGTGGAAGTTACCTTTGCGCCTTTGCGCCTTTGCGGCTATTGAAAACCATGCCGAAGATTGCTGAAATCGAGCCGACGCCGAATCCCAACGCGATGAAGTTCATCCTCAAGGAGCCGTTGACCTGGGGGATATCGCGCTCGTACGACAACCGCGAGGCGGCGAAGGACGACCCGCTGGCGTCGAAACTCTTCGACATCGAGCACGTCATCAACGTGTTCTACGTAGACCACTGGATCACGGTGACGCAGGACGGGAGCGCGGACTGGCAGGAACTGATGCGCCAGGTCGCGGTGCCGATCCGCGAGGCGCCGGCGGCCGACGCCGACTCGGAGAAGTACGCGGCGCAGGCCGAGGCGGGGATGGACATCGCCAATCTGTCGGATGGGGACAAGGCGCGGCTCGACAAGATCAACGACATCCTCGACGAGCAGGTGCGGCCGTACCTGCAGGGCGACGGCGGCGACCTCTACGTCGTCGGCCTCGATGGCAACCAGCTCAAGGTGCATTACCAGGGCGCGTGCGGCAGCTGCCCCAGCTCGATCTCCGGCACGCTGGCGGGCATCGAGAACCTGGTGCGGCAGATCGAACCTGAAATGGAAGTCGTCGCTGTCTGAAAGGCGAACCTCTCACCGCAGAGGACGCGGGGGACGCAGAGGAAGGTCAAGAAAAAATAATCGAATCGCCAAGCACGCCAGGAAATTCTATATACAGATATCAGCGCAGATGAATGTATCTACATATTTTAATGTTTTCCTCCGCGTCCTCTGCGTCCCCCGCGTTGAGAGGTTGAATTTTGTCTGACTGGATAAACGTAGCGAAGGTGGGCGAGATCGAGCCCGGCGGCCACAAGATCGTGGACGCCGACGGCACGCACATCGCCGTCTTCAATATTGACGGCACCCATTACGCCATCGAGGACGTCTGCACCCACGACGGTGGCGAGCTCGCTGGCGGATGCGTGATCGGGGACGAGATCGAGTGCGTGCGCCACGGCGCGCGCTTCTGCATACGCACCGGCGCGGTGACGAACCCCCCGGCGTACGAGCCGGTTGCGACGTTCCCGGTGCGAATCGAGAACGGGGTGGTGCAGGTGCGGGACAATCGCTGGGACTGAAATTAGCCGCAGAGACGCAAAGACGCGGAGTATTTTGACGATGAATCTTTGCGCCTCTGCGCCTTTGCGGCTATTTTAAAGTGGACACGCTGACCCACGGTCTCTCCGGCGCTTTGCTCGGGCGGGCGACGGCGGGCAAGGAAGACCCGCAGGCGCTGCCGGTGCGGCGGCGCGTGCTGATCGGCTTTCTCGCGGCGATGGCGCCGGACCTCGATTTCGTTATCGGCTACCTCGGGCCGGTCGAGTACCTCTATCACCACCGCGGCGTCACGCATTCCCTGATCCTG
>CAYSRR010000241.1:0-933 GCA_964433375.1 uncultured Streptomycetaceae bacterium
ACGTGTCGGCCAAGGACAAGGCCACCGGCAAGGAGAACAAGATCAAGATCCAGGCGAGCTCCGGCCTCACCGAGGCGGAAATCCAGCGCATGGTGAAGGACGCCGAGGAGAACGCCGAGGAAGACCGCAAGGCGCACGAACTGGTGGAGACGCGCAACCAGTGCGACCATATGGTGCACTCGGTGAAGAAGTCGCTGAAGGACCACGGCGACAAGGTCGACGCCGGCGACAGGGAGAAGATCGAGGCCGCGCTGAAGGAAGCCGAAGAAGCCATGAAGGGCGACGACAAGGCCGCGATCGAGGACAAGACGAAGGCGCTGGCCGAGGCCGCGCACAAGCTCGCCGAGCAGGTGTACAAGGAAGAGCAGGCGAAGCAGCAGGCCCAGCCGGCCGGCGGCGGACAGCCGGCGGAAGACGCGAAGAAGGAAGAAGGCAACGTCGTCGACGCCGAATACACCGAGGTCAAGGACAAGAAATAGCGCCGGATCCGGACGCTGACGCGCCGGTCCGGCTGGCCGGGTTCGAACGGACGATGTCGCGTCGCCGTTCAACCCGGCCGTTCGCGTGAAAAAGTAACAGGCATCCGACATGGCGAAAAAAGACTATTACGAAGTGCTGGGCGTGAACCGGGATGCCTCGGAAGAGGACATCAAGAAGTCGTACCGCAAGCTCGCCATGAAATGGCACCCGGACAGAAACCCGGACAACCCCAGGGCCGAGGAGCATTTCAAGGAAGCCAAGGAAGCCTACGAGATCCTGTCGGATTCCCAGAAGCGGGCGGCCTACGACCAGTTCGGGCACGCCGGGGTGAACCCCTCGGCCGCGGCCGGCGCCGGGGCCGGGGCGGCGGGCTTCGGTAATTTCGCCGACGCCTTCGGCGACATCTTCGGCGACATCTTCGGCGGCGGGCGCGGGCGCTCCAACGTGTACCGC
>CAYSRR010000241.1:943-4816 GCA_964433375.1 uncultured Streptomycetaceae bacterium
GGAGGAATGCGGCACCTGCAAGGGCAGCGGCGCCAAGCCCGGCACCCAGCCCACCACCTGCACCACCTGCCAGGGACACGGCCAGGTGCGCATGCAGCAGGGCTTCTTCTCGATCCAGCAGACCTGCCCGCGCTGCCACGGCAGCGGCAAGATGGTGGCGAGCCCGTGCCAGGCCTGCGGCGGCGCCGGCCGCATCAAGCAGCACAAGACGCTGTCGGTGAAGATTCCCGCCGGCGTGGATGAAGGCGACCGCATCCGCCTGTCGGGTGAAGGCGAAGCCGGCGTGAACGGCGGCCCGGCCGGCGACCTCTACGTGGTGATCCATCTCCAGCCGCACCCGGTCTTCACGCGCGAGCACAACGATCTGCACTGCGAGATGCCGATCAGCTTCACCGCCGCCGCGCTGGGCGGGGACATCGAAATCCCGACGCTCGACGGCTACGCCAAGATCAAGGTGCCGGGGGGCACGCAGACCGGCCAGATGTTCCGCCTGCGCGGCAAGGGCATCAGGGGCGTGCGCTCCTCGGGCCACGGCGACCTCATCTGCCACGTCGCCGTCGAAACGCCGGTCAACCTCACCGCGCGCCAGAAAGAGCTGTTGCAGGAACTGGAAGCGATCAACCAGAAGGACGGCGGCAAGCACAACCCGCGCGCCAGGTCCTGGATGGAAAAGGTGAAGGAGTTTTTCGCCCAGTAGTGCCGCGGCGGCCTCACGGGCGCATAATGCCGGTTCAGGCTTGAGCACGGGGCGTTTCGCGCCACGTGCCCGCGAGGAGGCCAGGCAACATGTCGAATCCCGCAGCGGGCTCAACTCTCCGGACGGCGGCGGCAATTGCGCTGCTGATCCTGGCCGCGGCGCTCTTGCCGGGCGCCGGACCGGCCCATTCCGCCCCCGCGCAGCCCGTCGTCACGCTCGAGATCAAAGGGGCGATCGGCGTCGCCACGACGATGCAGCTGGAAGCGGCGCTCGCGCGGGCGCGCGAGGAAAACGCCGCGCTCGTCGTCATGAGCCTCGACACGCCGGGCGGCCTCGTCACCTCGACACGCGACATCATCCAGGCCATGCTCGCCTCGCCGGTCCCGATCGCGGTCTACGTCTCGCCCAGCGGCGCCCGCGCGGCCAGCGCCGGGACCTACATGGCCTACGCGGCTCACGTTTCCGCGATGGCGCCCGGCACGCACCTGGGCGCGGCGACACCGGTCCAGATGGGTCCCCCGGGGGGCGCGCCCGGCTCGCCCGCCCCGACCAAGCGCGACGGCGACCCCAGCAGAAAGGACGCGCCCGCCGACAGCCAGGGCGCCATGGAGCGCAAGGTGCTGAACGACGCCATTGCCTACCTGCGCAGCCTGGCGCAACTGCGCGGCCGCAACGCCGAGTGGGCGGAAAAAGCGGTGCGCGACGCGGCCACCCTCACGGCGGAAGAAGCGGTCAAAGCGCGGGTCGTCGATTTTCTGGCCGCGGACCTCCCGGAACTGCTCGCGCGCGCCGACGGCCGCCGCGTCACGATCGCGGGCGTGGAGCGGCGGCTCGCGACGAAGAACGCCGAAACGATCGCGGTCGAGCCCGACTGGCGCATGCGGATTTTGAGCGTCATCACCAACCCCAATATCGCCTTCCTGCTGCTGCTCGCCGGCATCTACGGCATCCTGTTCGAATTCTGGAACCCGGGGGCGATCGTGCCCGGCGTCATCGGCGGCATCAGCCTGCTGCTCGCGCTCGCGGCCCTCGCCGTGCTGCCGGTGAGCTACGCCGGGCTCGGGCTCCTGCTGCTGGGGATCGTCCTGATGACCATCGAGGCGCTCACGCCGGGCATCGGCGCGCTCGGCGTCGGGGGCATCGTCGCGTTCGTCGCCGGCGGCGTGTTCCTGTTCGATCCCGCGGGCGCGGACATCGCGTTTCGCGTCACGTGGCCGGTGCTCGCCTCGACGGCGGGCGCGAGCGCGGCGTTCTTCGTGCTCGCGCTCGGTTACGCGATGCGCGCGCGCCGCCGCAAGGTCGTGAGCGGGTCCGAGCAGATGATCGGAATAGAAGGGCGCGTGGTGGCGTGGGACGGCCTCGCCGGCAGCGTCCGCGTGCACGGCGAAATCTGGCGCGCGCGGGCCGATGCCCCGCTCGCGCCGGGAGACGATATCAGCGTGGTGAGCCGTGAGGGCCTGACGCTCACCGTCCGACCATCCCCATCCACCGGAGAAGCCCATGCCTGAATCCATGATAATGCTGCCGGCTTACCTCGTCCTGTTCGGTCTGCTGGTCGCGCTGCTCGCGTATTCGTTCCGCGTCCTGCGCGAGTACGAACGCGGGGTCATCTTCATGCTGGGCCGCTTCTGGAAGGTCAAGGGGCCCGGCCTGATCGTCCTGGTGCCGTTCGTCCAGCAGATGGTGCGGGTCGACCTGCGCACCCGGGTGCTGGACGTGCCGCCGCAGGACGTCATTTCACGCGACAACGTCTCGGTGAAAGTGAACGCGGTGGTCTATTACCGCGTCATGGACCCGGAGAAGGCGATCATCCAGGTCGAGAACTACAACCAGGCCACCAGCGAGCTCGCCCAGACCACGCTGCGCTCCGTGCTCGGGCAGCACGAGCTGGACGAGATGCTCGCCGAGCGCGAGAAGCTGAACAGCGACCTGAGGCGGCTGCTCGACGAGGCGACCGACGCCTGGGGCATCAAGGTGTCCAACGTGGAACTCAAGCACGTGGACTTGAACGAGGTCATGGTGCGCGCCATCGCCAAGCAGGCCGAGGCCGAGCGGCTGCGCCGCGCGAAAATCATCGACGCCGAAGGCGAACAGCAGGCGGCGGAGCGGCTGTTGCAGGCGGGGCAAATCCTCGCCCGCGAGCCGCAAGCGATGCAACTGCGCTACCTGGGCGCGCTGCTCAACATCGCGGGCGAGAGAAGCAACACCATCGTCTTCCCCCTCCCCATGGAGCTGCTCTCGGTCCTCCGCCCGCGGCCGGAACAGAAAGAGCAATAGCAGCCCCAGCGCGCAACATCCCGGATGTAAAAAGTTCGCGAGTTCTGCGCCCGGTCACTCGCGAACTTTCTATTGCTGTCAACGAAATTAGTCCTGGTGCGTTTCCGAATCAGGAAACAGCATCGGGGCTCAATTGAAACCTTTTCATATTCAGGCAGATGACCGTGAACGCTGGAGTCCGGTGATTAGCCTGCTCCAGCAATCCCCGGATTTCAATGTAACCATCACCCGTCTCAAGCTTGGCGATTACCTGTTGGATAGTCGCATCCTTTTCGAGCGTAAAACTCTTACGGACCTGGTCGCGTCCGTCGTACAAGGCAGGTTATTCAAACAAGCACTTCGGCTGACCCAAACGCCCCTTCGGCCGGCAATCATCCTGGAAGGCACTGGACGCAACCTCGTGAACAGCGGAGTAAGCTGGGACGCAATTCAGGGCGCCTTGGTAGCCGTGTCTCTGTTTTGCGGGATACCGCTGCTGAGAACCCGCACACCTGAAGAAACGGTTCGCACGATGCTTTTCGCAGCAAGACAAAGCCATGCCTATGCTTCCGGAGCACTTCCTCGCCCGGGCTGGCGACCGCGCGGTAAGCGTGCACGACAAATGTTCATACTTCAGGGGCTACCCCATATTGGACCAGAACGCGCAAGACGATTGCTGGCTCGCTTCGGCAACGTCGAGGCCATCGTAAAAGCCAGGCCTGCGGAACTACGATCAGTGCATGGAATCGGAAAGCGGGTTGTAGAAAAACTTCGTTGGGCTGTCGAGGAACCACTTCACCCGTATTGCTGATCCCGCTGGGGATTCGGCGCAGCAGATTCAGGAGTTATCGCTACACTAATCTACCTTAGAGCGCCTAACAAAATGACTTTATGCGGTCTTAACGAAGCGCCAGCAGATC
>CAYSRR010000242.1:0-2181 GCA_964433375.1 uncultured Streptomycetaceae bacterium
CGAGCACAAGCAGGGATTCTTCGAGGTATTCAACGGCGCCGGCAATTACGATGCCGGCAAGATCCTCCCAGCCTGGGGCAAGCCGTTCGACATCGTGAAACCCGGCATCGCGATCAAGCAGTACCCCTGCTGCGGCAGCACGCACCCCGCCCTCGACGTGATTCTCGGCCTCGCGCGCGAGCACAAGCCCGCGGCCGACGACATCGAGCGCATCGACGTCTGGACCCACTCCCGGCGGCTCGAGCACACCAACCGCCCCGAGCCGAAGAGCGCGCTCGACGCGAAGTTCAGCGTGCAGTACTGCATGGCGCGGGCGATACTCGACCGGAAGATCGCGATCGAGCACTTCGAGGGCAGAGCCTACGAGGAACCGGCGGTGAAGAAGCTGCTCGCGCGCGTGCGCGCCGCGACCTACACCACCGCCCAGTTCCCGGCGGAGAACCACTTCGGCTCGGAAGTGAAGATCACGCTGAAGGGCGGCAAGGTGCTCTCCGGGAAGATCGACCAGCCGCTGGGCCGCACTTCGGACAACCCGCTGCCGGCCTCGCTGCTCAAGGAGAAGTTCGACAACTGCGCCGCGCGCGCGCTTCCGGCGGAACGCGTCGGACCGCTCTACTCGGCGATCCAGGGCTTCGAGAACCTGAAGGATGCGCGGGAACTGACGGCGATCGTCGCGGGTGAAGCACGGAAGCAGGCTGCCGCGTGAAATGCTGAATTAGCCGCAGAGGCGCAAAGCCGCAAAGAAAAATATAAATCAATACTTGTCTCTCTCCCCTTCTCTGCGGTTCATTCCTTTACTGCTGCTGTTCGTCTCTACCCTCGCCTGCGCGGAAGTGCGCGTGCAGGTGATCGAGACGGACCCGGGGTCGACGGCGACGCTAGGCCACTGGGAGCAGTTCTACCTGCGCATCGCCTACGAAACCGATCGGCCGATACGGGTGCGGGCCGAGGCTTACGCAGGCGCAACGCCCGTGCCCTCGGCCAACAGCGGCTCGCCGCGCTACGAACCGGGTGCGGGCGAGGCGATGTTCTGGATCGCCTACACCGAGCCGGCGCGCGTGGACCGCATCGTCGTGCAGGCGCAAGACGACAAGACGCAGAAGCCGATCGCGCAAGCGGAGATTGCCGTCGACCTCACGTGGACCGGGCAGAAGACGGCGGCAGCGCGCCGGAAAGCGGAGTGGATCACCCGCCTGCAGGCCGACCGGGACCAGCGCCGCAAGGAAGAAATGCAGGAATACGCCAACCGCCCGTCGCCGTGGTGGGAATCGGTCCTGTTCATGGCCGCCGCGTGGAGCATCCCGATCTACTTCATCGTGCAGGTCGTGGTGCTGCGGCGCTGGCGCGGCGGCTGGCGCATCGCGGCGGCGGTGCCGGCCGTGCCCATGGCGCTCCTTCTCGGCCAGGCGATCCTCGCCCTCCTCGCCGGCAGCAACCTGTTTCCGATTTACCTGATCTTCACCTGCCTGCCCGCGCTGATCTACCTGCTGGCGCTGATGGCGCTGCGACGCATCCGGCGGCGATCGGCGGCAGGCGGCTGAACGACCCGGCACAGGTCCCGACAGTCCGGCTGTGCTAGGCTTTTCGGGTCGGAAAGCCCCCGAAACCGCTCCCTCCCCATGCGCATCTTCGTCCTCGGCGTCGGCGCGACCGGCTCGCTGATCACCCGGCTTCTGGTCCGCCAGGGCCACCAGGTCGCGTGCGGAGACCGCGATCCGGTCCGCGCGCGCCGCTTCCTGGGGAAAAAATCCACCGTCCCCATCCGGCAGGTCAACGCACGCAACCTGCGGGGCATCGTGAAGGCGGCCGGGGGCAGCCACCTGATCGTGAACGCCGGGCCCGCGATGCTGAACAAGACCGTGCTGCGCGCCGCGCTGCGGCTGCGCGCGCACTATCTCGACATGGCCTCGCACCAGGCCGACGGGCCGTTCCAGGCCGAGCAGCTCCGCTTCGACGCGCAGTTCCGGGCGAAGAACCGCGCCGCGGTGATCAATGCCGGCGTGGCGCCGGGCCTCACGAACCTGCTCGTCGCCCGCAGCGCCGACCTGCTCGACAGGATCGACGCCGCGCAGATCCGGCTCTACGAGAGCACCGGCAGCCACGAGCCCGTGTCGCAATGGTCCTCCGACGCGGCCTTCGACGAGGCCGTGTCGCGCCCGCCGGTTTATCGCAACGGCCGCT
>CAYSRR010000242.1:2191-4816 GCA_964433375.1 uncultured Streptomycetaceae bacterium
TCGGCAAGCTTTTCGGGGAACGCGAGGTGTTCCGCTTCCCCCGCCCCGTCGGCCCGGCCGGCGTGGTGCTGGCCGCGCAGGACGAGGTCGTCACGCTGCCGCGCTTCCTCGAGCTGCGGGAGATGGACGTCAAGATCGGGGGCAACGACTTCGAGCGCCTGCACCGCCTGTACCGCCAGGGCAGGTTGAGGAGGGCGAGCGGACCGGGCGCGAAACGCTTTCCGCAGACGCCGACGCCGCGCCAGATGGAAAAACTGCTGGCGCGCGGCGCCCTGTACCACGCGCGCTTCGCCGCCGCCGTGGTGGCGCACGGCCGCAAGGACGAGCGGCACGCGGTGCTGCGCTGGGACGCGAGCTTCCCCAGCCTCCACCAGATCCGCCGCCGCGAGGTCTACACCTCGCCGATCGCGTGGGCGACGGCGCACCTCGCGGCCCTGTTCGTGAAGCACTTTCCGCGCACCCTGCCCGGCGTTCACCCGCCCGAGGCGCTGCCGGCGAAGACGCGCCAGGCGATCCTCGCCGGCGCGCGCTCGTACGGCATCCGCGTCACCCGCCGGCTCACCCTGCTCGGGCCGGTGGACGACGAGGATTGAATTACGTATTGAACCGCAGAGGCGCGGAGAGAATCAAAATGTTTGACAAGCCGGGCGCATCATCGGGTCATGGCGACGAGGACGCGCCTGTCCCCCGTGAACGCCGCCCTGCCGTGCATCGCCAGGATATTGTCGAGGACGAGCACGTCGCCTTTCCGCCAGGGGAAATGCACCGCGTGCTGATCGAGCACATCGAGCAGCTCGTTGATGCAGGATTGCCGGATTCTGGAACCGTCGCCGAGCATCGCCTGCACGTAAAGTCTGTCCCTGGGATACAGGGCCCTGGTGGCGAGGTAGCGGCGCCAGCCGACGAAGCGCGGCGTGAACTCGAACAGGTGCACCTGATTGAACCAGACCCGCTGGCGCGTTTCAGGATGCTCGATCGACGCGGGCCGCTTGCGCTCGATCCTCAGCCAGTCCCCCCCGGTCCAGCGAAATTCGCAGCCCATGCGCCGGCACTTCTCTTCGACCACCGCCTTGTCCGTGGTCTCGAAGCCGTCCATCCATGACTTGTGGATTTTCTGGAAGCGGTTGATGAAATCGAGGGCTCTGCTGCGCCCGTAGAATTGCGAGACGTACCACACCCCCGCTTCCTCGAAACGGCGCCGGACGGTCTCGTCGAGAGCCTGATAGATTCTGCGCGCATCCCCGATGATGGTTTCACCTCCGGACGCCGGCACCGTGTCGCAATAGAAGCAGATGTGACGCGGGAAGTCCCGCGCGAAACTCATTTCCTGGTGCAACGGAATACGCATGAAGGGCGGCGCATCGGTCGATGTGTAGGCATAACCCTTCACGTGCGTGCGCGGCGAGTCGCCGCCGGAATAATCGACGAAGGCGCCCAACTCCAGCCCCTGCACGGCCAGAAGAAAGTCATCGACCGTGTGGACCGGAAAATCGCGCAGAAGAACCGCGCCATGTTCCAGCAGTGCACGCTTCAAGAGACCGCGGTTCGCGGCCAGCAGACTCCGGAAGTCCTCTACGGAAACGCCGGGTATCCGCGGCCGGATCATCAAAGGCATTCCGGCATCGGTGATGGTCTCGGCGACCACATCGGCCCAGTCTGCATTCACGGCGTGCATTGGGTTGTTGGAGTGAAGGTTTGCGAAAAGCGGGTAAATAAGACAAGTGACAGGCAGGACAAGGGTCCTTACTTTATAGGTCTTAACTATAAGGTAAAGACCTGACCCTGTTTATCATACCGGTGCTGATGGCGCTGCGGCGCTTCATGCGACGGCCGGCGCAGGAAGCGCGGGCGGGAATCCGGGCCGGTCCGTCCATATGTTGGCCGGCGCGGCCGGCGGGCGATGAAACTCCGCCGCCGCTGAGTTAAGATTGCGCTTCCCGCTATTCGATGCATTCCCTCACGCAGATTCCCGAAACTTCACTATCCATCGATGGGCGCTTCTCCCGTGAAATACGAGCATGATGTCGTGGTGGTCGGCAAGGGCAACGCCGCCCTGTGCGCGGCGCTGTCGGCGCGCGACCAGGGCGCGAAAGTGGCGATGCTGGAAGCCGCGAGCGAAGACGAGCACGGCGGCAACAGCCGCTTCGCCGGCGGCGTGATGCGCTTCGCCTACGCCGGCGTCGAGGACCTGAGGCGCGTCACCGACATCACCGACGAGGAAGCGGCGAACAGCGACTTCGGCACCAACACGCGCGAGGAATACCTCGACGTGCTCTACCGGCTGACGAGCTTCCGCACCGACGCCGACCTCTCCGAGCTGCTGGTGAACCGCAGCCTCGACACGATGGCGTGGCTGCGCTCGAAAGGCGCGCGCTTCGTGCTGAACGCCGGACGGCAGTCGGCGATGGTCAACGGCAAGCGCAAGTACTTCGGCAACATGCCGATCGAAGTCTCGGGCGGCGGCGCGGGCCTGGTGCAGTACCTCGACGCGGCGGTGAAGAAAGCCGGGATCGAAGTGTTCTACGACACCCGCGCGAGCTCGCTCATCCACGACGGCGAGCGCGTCGCGGGCGTGCGCGCGCAGCGCAAGGGCAAGGCCGTCGAGTTCCGCGCGAAAGCCGTGGT
>CAYSRR010000243.1:0-4801 GCA_964433375.1 uncultured Streptomycetaceae bacterium
GACCGCGTGGTGATGAACCGCTTCGAGCTGCTCGACACCGCCAAGGCCGAGTTGCGGGCGCTCGCCGCCGGCTACCGCCCGCCGCTGCGCCAGGTCGCGATCCCGGCCGGGGGGCGCAGCCAGATCGCCACGATCCGCGCGTTCATGGAGAACCTGCTCGCCGGCGGACACATCTCCGAGCACGACTACCTGATCGGGCACAAGGTCGCGATCGTGATGTGCGGCGGCGAGATCGAGGGCGGCAGCCTGGTGGACGAGCAATGGTACCTCGACCTCGAGCGCAGGCACTTCATGGAGCTGATCGCCACCGAAAAAACGCAAGCCCGGATTGAGCATACGCTCAAGACGGGCAAGCCTCTCAGGAACTGAGGGGCTTGCGATGGGACATCACGCTTGCGTTTTTCGGCGGAGACTAACCTTCAGGTTATGTCGGAGCCAAAAGACGCAAGCCCGGATCGAGCACACGTTGAAGACCGGGAAGCCGCTCAGGAACTGAGCGGCAAGCGAAGGGTGAGGAGTAAGGTGTGAGGTGTGAGGAGTAACGGCGGTGTAAGGCGCTTTCCCCCTCACCCCTCTCTCCTAACTCCTCACTGACAGGAGAACGCTATGGCCAGGCAGATCCAGGACGCTTACATCGTCGCGGCGGTGCGCACGCCGGTCGGCAAGGCGCCGCGCGGCATGTTCAGGAACGTGCGGCCGGACGACCTGCTGGCGCATGCGTTGAAGAGCGCGCTGGCGAAGTGCCCGGGCCTCGATCCCGCGGTGATCGAGGACGTGATCGTCGGCTGCGCCATGCCGGAAGCGGAGCAGGGCATGAACGTGGCCCGCATCGGCCTGCTGCTGGCGGATTTTCCGAACACCGTCCCGGGCGTGACCATCAACCGCTTCTGCTCCTCGGGAACGCAGGCGGTGGCGCTCGCCGCCGACCGCATCCGGCTGGGCGAGGCGGATGTCATGGTCGCCGCGGGCACCGAGAGCATGAGCATGGTGCCGATGGGCGGCCACAAGCCGTCTTTCAGCCCCGCGGTGTTCGAGAAGGACGAGAACGTCGCGATCGCCTACGGCATGGGCATCACCGCCGAACGGGTGGCCGCGCAATGGAAAGTGAGCCGGGAGGAACAGGACCTGTTCGCCGCCGAGAGCCATCGCCGCGCCGTGCGCGCGACCGACAGCGGCGAGTTCAGGGACGAGATCGCGCCGTACGACGTCAACGAGCATCTGCCCGATCTGGCGGCGCGCGAAGTGCGCGTCAAGGTCCGCCAGGCCGCGAGCGACGAAGGGCCCCGCCGCGACACCTCGCCCGAGGCGCTCGCGAAATTGCGGCCGGCGTTCTCGGTGAAAGGTAGCGTCACGGCCGGCAACAGCTCGCAGATGTCGGACGGGGCCGCGGCGGTGGTGCTGATGAGCGAGGCCGCGCTCGCCCGCTGGAACCTGCGCCCGCTGGGCCGCTTCATGGGTTACTCGGTCGCGGGCGTGCCGCCGGACATCATGGGCATCGGCCCGGTGAAGGCGATCCCGAAGGTGCTGAAGGCCGTGGGGATCAGGCAGGAGGACATCGACTGGATCGAGCTGAACGAGGCGTTTGCCGCGCAGTCGCTCGCGGTGATCAGGGACCTCGGCCTCGACCCCGCTCGCGTCAATCCGCTCGGCGGCGCCATCGCGCTCGGCCACCCGCTCGGCGCGACCGGCGCGATCCGCGTGGCGACGCTGCTGCACGGGCTGCGCCGCCACCAGAAGAAGTACGGCATGGTCACCATGTGCATCGGCACCGGCATGGGCGCCGCGGGGGTCTTCGAGGCGCTCTGATACCCCCTCCCAACCCTCCCCCTTCCCAAGGGGGAGGGAGAGGGTGGGGGTCAGGGCAGTTTGCCGATCGGCTCCGGCCGGGAGATGCCGAAGCCTTGCACGTAGTCCACGCCGATCTCGCGCAGCTTGTCGAGCGTTTGCTTCGTTTCCACGAATTCGGCGATCGTGCGTATGCCGACTTCCTTGCACACCATGTTGATGGCCCTGACCGTCGCGGGGCCGAGCGGGCCCTGCAGCATGGTTTCGATGATGACGCCGTCGATCTTGATGAAGTCCACCGGCAGGCCGTTCAGGTGCGTGAACGAGACCTTGACGCTGCCGAACGAGTCCAGCGTGAAGCGGCAGCCGAGCGGCTTCAGCGCCGCGACGAAGGCCCGGGCGGCGGCGGGGTGCTCGACGACTTCGCGCTCGTTGATTTCGAAACACAGGGCGCGCGACGGCACGCCGCTCGCCTGCAGTTCCTTGCGCACGGCATTCGGGAATCCGGGGTTGGCGAGCGCGGCCGGCGAGACGTTGACGCACATCATGGGCGGTGCCTTCCCGGGGTGTTTGCGCGCCCACTCCGCGCTCCAGGCGAGCAGGGTGCGCACCACCCAATGGTCGATCTGCTCCATCATGCCCAGGCTTTCGGCGACGTCGAAGAAGCCCCCGGGCGGCAGCAGGTTGTCTTCTTCCTGTTTCATCCGGAGCAGCACTTCGTAGCACAGCGGCTCCGGGTGGCCCGACTTGAGCGGCAGTACCTTCTGCGCGTAGAGCAGGAACAGGTTTTCCTTCAGGGCGCGCTCCAGCATCGAGCGCGGGTCGTTCCAGCCCGTCAGCTGCTCGGTCATCAGGCGCAGGTAGAGCGCCTGGCCGGAATCTTCGACCCTGGGGGCGTCCGGTTTCCCGGGCGGTGGCGCTGTCATTGTTCCGTGGCGCGCCGGCTTACATGTTCGGATAATTCGGCCCGCCGCCGCCCTCGGGCGCGACCCAGACGATGTTCTGCGTCGGGTCCTTGATGTCGCAGGTTTTGCAATGAACGCAATTCTGCGCATTTATTTGCAAATGGGGATTTTTCCCATTTGCATCGCGCACGATCTCGTAGACGCCGGCCGGGCAGTAGCGCTGCTCGGGCGCGTCGTAGAGCTCGAGGTTGACCTTGATCGGCACCGCCGCGTCCTTGAGCGTGAGATGGGCGGGCTGGTCCTCGGCGTGATTGGTGTTCGAGACGAAGACCGAGGACAGGCGGTCGAAAGTGATCACGCCGTCGGGCCTGGGATAGACGATCGGTTTCGCCTCTGATTTTGCCTTGAGCGTCTCGTGGTCGGCGTGATCGTGGTGCAGCGTCCACGGCGCCTGGCCGCGCAGCACGACCTGGTCCACGCCCACCATCAGCGTGCCGAGCACGAGGCCCTTGCTCATCCACGGCTTGAAATTGCGCGCGCGATGCAGCTCGTCGTGCAGCCAGCTGCCGCGGAAAGTCTCGGGGTAGGCGCCGAGCTCGTCGTGCGAGCGGCCCGCGCGCAGCGCGGCGAAGGCGGCCTCGGCGGCGAGCATGCCCGACTTGATCGCGGCGTGGCTGCCCTTGATGCGCGAGGCGTTCAGGAAGCCGGCGTCGTCGCCGACGAGGCAGCCGCCGGGGAACACCAGCTTCGGCAGCGACTGCAGGCCGCCCGCGGAAATCGCGCGCGCGCCGTAGGCGATGCGTTTGCCGCCCTCGAGGAAGCCGCGGATTTCCGGATGCGTCTTGTAGCGCTGGAATTCCTCGTAGGGGCTCAGGTACGGATTGTCGTAGCCGAGGCCGACGACGAAACCGATGGCGACCAGGTTGTCCTCGAGGTGGTAGAAAAACGAACCGCCGTAGGTGTCGTTCTGCAGCGGCCAGCCGGCGGTGTGCATCACGAGGCCGGGCTGGTGTTTTTCCGGCTTGATCTCCCACAGCTCCTTCAGGCCGATGCCGTAGACCTGCGGATCGACGCCGTCGCGCAGCCTGAATTTTTCCTGCAGCTGCTTGCCGAGGTGGCCGCGGCAGCCCTCGGCGAAGAAGGTGTACTTCGCGTGCAGTTCCATGCCGGGCTGGTAGGCGTCGGTGGGCTGGCCGTCCTTGCCGATGCCCATGTCGCCGGTGGCGACGCCCTTGACGCGGCCGGCCTCGTCGAACAGCACTTCCGCGGCGGCGAAGCCGGGGAAGATTTCCACGCCCAGCGCCTCGGCCTGCTGGCCCAGCCAGCGGGTGACGTTGGCGAGGCTGATCACGTAGTTGCCGTGGTTCTGGAAGCAGTCCGGCAGCAGGGCGGAGGGCACCTTGAAGCTGCCGGTCTCCGTGAGGAACATGAAACGGTCCTCGCTGACCGGCGTGTTCAGCGGCGCGTCCTTTTCCTTCCAGTCGGGAATCAGCTCGTTCAGCGCGATCGGGTCCATCACCGCGCCGGAGAGGATGTGCGCGCCGACCTCGGAACCTTTTTCGAGCACGCAGACGCCGACTTCGCGGCCCTGTTCCGCCGCCAGCTGCTTCAGGCGGATCGCCGCGCCGAGCCCGGCCGGTCCCGCGCCGACGATGACGACGTCGTACTCCATGGCTTCGCGTTCGGCCATTGCCCTCTCCCCGTGTGGATGGTCTGTTCGCGTCCGATTATACGATGCCGGTCCGGCGGGACCGGGGTCCGGCATGCGGAGCGCCGGCTAGCGTACCTGCGCTGCCGCGGCGACGCCGCTGCGCACCGCGCCTTCGATCGTCGCCGGATAATCGCCGGCGACGTAATCCCCGGCCAGCAGGAAGCCGGGGCAGTCCGTGGCCGTTGCCGGCCGCGCGAGGTCCGGCGTGCAGCTGAAGGTCGCGCGTTTTTCCGCGATCACGCGCTGCCACCGCAGCGGCGGCAGCGGGCCGAAGTGTCGTCCGATGTCTAAGACCACGCGCTCCGCCAGCGTATCCTGCGCTTCGCCGGCGTGTTCCTCCGACGCGCTGATCACCGCGCCGACCAGCCCGCGCTGGCCGCAGATCGCCTCGCGGTCGAAC
>CAYSRR010000244.1:0-4791 GCA_964433375.1 uncultured Streptomycetaceae bacterium
TGAACGCGCTGACGCGCACGCTGGCCGTGGAGCTTTCCGGCAGCGGCGTTCTGGTGAACGCGATGTGTCCGGGCTGGGTGCGGACCGACATGGGCGGCTCCGGCGCGCCGCGCTCGGTGGAGCAGGGCGCGGACACGGCCGTCTGGCTGGCAGCGCTGCCCGGCAACGGCCCGACCGGCGGCTTCTTCCGCGACCGCAAGCCGATATCCTGGTAGGGACATCGAGCCTCGTCGTTGTACGGGCCTCCCGGAAAAAGTTCCCGCATCATTTCTTCGCCGCCGTGAAACCCGGCGTGGATCCCTCCGGTCGAATCTGCCGTATACCGCCGTTTGATATCCACGGCGGTGAAACCCATTTTCCTACGGAGGGAATATGAACCGAAAATTGATCGCGGGCGCATTGGCCGCCGCGGGACTGGCCACCATGCTGACCGCCGGCGGATTTCAGCTGTACCGACACGGCCTGCCGCAGGCCAACGCTGCCGCGACGTTGCCTCCCGCCGCGCCGCTGGCCGTCCAGGGGCTGCCGGATGTCGCGTCGCTGGTCGAGCGTCACGGCGCGGCGGTGGTCAACGTCAGCGTGGAGCAGCAGGCTGTCAGGACGGGCGCGTCCCAGGGGCGTGGCCTCGACCCGAACGACCCGATGAACGAATTCTTCCGCCGCTTCCAGATCCCGATGCCTCAGGGCGATGTCCCTGTGCGTGGGCAGGGCTCGGGCTTCATCGTCAGCGCGGACGGGCTGATCCTGACCAACGCGCACGTGGTGAGGGACGCCGCCGAGGTGACGGTCAAGCTCACCGACAAGCGTGAATACAGGGCGAAGATCGTCGGCACCGACCCGCAGACCGACATCGCGGTGCTGAAGATCGAGGCGCAGGATCTGCCGGTCGTCAGGCTGGGACGGTCCGAGGACGTGCGCGTCGGCGAGTGGGTGGTCGCGATCGGCTCGCCGTTCGGCTTCGAGAACTCGGTGAGCGCGGGCATCGTCAGCGCCAAGGGGCGCGCGCTGCCGGACGGCACCTACGTGCCGTTCATCCAGACCGACGTCGCAGTCAATCCCGGCAACTCGGGCGGGCCGCTGTTCAACCTGAAGGGCGAGGTGATCGGCATCAACTCGCAGATCTACAGCCGCACCGGCGGCTACCAGGGCCTGTCGTTCGCGATCCCGAGCGACCTGGTCGCCAGAGTGCAGACGCAGATCGTCCAGAACGGCAAGGTCACGCGCGGCCGTATCGGCGTCACGATCCAGGAGGTCAACCAGTCGCTCGCGGAGTCCTTCGGGCTGAAGAAAGCCGCCGGCGCGCTGGTGAGCTCGGTCGAGGAGGGGTCCCCGGCGGAGAAGGCCGGGCTCGAGCCCGGAGACGTGATTCTCAAGGTGAATGGCCGCGAGATCGCGGGCTCGATCGACCTGTCGGGTGCCATTGCCGACCTGGCCGGCAAAACGGCGAAGCTCGAAGTGTGGCGCAAGGGCGCGCCGCGTGAGCTGACGGTCGCCGTGGGCGAGTTGAAGGCGCCGCAGGTCGCCGCCAGCGGGGCAGGCGAGGCGGACCGGGGCCGGCTCGGCGTCGCCGTGCGTCCCCTGACGCCCGAGGAGCAGAACAGCGGGAAGGTTTACGTCCCCGTCGAGCTGGGCTGAACGTTCGGGCTTGCGAAAAAAATCCCCGCCGTTCGGCGGGGATTTTTCGTGGGGGAGCGTCTACTTCACGTCGAGTATCTTCATCGCCTTGGCGAGCGTGTCCACCGAATCCTGGTGCTTGCCCGCCTTGTGCAGGGCTTCGCCTTCGGCGCGGTATTTCTTGACGTCCGCGATCTGCGCGGCGGACAGCTTCGGGTTCTTCGCCATCGCGGCGTCGATCTTCTTCATGTCGGCGGGACAGTGAAAGGCGTAAGCGGTGCTGCTCGCCAGCGCGAGGCCGGCTGCCAGGACGAGGCTGCGGATCTTCATCGGGGACTCCTCTTCGGGTGGTTGACGGCGATCGGGCGGCGCTGGAATTCTACCCGCCTCGACGCCGGCGGATGCGCCGCCCGCCGCCCGCGAGTAGAATTCCCTGAAACAACAGGGCGTTGGCATTGCCGACCTCAATTACAAATTAACAGCGTGGTTCACTCCCGGCAAACACAGGCGCGGCACGGTTTATTCCCGCTGACACGGGAACGTATCGCCGAGGGATTGGCGCGTCCGGCGCCCCCGCCCGACCTGCACGACCTGCACGTCATCGCCCTGGCCGAAGGCGCCCGCGTGACCGAGGCCGCCGTGCTGGTGCCGCTCGTGAACCGCGCCGGTCGCGTGCAGGTGCTGTTCACCCAGCGCACGCCGCATCTCGAGGACCATGCCGGCCAGATCAGCTTTCCCGGCGGGCGCGTGGAGGCGGCCGACGCCGGCCGGGAAGAGACGGCGCTGCGCGAAACCGAGGAAGAGATCGGCATCCCGCGCACGCGGGTGTCGCTGCTGGGCCGGCTGCCGGACTACGAGATTCCGTCCGGCTTCCGCATCGCGCCGGTGGTGGGATGGATCGAGCCGCCGTTCACGCTGAAGCCGGACCCGTTCGAGGTGGCGGATGTGTTCGAGGCGCCGCTCGAGCATTTTCTCGACCCCGCCGGCTACCAGCGCCGGGAATACCGCCTGCGCGGGCGTCATCGCCATTACATGGCGGTGCCCTACGAGGGGCGTTACATCTGGGGCGCGACCGCGGGCATGCTCTACAACCTTTGCCGGATGTTGCGCGGATGAAGGACGGGCGGCACAGGATCGGCCTGGTGCTGACCGGCGGCGGCGCGCGCGCGGCCTACCAGGTCGGCGTGCTTCGCGCCATTTCGGAACTCGTGCCGCAGGACGTGCGCAACCCTTTCCCGATCATCTGCGGCACGTCCGCCGGCGCGGTCAATGCCGCGGTGCTTGCCGCCAACGGCAGCAATTTCAGGCGCGGCGTGCGGATGCTGATGGCGGTGTGGAAGAATTTCCGCGCCCACCACGTCTACCGCGCCGACCCGGTCGGCGTGTTTCGCAACAGCCTGCAATGGTTCACGGCGCTCCTCGCCGGCGGGGGGCTCGGCCGCCGGACGACGGTTTCGCTGCTCGACAACTCGCCGCTGAAGGAACTGCTGCGCAACCGGCTCGATTTTTCCACGATCCAGTCCGCGATCGACGCGGGCGACCTGGCCGCGGTGAGCGTCACCTGCTCCGGCTACGGCTCGGGGCAATCGGTCACGTTCTACCAGGGCGCGCCCGGCCTGCAGCCGTGGAGCCGCGCGCGCCGCCTCGGCATTCCCATGCCGATCGCCCCCGAGCACCTGCTGGCGTCCTCCGCGCTGCCTTTCGTTTTTCCGGCGGTTCACATCAACCGCGAGTATTTCGGCGACGGCTCGATGCGTCAGATCGCGCCGGTCAGCCCGGCCCTGCACCTGGGCGCGGACCGGCTGCTGATCATCGGCGTGGGCCGCCAGCTCAGCCCGCATCCGGAGCGCAGCAAGACCGAAGGCTATCCCTCGTTCTCGCAGATCGCCGGCCATTGCCTGAACTCGATATTCCTCGACAGCCTCGAAGTGGACCTGGAACGGCTGCAGCGCATCAACCGTACCCTGGCCATGATGCCGCCGGAGACCCTGGCCAGCAACCCGGTGCCGATGCGGCAGGTGGATTTCCGCCTGGTGTCTCCCAGCGTGGAACTCGAGCTCCTCGCCATGGACTTCAGGCACGAGCTGCCGCCGGCGATCCGTTTCCTGCTCTACGGCGCGCTGCGGCGCAGGGGTTCCAACCTGCTCTCCTACCTGCTGTTCGAGAAATCCTACTGCCGGGCGCTGATCCAGCTCGGCTACAAGGACACCCTGGATCGCAAGGACGACCTGCTGGCGTTTCTCGGCTACTGACTCCGGTTGCCTGCCACGGCATCTCTCGGTATAAAGTAGTCATTCCCCCTGTGCAGGTGCGTTCATGAGCCGGGCTTTCACCAAGGAAAGCGACGACGATCTGGTCGCGGGCGAACTGCCCGAGCGACCGGTGCCCGCGCACGTCAATTACGTGACGCCGCACGGCCACGAGCAGTTGCAGGCGCGGGCCAGGGAGCTGCAGGCGCTGCATGAGCGGCTGGCGGCGCAATCGGAGGACGATTCGGCCGCCAGGCAGAAACGGCGCGAGGTCGAGCGCGACCAGCGCTACCTGGTTGCCCAGCTCGAGCGCGCGATGGTCGTGGACCCGGCCGGCCAGCCGCGGGACGAGGTGCATTTCGGCGCCGAGGTGCGGATACTCGACGAGGATGGCAAGGCGCACCGCTTCACGATCGTGGGCGATGACGAGGCCGACATCGCCGAAGGCAAGGTGAGCTGGGCGTCGCCGCTGGCGAAAGCGATGATCGGGGCGAAAGTCGGGGACACGGTGATCTGGCGCCGCCCGGCCGGCGACGCGGAAGTCGAGATCACCGGCATCCGCTACCCGCAGCGGTGACCGGCCGCGTTTCATGACGTTCCTGTCCTTGTTGGCGGCTTTGCTGCTGGAGCAGGCGGGGCCCCTGCGCCAGGGCAATCCCGCGTATCCCGGCATGACCCGCTACGCGCGGGCCCTGGAGGGCTGGTTGAACGGCGGCGAGCGCCTGCACGGCGCGATCGCGTGGCTGCTGGCGGTATTGCCGGTCCTCGCGGCGGCCGCGGCGGTTTACGGCTTGCTGTACGAGGTGAGCCTGCTCGCTGCCTGGCTGTGGAACGTCGCGCTGTTGTACCTGACGCTGGGATTCCGGCAGTTCAGCCATTACTTCAGCGGCATCCAGCAGGCGTTGCGCGCGAGCTCGCCCGCGCGCAA
>CAYSRR010000245.1:0-4771 GCA_964433375.1 uncultured Streptomycetaceae bacterium
TCATCTTTGCCCGCCTTTGGAATAAGAATTCAAATAACGCTGTTGTTCACTCGACCCTCGACCCTCGACCCTCGACACCCGACCCTCGACCCTAGTCTCCCGTCACGCCAGTATCCGATTGACCCCCGCCGCGATGCCCTCCTTGCCGATGCC
The DNA here is from genome assembly GCA_964433375.1 of uncultured Streptomycetaceae bacterium. GTDB lineage: Bacteria > Pseudomonadota > Gammaproteobacteria > Burkholderiales > SG8-41 > SG8-41. Next base: position 154 of record CAYSRR010000245.1, read on the forward strand.
GTAGACGTGCAGGGAGATCGCGGTCGCGCCGCTGTCGTTGGCGATGCGGTGGATGCCGGAGGAGGGCGGGTCGAAGCTCAGCGTGCCGGCATCGCGGCGCCGGGTGTCGACGAGCACCGGCAACCCGCCCGCCGGGCTCTCGCGGTAATAGGACTCGGTCAACTGTCCCTGGTAGACGCCGACGGCGCACCAGCAGTAATGGCCGTGGATCGGGCTCTTCTGGCCGTGGTCCCAGACGATGGACAGGACGGAGAAACGGCCCGCGGGGTCGCCGTAGAGCAGGTGGCGCGCGTAGTTCTCGTGGCTGGCGCGCCGGCGCTCCTCCGGCAGCCAGGCCGCCTCGGCGGTGGCCTCGCGCAGCGCGGCCTGGATTTCCCGCGTCATGGCGTCCGTGCCGAGCTTCAACGCCGCGTCGATGCGCGCGGCGAGCTGCTCCAGTTGCGGGATCGCGCTCACCGCGGAGCCTCCGCGCCCGCGTTCCTTCCCAGGGCGAGGTTCATCACCGAGCTCGACGACAGGATCGCCGACAGCACCATGCCGCGCGCCGCCTCGATCTGCTCGCGGCAGATGCGCTCGGCGATGCCGCTGTCGCCGCGCTCGAGCGCTTTCACCAGCGCGCGGTGCTCGCGCTGCATTTCCTGGGAGCGGTTGCGCGGCCCCAGTCCCAGGTGCAGCAGCCGCGTCATCTCGTCGAGCAGCAGTTCCACCGCCTCGGCGAGCCGCGTGTTGCCAGCTGCGCGCGCGATTTCCACGTGGAAAGCCTTGTTCGCGTCGAGGAAGCGCGAGGTGCTCTTTGCGTCGCCGGGCTGGTAGCCGGCGCGGCACACTTCGTCGAGCGCGCGCAGCCGCTGGGTGTTCACCTTGCCGGCGGCCATGCGCGCCGCGGCGGGCTCCAGCATCAGCCGCAGCTCGAACACGTCGTGGATGTCCTTCAGCGTCACCGGGCTCACCATGTAGCCGCGGCGCGGGATGGCGCGCAGCAGCCCGTCGTGCGCCAGGCGGTTCAACGCCATCCGCACCGGCGCCTTGCCGAGCCTGAAGTGCGCGCAGAGTTGCGCTTCCGAGACCTCGGTCCCGGGCGCGATGGCGCAGGTGATGATCTCGTGCCGGATGCGCTCGTAGGCGCGGTCGGAGAGCAGCGGGATGGAGCGCACTTCGGTGGGCGGCTTGCCAGCGTGGATTGGGGTCATGGCGGAGAGGAGGACCGGTTCGGTTGAAATTCTATGAAGCCAGCCGTGACATGTCAAAATACGCCGACGCCGGACGCTGCGCGCCGGATCGGCCTTCGCGCGTTGGAGCGGACGCCGCCTGCGCCGCCCAACGCGCGGCCCGTGTAAATTCCGCTTATGACGCCTATTCCAGCCTGGTTCGTCGTCATGGTGACGACCGCCGCCCAGACGGTCGTCGCGATGGCGAACATCGTGCTGCCGACCATCGCGCCCAAGGTGGCCGAGTCGCTCGCCGTCGACCCGGTGCTGGTCGGCTACCACGTGGGCCTGACGTTCGGCGCGGCGACGGTGGCCTCGCTCTACGCCGGCGTGCTGGTGCCGCGCTGGGGCGCCGCGCTGATGACGCAGCTGAGCATGGTGTTCTGCATCGCCGGCCTGGCGCTGTTCGCGCTGCCGCACGTCGCCTTCATCGCCGTGGGGTCGGTCGCCGTCGGCGCGAGCATGGGCTTCGCCGCTCCTTCGGCGGCTCACCTCCTGGCCAACCATACCCCGCCCGAGCGCCGCAACCTGATGTTTTCGATCAAGCAGACCGGCGTGCCGTTCGGCGGCGTGATCGTGGCGCTGACGGCGCCGGCGCTGGCGGTGACGGTCGGCTGGCACTGGGCGCTCGCGATGATCGCCGTGCTCGCCGTGGCGACGCTCGCCTGCGCGGAGCGCGCCCGCGCCGCGTGGGACAGCGACCGCCAGCCGGCGAGCGCCTTGCGCAGCGCGCCGTTCGGCGGCGTGCCGCTGGTCTGGCGCCAGCCGTCGCTGCGCTGGGTTTCGCTCGCCGCGGTGCTGTTCTCCGGCGTCCAGCGCATCCTGCTCTCCTTCACGGTGATCTACCTCGTCGCCGAGGGCGGCTACGGGCTGGTCGAGGCCGGCATCATGCTGTCGGTGACGCAGGTCGGCGGCTCGATCTCGCGCATCCCCTGGGGCTGGCTGGCCGACCGCCTGAAGAGCGGCCTCGCCGTGCTGATCATCATCTGCGCGATCATGATCGCCAGCTCAGTTGCGCTGGTCGCGCTCGACGCGACCTGGCCGAAGCCGCTGGTCTATCTCCTGTTCCTGCTCCTCGGCGCGAGCAGCCTCGGCTGGAACGGCATCGTCCACGCCGAATGCGCGCGTCTCTCGCCTCCCGGCATGATCAGCCTGGTCGCCGGCGGCACCTCGTTCTTCATCTTCGGCGGCGTCATGGTCGGGCCGCCCCTTTTTACGCTGGTTTACGGGGCGACGGCCTCCTACAGCCTGTCCTTCGGCCTGATGGTGGTCTGCGGCGTGGCGGCGCTGGCGCTGCTGATGCTCGCGCGCCGCGTTCCGCGATGACCGGCGATCGTTGACGGCCGGTCATGATGGGGGATTTCGGGTTCACGGCGTTCCAGGTGGCGATGTCGGCGTGCATCGTGTTCGGCGCGTTCGTCGTGCGCGGCGTGTCGGGGTTCGGCGCCGGCATGGTCGGCATCCCGCTGCTCGCGTTCGTGATGCCGGTACACACGGCGATCGCGATGTTCGGCCTGCTGGTGCTGTGCCTGTTCGCGTTTCTCAGCGTGCGCGACTGGGGCGAGGTGGCGAAGGACGAGCTGAAGCGCCTGCTCGCGCCCACGCTGGCGGGGGTCGCGGCCGGCGTCCTGCTCTTCGCCTATTTCGACAACCGGCTGTTGCTGCTGCTGCTCGGCGGCTTCCTGGTCGCGTATTCGCTCTACATGCTGGCCGCGCATACCGTCGGGCTGCCGGAGTTCAGTTGTTCGCCGAGGTGGGCGGCGCCGATCGCCTTCATCGGCGCGGCCATCGACACGCTGTTCGGCGGCGGCGGGGGCACGCTGGTGGTGATTTACCTGCACATGCGCGGGGTCGGGCGGGCGGGGTTTCGCGCCACCGTCGCGGTGCTGTGGCTTGCCGAGATGATCGCCCGCATCATCGGCTACGGCGCGACCGGGCAGTACACCGCCGACGTGCTGCTGTTGTTCGTGCTGCTGTTGCCGCTGATGGCCGCCGGTACCTGGGTCGGCGAGCGCCTCGACAAGCGGATCAGCCCGGAAACCTTTTCCCGGCTGATGGCGGTGCTGCTGTTGCTGACGGGGGCCGGGCTGCTGGCCAAGTAGGATTAAAGCCGGAGCCTGCGGCCCGGTTTAATTGCTCGTATTGGAGCGGACGCGATGCGCCGCTCAATGCGAGCTGGCGGAGGACTAGAGGAAGATGACCGCGGGGAACGTCGCCACGGCCAGCACCAGGACCAGCCACTCGAGATTGTTGCGCTTGAGCCAGCCGGTGAAGTGCAGGATCAGTATGATCAGCGCTACGACGTAAAACGCGTAAAAAGCCATTCACTTTCTCCCCAGAATCCCCCCGGACTCCTAGATCAACCCGCAAGGCAGGTTAACCTGCAAGGCTGGGAAGATTCTAACGGTATTGGCGGGCACAATAAAGGGCTGTTGCGTAAGGGCCGATTTACCCGCAGGAAGGCAAGGACCGCATGAAAGCGATACTCGCACTGGATCAGGGCACCACCAGCTCGCGCGCGATCGTGTTCGACGCGACGGGCGCCATCCGGGCGGCGGCGCAGAAGGAGTTCACCCAGGTCTTCCCGCGGCCGGGCTGGGTCGAGCACGACGCCGGGGAGATCTGGGCGACCCAGGTCGCGGTGGCGGGCGAGGCGATCGCGCGCGCCGGGCTGCGGGCGGGGGACGTCGCGGCGGTCGGCATCACCAACCAGCGCGAGACCACCCTCGTCTGGGACCGCGCCCCCGGGGAACCGGTCTGCAACGCCATCGTGTGGCAGGACCGCCGCACGGCCGCGGCGTGCGACGCGCTGAAGGCGCGCGGCCTCGAGCCGCGCGTGACGGAAAAGACGGGGCTGGTGCTGGACGCCTATTTCTCCGGCACCAAGCTGGCGTGGATACTCGACAACGTGCCGGGCGCGCGCCGCCGGGCCGAGGCGGGGGAGCTCCTGTTCGGCACCGTGGACGCCTGGCTCGTCTGGAAGCTCTCGGGCGGCGCCGCTCACGTCACCGACGACAGCAACGCCTCGCGCACGCTGCTCTACGACATTCATGCCGGCGCGTGGGACGGGGAACTGCTCGACATGCTCGGGATCCCGGCGGGCATGCTGCCCAAGGTCGTCGCCTCGAGCGGCGTCGTCGCCAGCACGGCGGACGGGCTGTTTGCGGCGCGCATACCCATTGCCGGCATCGCCGGCGACCAGCAGGCGGCGCTGTTCGGCCAGCGCTGCGTCACCCCGGGCATGGTCAAGAACACCTACGGTACCGGGTGCTTCATGCTGATGCATACCGGCGGGAAGCCGATCCGCTCGCGCGCCAAGCTGCTGACGACCGCGGCGTGCCGGACCGGCGCTGCCCGCGAGTACGCGCTCGAGGGCAGCGTCTTCATCGCCGGCGCCGTCGTCCAGTGGC
>CAYSRR010000246.1:0-4746 GCA_964433375.1 uncultured Streptomycetaceae bacterium
CACACGTCCACCCCCGCCCCGGCAAGGTGGCCGGAGTCGAGCGCCGCCGCCAGCGCGTCCTCGTTGACGATGCCGCCGCGCGCGGTGGTGACGAGGTACGAGCCCTTCTCCATCATGGCGAGCTCTTTCGCGCCGATCATGTCCTTCGTTTCGCCGTTGTACGGGCAATGCAGCGAGACGAAGCGCGACTCCCTGAGCAGCGTCGGCAAGTCGACCTTGGTCGCGCCGCGCTCCCGTATCTGCTCCGCCGTGAGATAAGGGTCGCACGCCAGCACCTTCATCTGCAGCCCCAGGCCGCAGATGCGCGCGAGGCGGCTGCCGACGTTGCCGCAGCCGACGATCCCCACCGTGCGCCCGCGCGCGTCCCGGCCCTTGAACTGCTCGCGCGGCACGCTGGTGCCGGCGCGCACCGCCTTGTCGGTCTGCGGGATGTTCTTGGTGAGCGCGAGCATCATGCAGACGGCGTGCTCGGCCACGGCGTCGGCGTTGCCGCCGGTCTGGTTCACCACCAGCACCCCCGCCGCCGTGCACGCCGGCACGTCCACCGTGTCGTAGCCGGCGCCGGTCGTGGACACGGCGAGGAGATCGGGGCAGCGCGCGAGCAGCGCGTCATTGACCTGGAACTCCGCGGGAATTTCCTGGCGCGTCGAGCCGACGCAGTACGCGTGCGAAGCCGACAGCGCGCCCCACACGTCCGCCGGGGGCCCCTTGTAGGCGAGGCGGTGCAGCGTGATGTCCTTGTGGTCGCGTTCGAGCGAATCGGCGACGTTGGGCGTCTTGCCGTCGGGGAACCAGGAGACGGTTTTCTGGGGCTTGCTGGAAGGCATTTGAATTCCTGGAAACAAAATACAAGTTACAAGATACAAGTAGCAAGAAAATCTTGAATCTTGCAGCTTGAAACTTGTGACTCGGGATCCGGGACCCGGGACAAATCAAAAAGCCCTGCTTCGGCAGGGCTTTTTTCGGGCAGGACGACGGGCTATCTGCGCCGCATGTAGCCCGGCCGCGGCGCCATCGGCGGCGGGGTGTTGACGTCCTTGTGCCGGAAATTGATCCGCCCCTTCGTCAGGTCGTACGGGGACATCTCCACCGTGACGCGGTCGCCGGTGAGGCAGCGAATGCGGCGCTGGCGCATCTTGCCGTTGACGTGGGCGGTGATCGCCACGCCGTTGTCGAGCGTCACCCGGAACACCGCGTTGCGCATCACCTCGTCGATGACGCCCTGCATTTCGATCGTCTCTTCTTTTGCCATGTGCAAAAACCTTCCTGGCGGGACCGAAACGGCCCCGCGATGATGTGCCGCCGGTGAATCCCCGTTGACTCGCGCCCGGGAGGGGCGCGGCATCGAGGGAAACTGGATGAAGCCGGACGCCGCCCGCATCGCCTCGCGGATTGCCGGCGAAAGCGAGGTGGAAGTATGAGGCTTCAGGGCGGATTTAGCAAGAAAAATATGGGCTTAGCGCGGCACGAAGGACTCGAAGGAAAGCTCACCACGGGTCGCCAAGGCCGCGATGAAATACGGATCGCGAAGGGCGCCAAGGACTCGAAGGAAAACTCACAACGGGTCGCCAAGGACGCTAAGGCCGCGAAGTAAATATTCATCAAAGAAAGGACACCAGCTTGGTTCGGTTTTCGATAGCTGTCCTTTGCGTCCTCAGCGTCCTTGGCGATCCGTATTAACTGCCTTGGCGTCCTTCGCGACCCGTTTTCCTGGCGACCTTCGCGTCCTTGGCGACCTGTATTAACTGCCTTCGCGCCCTTCGCGATCCGTATTAACTACCTAGCGTCCTTGGCGACCCGTAGTGTGCTTTCCTTCGCGACCCGTCGCGGAACGGCCGATTCGCTACGACGACGCCGCCCTGGCCTTCGCTTCCAGCGCCTCCCAGCGCTCCAGTTTTTCCATGAGCGACCGCTCGATCTCCGCGGCGCGGGCCTGGTCGGCGCGGAGGATGTCGGCGGGCTGCCTGAAGTACTCCGGCGCGGACATGCGCGCGGCGAGCGACTGCTGCTCGCCTTCCAGCGCGGAAATCTCGCCGGGCAGCGCCGCGAGTTCGCGCGTTTCCCTGTTGTTCATCTTCACGCGCGGGGTCGGGCGCGCAGCGCCACCTGAAGGATGAGGGATGAAGGATGAAGGATGACCCTCAGCTTCGCTGGAAGAAGCGTCTGAACCTTTTGCCTTGTGACTTGTACCTTGTGCCTTGTCTCCCGATTGGCGGAGCCAATCCGTGTATCCCCCGGCGTACTCGCGCCAGCGGCCGCCGCCCTCGGCCGCGAGGGTCTGGGTGACGACGTTGTCGAGAAAGGCGCGGTCGTGGGAGACGAGCAGCAGCGTGCCGTCGTAGTCCTGCAGCGCCTGCTCCAGCAATTCGAGGGACTCGATGTCGAGGTCGTTGGTCGGCTCGTCCAGCACCAGCACGTTGGCGGGCTTCGCGAACAGGCGCGCGAGCAGCAGGCGGTTCCTCTCGCCGCCGGAGAGCCGGCGCACCGGCGAGGTCGCGCGCCGCGGCGGAAACAGGAAGTCGCCGAGGTAGCTCATGACGTGCTTCTTCACGCCGTTCACCTCGACCCACTCCGAGCCCGGGCTGATGGTCTCGGCCACCGTCTTGTCCGGGTCCAGCGCCTCGCGCATCTGGTCGAAGTACGCGGGCTGCACGTTGGTGCCGAGGCGCACCGTGCCGGCGTCGGGCGCGAGCGTGCCGAGGATCAGGCGGATCAGCGTGGTCTTGCCCGCGCCGTTCGGGCCGATCAGGCCCAGGCGGTCGCCGCGGCTGATGATGAGGTCGAGGTCTTTCACCACAGGTTTAACTGAGGGTTTGTCGCCGTAACTTTTCGAGACGCCGGCCAGCTCCGCCACCAGCTTGCCCGAGCGCTGGCCCGAGCCGATGGCGAGCCTGACGTTGCCGACGCGCTCGCGCCGCGCGGCGCGCTCTTCCCGCAGGCGCATCAGGCGCGTGACACGGCCCTCGTTCCTCGTGCGTCGCGCCTCGATGCCGCGGCGTATCCACGCCTCCTCCTCGCGCCAGAACTTGTCGAACTTGCGCCGCGCCACCGCCTCGGCGGCGAGCTCGCCTTCCTTGCGGCGCTCGAAGTCGGTGTAGTTGCCGGGGTAGCCGCGCAGCAGCCCGCGGTCGAGCTCGACGATGCGCGTGGCGAAGCGGTCGAGGAAGGCGCGGTCGTGGGTGATGACGATCGCGGTGGGCTGCTTCATGAGCAGAGTTTCGAGCCGGGCGATACCGTCGATATCGAGGTGGTTGGTCGGCTCGTCGAGCAGCAGCAGCTCGGGCTGGAGCGCGAACGCGAGCGCCAGCGCCGCGCGCTTGGTCTCCCCGCCCGAGGCGGCCGCGGGATCGAGGTTCTCGTCCACCTCGAAGCGGTGCAGGTACTCGGAGAGCCGCGCCTCCACGCGCCAGCGCTCGCGCTCATCACCGATCGCCGGGATGTGGCCGCGCAACAGCAGGCTCGCGTGCAGCGTCGGCGCGTGCGGCAACTGCGGCTCCTGCTCCACCAGCACCACGGCGAGGCCGTCGCGCCGGCGCAGCTCGCCGTCGTCGAGCGCAGCCCTGCCGGCGATGACGGCGAGCAGCGAGGACTTGCCGGTGCCGTTGCGGCCGATCAGCCCGATGCGCTCGCCCGCCTCCATCGCGAACGACGCGCGATCGAGCAGCGGCAGCTCACCATAGGCAAGTTGGGCGTCGGCGAGAGTCAGTAGGGGCATGGAGGTGACGAGATACGGGTGACGGGAGCTCAGACCCCAAGGCGGAAGGCGAAAAGATGGCCTGAAACCCCTGACGGATGCGGACTTTACCACCAGTGACGAGTGATGGGCGACGGCTTTACGTGAATCGTCAATCGTGAAACGTGAAACGAAACACCGGCAAGACCAGCCCGATTCACGGTTCACTTTTCACGAATTGCGCGGAGCACAAAAAGAAAGCGCCGGAAGCCTCGTAAGCCCCCGGCGCCATACTGCACGCATCGCCGCTTGGACCCGCAAGGGGTACCGGTGCTCCAAGCCCCGGTCGGCATCGCGTCAGCCCCCGAAGAGAAGGCTGTCTTCCAAGCCGGAGGGGATAGGCCCCGGCCGGTGCCCTGCGCCCCGGAATGCCCGGGTTTGATGCCGGGCAAGCCTCACTGCACGCAGTGCGGTTCCTTTATACCCCGGGCGAGGCCACCGAGGTACTGACCTGGATCAAAGGTTGTGACGATTGGCGGCAGAGGGGGCGCCTGAAGACGGAAGGCGAAAACAGGCAGACACCTCGTCAGCGCGGAAGGCTCGTCACTCGCTCAGGCAATGCCGACAAAGACCGCGAGGGAGCGGTTGACCTTGAGCATCGTGGCGTCGTCGAGCCGGCCGATGACGCGACCGACGCGGTCGCGCCTGACCGTCATGATCTTGTCTACCTCGATCTGCGAAACCCGCTGAAGTCCGTTTCCGGGCGACGGGTCGACAGTGATCCGGAACACCAGTGCATCAAGCAAGGTGCCAGTGATCAGGCACAATGTCACGCTCGACAGCGTATCGAACAGGTCGGACTGGATGACGAGCGCCGGACGCGGTTTGCCGTAATCCCCAGGCACGACGACCGTGACCAGGTCACCTCGGCGCATCTTCATCCCAGTCGGCGACGCGCTCGATAAATGCGAGATCGTCGGCCTCGGACGGACTCGCGTTCACGATCTTGCATTGGCGCTTGCACTCGGCCGCGAAGCGCTTCGAGCGCGTGTCCGGCACCCACAACTGGATCA
>CAYSRR010000247.1:0-800 GCA_964433375.1 uncultured Streptomycetaceae bacterium
GCGGTGCGGCAGCAGTTCGACGAGGAGGCGCGCCGCAACGTCCTCGAGATCCGGCACGAGGGCTACGCGCAGCAGGGCGATTTCAAGACGAAGTTCCAGGGCGCGCCGCGCCTGCCGCTGGGCGAGGCGCCGGTGCTGCTGGCGACGGCGAAGGGCAGCAGGCGTGAGAACGGCATGCATATCATCAGGCTGCACCCGCAGAATGGGCAGGGCATCGACATGACGCTCGACGCGAAGCTGTTGCACATCCTCGTGCGCCTGCTGCGCGAGGCCGTGGCCAAGGCGGAATGGGGCCTGGACCTGCGCTTGTATAAGGGCAGTGAGCCGCAGGCGCCGGCGGCGGAGGCGCGGCGCACGCTCAACTGATGCCAGCCCGTGAGACCCCGGCGGGCTCGGCTGGCTGCGCGCGCAGGAAACCGACGTTCCGCCGCTCAACGCGCGCGGATCGCCGCGTGCGGCGCACCCGAAACGCGATACCTGACCGCGGATTTCAGAGGTTCAGGCGGCGCCAGTAGCCGGTGAGTTCCAGATAGCCCAGTCCCGCCGGCTTGCCGCCGCTCAACGCACGGACAGCGCCTTCCCAGTAGATTGTGCCGGTCGAGGTACGGGTGTCGTGCTCCTGGTCGTCGAAGAGCGGCTCGATCGTGAACTCGCGGCCGCCCGCCCTCACGAGCCATGTCACCGGGTAGGCCGCCCCCGTGCGCGGCGAGCGCCATATGCGGCCGGGAGTGAACCTCACGTCTTCCGGTGCGAGCGTCTCGATGCGGCCATCGGGATGGCGCAGCGCGCCGCCGGCCCAT
>CAYSRR010000247.1:810-4745 GCA_964433375.1 uncultured Streptomycetaceae bacterium
CGCGCATGCGGAAAGCCATCAGGGCGCCGCCCCCGTCGAGGTTGACGCCGATCCAGTCCCAACCCGCGGCGTCTTCCTCCATGAGTTGCGACGACCATTCGTGGTCGAGCCAGGCCGAGCCGCTGACCTGGCGCGGCCTGCCCGCGCGGGTCACGGCCCCGCTGACCTTGAGGTGGGGCAGGCTATAGTAATAGCTGGCCGATTCGGGCGCGGGTCCCTTGCGGCTGAACCCGTTGTCTCCCTGCAGCAATGGCGGCTGGGTCGCGGCGAACGTCAGGTCGAGCGAAAAATCCCGCGCCGCAATCTGCGCCCGATAGGAAGCGCCGGTTTGCGCCAGTCGCCATCCGTCGATCCAGACGTGGGTGCGGTCACTGGCCGCATCCGCCAGGCCGAAGCCCGCGCGCGCCGCCCGCTCTTCGTGTATGAGCCGGCCGTGCACGGGATCGGACAGGGCGGCGTGGGCGATCAATACCTGGCGCGGCGCGAAGCGGCTCGGATTGTCGTGCTTCAGTTCGGGCCGCGCGCGGAAGAACGTCACCTGGAAGCCGAGGGGTTTCCCGGCATCCTCGAGCCAGCCGGTGACGTACCACCATTCGATCCGGAAATCCGGGTGGCTGCCCTCGTCGCGGGGGAATTGCAGCTTGTAGCCCGGGACGACCGGGGCGAACGGCGTGATTTGTGACCCCCACCCTATCCCTCCCCCTTGGGAAGGGGGAGGGTTGGGAGGGGGTTCGTGATTCGTGATTCGAGCCAAAGCCGGTGACGGCGCGAACAAGCTGGCCAGCCAGACCAGTGTTCTGCGTTTTTCTCGATCGGCGTTCATCGGCGGCTAATGTTTTTGTTACCAGTCCTCGCGCACCGCGCGAACAACGTCCGGTCCCATCGCCGCGCGCCCGCTCCAGACGGCGGTTGCGACGGCGGCCGCGACGACGAGCGCGGCCAGGCCCGCGAGCGGCAGCCAGGGCATGTGCAGCTCCATGCTCCAGTGGAAGGACTGCCGGTTGACCACGTGGACCAGGATCAGGCCCACGCCCCATCCCACCGCGAGCCCGAAGGCGGTGCCGAGCAGGGCGACCAGGCCGCCTTCGCAGGCGAGCATGGCGCCGATCTCGCGGCGCGACATGCCGATGTGCCGCAGCACGCCGAACTCGCGCCGGCGTGCGAGCGCCTGCGCGCCGAACGACACGCTGACGCCGAAGAGGCCGATCACCACCGCCGCGATTTCGAGGGCATAGGTGATGGCGAAAGTGCGGTCGAAGGTCGCAAGCGAAATCGTTCTCAGTTCGCGCGTGGTAGCGGTCTCGAAGTGGGCGTCCGGCAGCCGCTCGCGCAGCGCGCGCTGCACGCCGTCCGGTGTCGCGCCCTCCGCGAGCCAGAGCGCGGCATCGTTCGCGAGCGTATCGCCGGTCATCTTGCGATAGAGGCCGCGGTTCATGGCGACGGCGCCGTTCTGGCGCGCGTAATCGCGCCACACGCCCGCCACGGTATAGAGCGTGGGCGGGTTACCCGTTGCACCGCCTATGGGCAGTTGCACCTGATCGCCGGGCCACCAGCCGTAGAAGTCCGCGGCGACTTCGGACACCCATACCGGCGGAGGCTCTCCCGGCCGCGGCGTATAAGACGCGCTGGTCAGCGGCAGTATCCGGCCGGGAGCATCGGCCTCGACCGGTCCCGCAAGCAGGGTGAGCGGGGGGCGATCGGGGGAGAGCAGCAGGTTCTGGGTGCGAACGAACTCTGCGCGCGCGATGCCGGGGGTCGACGCGATGCGCGCCTGCTCATCGGGCGTGAGGAACGCGGTTTCGCCATAGCGCGCCGCGCGCAGGTAAAGGTCCGCGGGCAGCATGCGCTCGAGCCAGGATTCGAGCGAGGCCCGGAACGAGCTCACCATGATCAGCATCGAGACCATGAGGCTGAAGCTCGTGACGATGGCCGCGATGCTGATCGCGGCCTGGCGCGGTGTGGCCTGCAGCTGCGCGACAGCGATGGCGAACGGCGCGCGCGCGGGCAGTCGCAGGCGGCCGAGGCAGGCGCTGGCGAGCCGCGGCATGACCAGCACGGCGCCCAGCAGGATCAGCCCGATCGCCAGGTAGCCCGCGACGGGCAGGCCGCCTATGGCCGGCGCTTGCGCAAGCAGCATGCCCGTCACGATGGCGGCAATGCCCCACCACGGCGTGTTCAGGCCTTTCAGGCTTTCTTCCTCGTCGCCGGCGCGCAGCGCGCGGGCCGGCGGGCGATGGGCCGCTTCCCAGGCGGGCGCGGCGGCGCCCAGCAGGGCGAACGCGACGCCAAGCGTGAAAAAGAAAGCCAGCACCCGCGGCTGGGCGTCGAGGCTGGCCGTCAGCCCGCGGAAGTAGCCCGCGCCGAGGTCGGCGCCCACCACGGCGAGCGCGTAGTGCGCGAGCGCGTAACCCGCGAGCACGCCCAGCGCCGCGCCGATGATGCCGATGGCCGCGCCTTCGGCGAGCAATCGCAGGCCCAGCGCGCCGCGCGTCACCCCGATCGTGCGCAGGAGCGCGAACTGCGTGCGCCGCCGCAGCAGGGCCAGCACCTGCGAGGAGAACACCAGGAACGCGCCGGTGAACAGCGCAACCAGCGCCAGCATGTCGAGGTTCAGGCGGTAGGCTTGCGTGAGGTTGGCGCCGCGTTCGCCCTCCGTCGCGGGGGTCACAGCCTGCACGCCGTGGGGCAGGGCGGCCTGCAATTCGCGGCGGAAGGCTCCGACATCGGTGCCCGGTTTCAGGCGCAGATCGATGCGGTTCAGGCGCCCGAGCCGCTCGAGCCGCCATTGGGCGGCGGCAATGTCCATGACCGCGAGGCGCTGGCGATAGGCGGCTTGCGGCAGCAGGCCGGCGATTTTCAACGGGACCGCGCGCGTGCCGACCTGTATCGTCAGCGTATCGCCGGTCTTCAGTCCCAGCCATTCCGCGGCGGACGGGGAGAGCAGCACGGATTCCGCGTCGAACAGGTCGAGCGTCAGGCCGGCGCGCTCGGGCAGCAGGGACGGTTGCACTTGCGCCGCGCGCAGCGGGTCGAACCCGACGATTTTCAGGCTGGCGTTGCGGCCGGCGAGCGGCACTTCGAGTTCCACCGCCGGGTTGGCCGCCTCGACCCGGGGATGGCGCGCGATGGACGGGTAGAGCGCCTCGTCGAAGCCCGCGCGCGGGCCGCGCACGACCAGGTCCGCTTCGCCGGCGAGGTGGCGGGCGGCCAGCCCGAATTCGCCGACCGCGCTCGCGTTGACCAAGTGGACGGCCACGCCCAGTGCAACGCCCAGCGCGATGGCGAGCACCGCGAGCAGGCTGCGCCCCGGATGCTCGCGCAGCGGGCCCAGCACCAGCGCGTGGAAGAGCAGGAACCGGCTTCCAGTCACGGGTCGCGAGTCACGGGTCACGAGCCGTCCTTACGCCCGTGGGCGAAGTCCGTCCGGCGTGAGAACCAGAATGCGGTCGGCGCTCGCCGCCGCGGCCGCGGAGTGCGTGACGAGGATGCCGGCGCCGGACTCGCGCTTCACCTGCTCGCGCAGCAGGCGGATCACCTGTGCCGCCGATTCGGCGTCGAGGTTGCCGGTCGGCTCGTCGGCGAGCAGCAGCAGCGGCCGGTGCGCCAGCGCTCGCGCGATCGCCACGCGCTGCATTTCGCCGCCGGAGAGCTCGCGCGGGTAAACGGAGGACGCCGCCGACAGCGCGACCGCGGCGAGCATCTCGCCTGCGCGCCCGGCAGCCTGGTCCTGCGGCATCCCGGTGAGCGCGAGCGGCAGCATCACGTTCTGCGCCACGGTGAGGTGGGGCAGCAGGTGGAAGGCCTGGAACACGAAGCCGATGCGGTCCCGGCGCAGACGGGTGCGGCCGGCGTCGTCCAGCGTCGCCAGGTCCGTGCCGTCGAGCGTCACGCTGCCCGCGTCGGGAACGTCCAGCCCGGCGACGAGGTTGAGGAGG
>CAYSRR010000248.1:0-4742 GCA_964433375.1 uncultured Streptomycetaceae bacterium
CCGACACCCGACCCTCGGAAAGCTCGCATGCTGAAACGTTCCCAAGGCGCCGCCGGCACGCTGCTCGTGCTGGAGCACGAATCGAAGATCCTGAAGGGCAATCCGCTCGGCGACCCGCACGTGCGCAAGGTCGCGGTGTGGCTGCCGCCGCAGTACGATCACGCGGCCAGGCACGGCTTCCCGGTGCTGTACGACCTGGTCGGCTTCACCGGTTCGGGCCTGTCGCACACGGGCTGGAAGCCGTTCGGCGACAACGTGCCGGAGCGCGCGGCGCGGCTGATCCGCGAGGGCAGGATGGGGCCGGTCATCCTGGTGTTCCCGGACTGCTTTACGGCGCTCGGCGGCAACCAGTACGTGAACTCGTCCGCCATCGGCCGCTACGCCGACTACCTCACGCGCGAGATCATCCCGTTCGTGGACGGCGAGTTCCGCACGCTGGCGGACCGCCGCCACCGCGGCTGCTTCGGCAAGTCGTCGGGCGGCTACGGCGTCATCCTCCACGGCATGCGGTACTCGAAGTACTGGGGTGCGGTCGCCAGCCACTCCGGCGACGCGTATTTCGACTACGTCTACCGGTGCGACTGGCCGAACACGCTGAACGAGCTGCAGAAGCACCGCGTGCCCGCGCGCCGGGAGGGGAGCTACGACGCGCGCCGCGAGTCCGGCCGCAAGGGCCTTTCCGCGGGTCTGGATGACGGCCGCATCCGGCGCTTCCTGAATCACGTGTGGAAGAAGGAGAAGATCACCGGCCCGGAAGGCCACTGCATCATGAACCTGTGCATGGCGGCGACCTACGATCCCGATCCCCGCGCGCCGAACGGCTTCCGGGTGCCGTTCAACATGGAGACGGGCGAGCTGATCCCGGAGCGCTGGCGGCGCTGGCGCCGGCACGACCCGGTCAACCTGGTCGCGCGCCATCGCGCCCATCTCAAGTCACTGCGCGGGATTTACATCGACTGCGGCTGGCGCGACCAGTACAACATCCACTATGGCTCGCGCATCCTGTCGAAACGTCTCGCCGCCGCCGGCATCCGCCACGCCTACGAGGAGTTCGACGACAACCACTCCGACATCGATTACCGGATGGACGTCAGCCTGCCGTTTCTCTATCGAGCGCTCAAATGAGGGATGAGGAGGGATGAGGAATTGTCCCGCACCGTGGGAGTCTCATCACTCGACACTCGTCACCCGTCACTTGCTCTTCTGGTTCCTGAGCTTCTTCGCGCGCTTGGCCGCGCTGGCCCGGCGCTTGTCGGCGACCCGCTTCAGGCGCCTTCTCCTCAGCATCTGGTTATGACCCGTCTGATTGCGTCCGCTCATGGCGACCTCCGGTTTGTGACCCGTTGAAATAGCGCGCAGTTTGCCCGTTTTCGGCGCTTTTGTCGCGTGCCGATGCACGGGACACCGCCCACTGTCCGCGCCGTTCCGGCGTGTTGCCGATATCAGCGCTGCCGTGCCGTAGTGGCGCAGGTTGTTGTGGGCGCCCGCCGCGGCCAGTATCCTTCCCCTGTTCCCATTTTCGGCCGGAGTTCGGACATGCGCGCCACGCTTTCGTTTCTGCTGCTGCTGTTGCTGGCGGCCGGTGCGGCGGCGCAGGACAGGAGCCACCCGTCCGCGCCCGTCGCGGCGAAGATGCGCGACGCGGTCGAGCGCCTGCTCGCCGCGCTGCCGGAGAAAAGCCGCGCGCAGGCCCAGCGGACGTTCGACGACCGCGACCGCACCGACTGGCACTACACGCCGCGCAGCCGCAACGGCATCGCGCTGAAAGAGCTCGACCCCGCCGGCCGGCAGGCGGTGCACGGCCTGCTGCGCCTCGCGCTGTCCGCTTCCGGCTATCGCAAGGCGGTGAACATCATCGAGCTCGAGCTGGTGCTGCGCGAGATCGAGACCTTCGGCTGGATGCGCGATCCGGAGCGCTACCACCTGACGGTCTATGGCAAGCCCGACCGCGCGCAGCGCTGGGGCTGGCGCTTCGAGGGGCACCACCTGTCGCTCAACTTCACGCTCGCCGGCGACCGGATGGCGGTGGATACGCCGAGCTTTTTCGGCGCCAACCCGGCGACGGTGGCGAAAGGGCAGAGGAAAGGGCTGCGCGCGCTGGGCGAGGAGCACGACGCGGGCTGGGCGGTGCTCGAATCGCTGGGCGAGGCGCAGCGCCGCGAGGCGGTGTTCGAGAGCCGGACCTACGGCGACATCGTCACCCGCAACCAGGACCGGGTCGAGCCGCTGGCCGGCGCAGGCATCCTGGCCGCGAAGCTCGACGAGAAGCAGCGCGCGCTGCTGTGGAAGCTCATCGAGACCTACGCGGGCAACTTCGAGCCGGGACTGGCCGCCGCGCGCCTCGCGCGCGCGAAGCAGGGCGGCGTCGAGGCGATCCGCTTCGGCTGGGCCGGCTCGACCGCGCGCGGCCGGCCGCACTACTACCGCGTGCAGGGGCCGCAGTTCCTGATCGAGTACGACGCCTCGCAGGGCGATGGCAATCACATCCACGCCGTGTGGCGCGATTTCACCGGCGACTTCGGCCGCGATCTGCTGCGCGAGCACTATGCCGCCGCGCGCGGCACCGGGCACCGGCACTAGGGAAAAGCGGAAGGCGGGAAAGTCCCGCCTGTTCGCGTTACGGCCTGGGTATGCCGCTATTTCCGCGTGACAACTACTTCCAGATACTCACCCGGCACCACCAGCGAGGCGGGGCCCGCGACGTTGAAGCGATCGAGCAGCGCGAGGATGTCGTTCGCCAGCGCCTGCTGCTTCGCGGAGTCGAGCGCCGCGAACGCCTTGTGCGTCGGGCCGTAGAAGTCGCGGAAGACCTGCAGCCAGTGTGCCGCGGAGCGGTAGCGGAAGTTGAAGTGCCGGCGCGCGACCTGGATGTTCGAGGCGGCGTCGCCGAACAGCTTGGCGAGATGCGCCTCGGTGCCCCATAGCGCGGGCGACTGCAGGCCCACGGGCGCCGGAATGTGCGCGCCGATCACCTTGAACAGTTGCCCGATGAAGCCTTCGGGCGTCCAGTTGGCGAGCCCGATGCGGCCGCCGGAGCGGGTGACGCGCAGCATCGCGCGGGCGGCACGCTCGTGGTCCGGCGCGAACATCACGCCGAAGGTGGACAGAACGGCGTCGAAGCCGCCGACGCCGAACGGCAGGTCCTCGGCGTCCGCGACGCGGAAATCCACCTTGAGCCCCTCGGCCATGGCACGGGTGCGGCCTTTCTCGAGCAGCGCCGGCACGTAGTCGGTCGAGACGACGTCGGCGAAGCGGTGCGCGGCGGCAAGCGTGGCGTTGCCGTTGCCGGCCGCGACATCGAGCACGCGCTCGCCGGAGCGGATGTCGGCCGCTTCGGCCAGGGATTCGCCGACGATCTGCAGGGTGACGCCGACGACGGCGAAATCGCCGCTGGCCCAGGTCGCCTGCTGGCGCTGTTTGATGACGGCGTAATCGGGCGCGGCGGGAGCGGCCGCTGGGCGGGTGGGGGTGGGTAGTTCGAGCGTGGTCATGCCGGTTCTCCTCCAAGGGTTGATCGCGCCGGCCGGGACGACCCCTCCGACGATGAGGCGGCAGTATCGCGGAGCGCGGCCGCGCCCGGTTGACCGGTCGTCCGGCGTTTTTGCGCGAAACGCCGGTATTGCCGATAATCCCGCGGTGGACGCTTTATCCGACGCGCTGCGGGTGCTGCGCATGACCGGCGCCGTGTTCCTCGACGCGGAGTTCACCGCGCCGTGGTGCGTCGTCTCCCACGGCGGGCAGCACGGTCCCTCGGCGGTTCCCGGCGCGCCCAACACCGTTTTCTTCCACGTGCTCACCGAGGGGCGCTGCCGGGCGCGGCTCGACAAGGACGGGGAGACGGTGGAGCTCGAGGCGGGCGACCTGATCATGCTGCCGCGCGACGACACGCACCTCCTCGGCAGCGACCTGCATCTCGCGCCGATCCTGGCCGACAAGCTGATACAGGCCGACGCGAGCTCCGGCCTGATGCGCATCCAGCACGGCGGCGGCGGCGACAAGACCCGCCTCGTTTGCGGTTTTCTGAGCTGCGACGAGCGGTTGTGCAGGCCCATGCTCGAGGCGCTGCCGCGGATCCTGCGTGTGCCGCTGGGTGACGGTCCTGCCACCGCCTGGCTCACGAGCCTGCTACGAGCGGGCGCGCGCGAAGCCGCCGCGCCGCGGCCTGGCGGGGAGACCGTGCTGGCGAAGCTGTCGGAGCTGCTGTTCGTCGAGGCGATGCGCCGCTACATCGAGCTGCTGCCGGAAGGGCAGCGCGGCTGGCTCGCGGGCCTGGGCGACCGCTTCGTCGGGCGCGCGCTCGCGCTGATGCACGAGCGGCCCGGCCACGACTGGACGGTGGACGAGCTCGCCGCGCAGGTCGGCCTGTCGCGCTCCTCGCTGGCGCAGCGTTTCACCGATTTCATCGGCCAGCCGCCGATGCAATACCTGACGCGCTGGCGCCTGACCGTCGCAGCGCAGCGTCTGCGCACCGAGGGTACCCCTCTCTCGCGCCTCGCCGAGGACAGCGGCTACGACTCGGAAGCGGCCTTCAACCGCGCGTTCAAGCGCGCGCTCGGCACGACGCCCGCCGCCTGGCGGCGCGCCGCACTTGAAGTCGGAAGACGAAAGTCGAAAGGCGGAAGGGCCGGGTCTTAAGGCGGAAGGCAGTACCCGCAGCGCGGGGGTCGAGAAACGAGCAACGAGTCACTTCCTTAGAGTGTTCTTTTCGGGCCTGAAATGGGGCTTCTAAGCGTCAAAAAGCC
>CAYSRR010000249.1:0-4723 GCA_964433375.1 uncultured Streptomycetaceae bacterium
CAAGGCCCGCGCCGTGGCCCCGTCCTTTCCCGGCGCCCTGGTGATCGGCTCCGACCAGGTGGCCGAGCTCGAAGGCGCGCACCTCGGCAAGCCGGGCGGACATGGACGGGCGGTAGAGCAACTGCGTGCCATGCGCGGCAAAAGCGTCGTTTTTCATACCGCCCTGGCCCTGCTCAACACGGCCAGCGGCGCGCTGCAGGCGGAAGACATGCCGACCGCCGTGCGATTCCGCGACTGCAGCGATCGCGAAATCGAACGCTACCTCGAGCGGGAGCAGCCCTACGACTGCGCGGGCAGCGCCAGGATCGAAGGGCTCGGTATCGTGCTGGTCGACAGCGTGATCGGCGAGGATCCCAGCGCGCTCATCGGCCTGCCTCTGATCCGGCTGGCCGCCATGCTGCGCAGGGAGGGGGTGGACATTGTCTGAGCCCTCCTCCATCCTGCTCGCGCTGATGGCCTCCGGCATGGATGGGCAGTGTTTCGAGTTTCATGGCCGGCGGCTTGCGGTATTTCCCCTGTTTCGCGACCGGAAATAGGTTTTTGTCGGACCAAAGCCCGACAAAAACCTCTCAGCGCAAAGTCATCCCCTGAAAGAACCCGGTGCGAGCCAGCCCTTCGGCCATCCCCGCGCCGAAACGCTTCACGAGGCGCTCGGCCACGTTCTCCCGCAGCGTGTAGTCCACGATGTCCTCGGCCTTGATCACCTCGCGCGCCACGTATTCGACGCTGCCGAGCGCGTCCGCGAGCCCGAGCTCGATGCTCTTCTGTCCGACCCACAACAGGCCCGAGTACATGTCGGGGGTTTCCTTCAGCCGCTTGCCGCGCCCGGCCCGCACCACGGCGACGAACTGCTCGTGTATCTGCCCCAGCATTTGCTGGGCATGCTCCTTCTGCGATTCCGACACGGGCGAGAACGGGTCGAGAAAACTTTTGTTTTCCCCGGCGGTCAGCAGCCGGCGCTCGACACCCAGCTTCTCCATCGTGCCGGTGAAGCCGAAGCCATCCATCAGCACGCCGATCGAGCCGATGATGCTGGCCTTATCGACGTAGATTTTGTCGGCGGCCACGGCGATGTAGTACCCGCCCGATGCGCAGATGTCCTCGATCACTGCATAGAGCGGGATATCCGGGTACTTCGCGCGCAGCCGCTTGATCTCGTCGTTGATGTAGCCGGCCTGCACTGGGCTGCCGCCGGGGCTGTTGATGCGCAGGATCACCCCCTGGGTGCGCTTGTCCTTGTAGGCTTCCTGCAGACCGGCGATGACGCTGTCGGCGCTCGCGCCGCTGTTGGGCGCGATGACGCCGCTCACCTCGACCAGTGCGGTATGCCTGCCGGAACTCGCGTCTTTCTTTCCGAACCAGCCCATGCCCAGGAACAGCAGGGCGAAAAGATAAATAAACGCCAGCAGCTTGAAGAAGATGCCCCAGCGGCGTCCGCGGCGCTGCTCCTCGATCGACGCCAGCGCGACTTTCTCGATCGCCTGCCGTTCCCAGCTGGTTCCCTGTGAGCCCGTATCCGGTTCAGCCATGTTTGCCACCTTCAGGATTTTGGCCGTCGCGGGCGGACTGCCCGCGACGGAAGCGTTATTTTATCCCGCATGGCCGCTCACGCGTTGTGCAACAGCCATTGCCGCAGGCCGGCAAAATCGTCCAGGCAGGCGACGGGGGCATAGTCCAGCAGCGCCGCCTTCGCATGCGCGCCGTAGGCGGCGCCGAGGCGGGCCACGCCGGCGGCGTGGGCCATTTCCATGTCGTGAGTGGTGTCCCCGATCATCAGCGTCTTCTCGCCGGTCATCCCCAGTTCCGACATCAGGCCGTGCAGCATGCCGGGATGCGGCTTGGAATGTCCCTCGTCCGCGCACCGGGTGGCGTGAAAATAAGACTGAAGGCCCGTGGACGCGAGCGCCCGGTCGAGGCCGCGCCGGCTCTTGCCCGTCGCCACCGCCAGCAGAAAACCGGAGGCATGCAGCGCTTTCACCGTTTCGGCTGCTCCGGGAAAGAGCGTGGTGCCGGCGTCACGCTGCAGAAAATGCACGCGATAGCGCTCCTGCACATCCGGATAGCGCGACGGGTCAACCCCCGGCAGCAAGTACGCCATGGCATCGCCGAGCCCGAGCCCGATGACGTAACGCGCCTGCTCGTCGCCGGGCGCGGGAAGTCCCACGTCACGACAGGCGGCCTGGATCGATGCGGCGATCGCGGCCGCGGAGTCCATCAGCGTGCCGTCCCAGTCGAACACCAGCAGGTCGAAGCGCCTCGGCATGTTACGCTCGGCCGGTATCCAGTCCGTCGAGGAATGACTGCAACGCGGTCGGCAGCGGCGCCTCGAGCAACTGCTCGGCACCCGTTTGCGGATGGGTGACCACCGCCCGAGAGGCATGCAGGAACATGCGTTTCAGGCCCTGCTTCGCCAGCAGTTTGTTGAGCGCGAAATCACCATACTTGTCGTCGCCCGCGATCGGGAAGCCCAGGTGGGCGAGATGCACCCGGATCTGGTGGGTCCGTCCGGTCTTCAGCTCCGCCTCGAGCAGGCTGTAATCCTTCCAGCCGCGCTGCAGGCGGAACACGGTGTGCGCGGCCCGGCCGTCCTCGCTCACGCTGACGCGACGCTCGCCGGAGGCGAGCACGTACTTGTTGAGCGGCAGTTTCACGTTCCGTTTCTCATCGCGCCACGCCCCCTTCACCAGCACGAAATAGAATTTCCGCACCTGGCCCTCCCTCAGCTGCCGGTGCAAGTCGGTGAGCGCGGAACGCCGCTTCGCCAGCAGCAGCACGCCCGAGGTGTCGCGGTCGAGACGGTGGACGAGTTCCATGAAACGCGCCTCGGGCCGCTCCAGGCGCAACTGCTCGATCACGCCGCGGGAGATGCCGCTGCCGCCGTGCACCGCGACGCCCGCCGGCTTGTCGATCACCAGCAGGACATCGTCCTCGTAGAGCACTTCGGCCTGGAGCCGGGACGCCGGCGGGTGCTTCGGCGTTGCGGCAGGCTTCGCCGTGCGCACGGGCGGCAGCCGCAGGCGGTCGCCGGCCTGCACCCGGTATTCCGGCCCGACCCGCCGGCTGTTGATGCGCACTTCACCGCTGCGCAGGATGCGATAGATATGGCTCTTCGGAACGCCTTTAAGCCGCTTGGTCAGGTAGTTGTCCAGGCGCTGGCCGGCCTCTTCCACCCCCACCTCATGCCAGGTCGCTGAATGTTGCGTTAACTCTTTCATTTCTATATACTATTCTACGCACGTGCTAAATTGCGCACCGGCGTGATGCGAACAGCTCCGCCGACAAGACCGCGTCTCGCTGCGAAAATCCGCCGCAGGCGCGTGCAAGCAAGGACGGGCGTGCGTAAAGCGATTCGGGAATTCCGGCTGCAAGGCCAAAAGGAAGCCGCGCCGGCTACGAATCTGCTGCAAGGCATGGTTAATGTCGCTCACCACGCAGAAGTAGCGATACTAGACGAACTACGCGCTCACGACACCCAATTTGCGGGATACGCCGCCCAGGCGCGGATCCCCAGGCAAACCGCACGAGACATCCGGAACTTCATGTCCATCATGCTCACGCCACGCGACTGATCCACAGTTGGCGCCGCCTGCCCGGAAAGCAGGCTCCGTGGTTTGCCCCATCCCGTGTCACGAGCGCGGGAGAGAATAACAATGAAACGCATGTTGTTTAATGCGACGCAGGCCGAAGAGCTGCGCGTCGCCATCGTCGACGGCCAGAAACTCGTCGACCTCGACATCGAAATCCCCGGCAAGGAACAGCGCAAGAGCAACATCTACAAAGGCGTCATTACCCGCATCGAGCCCAGCCTCGAAGCTGCTTTCGTGGAATACGGCGCCGACCGCCACGGGTTCCTGCCCTTCAAGGAAGTCGCCCGGGCCTATTTCAAGCCCGGCGTCGACGTCGGCCGCGCCACCATCAAGGAGGCGCTCAAGGAAGGCCAGGAACTGATCGTCCAGGTGGACAAGGACGAGCGCGGCAACAAGGGCGCGGCGCTCACCACCTTCATCAGCCTCGCCGGCCGCTACCTCGTGCTGATGCCGAACAACCCGCGCGGCGGCGGCGTGTCGCGCCGCGTCGAGGGCGAGGACCGCAACGAATTGCGCGACGTCATCGACCAGTTGCCGGTTCCTCAGGGCATGAGCGTGATCGGCCGCACGGCGGCGATCGGTCGCGAGGCCGAGGAACTCAACTGGGACCTCAACTACCTGCTCCAGTTGTGGCACGCCATCGAGAACGCGGCCCAGGGGCAATCGGGCGCGTTTCTCATCTACCAGGAATCAAGCCTGGTGATCCGCGCCATACGCGACTACTATCACCAGGACATCGGTGAAGTCCTGATCGACGTGGAAAGCGTCTACGAGCAGGCGCAGCAGTTCATGAGCCACGTCATGCCGCAGAACGTCAATCGCATCAAGCTCTACCGCGACGACGTGCCGCTGTTCTCGCGCTTCCAGATCGAGCACCAGATCGAGTCGGCCTACTCGCGCAGCGTCAACCTCCCCTCCGGCGGCGCGGTCGTGTTTGACCACACCGAGGCGCTGGTTTCGATCGACGTCAACTCCGCCCGCGCCACGCGCGGGCACGACATCGAGGAAACCGCCTATCGCACCAACCTGGAGGCCGCCGAGGAAGTCGCGCGGCAGCTCCGGCTGCGCGACCTGGGCGGGCTGATCGTCATCGACTTCATCGACATGGAGAGCGGCCGCAACCAGCGCGAAGTGGA
>CAYSRR010000250.1:0-4655 GCA_964433375.1 uncultured Streptomycetaceae bacterium
TGATGGAGGACTTCTACTACGCCGGCGGCCTGCGCGCGCTGCTGAAGGAAATCGAATCCCTGCTCGACACGAAGTGCATGACCGTCAGCGGCAGGACGCTGGGAGAGAACATCGCGACGGCGAAGATCAACAACACCGACGTCATCCGCACGCGCGACAAGGCGTTGTCGCAGACCGGCGGGCTGGCCGTGCTGCGCGGCAACCTCGCGCCCGACGGCGCGGTGATCAAGCCGCTCGCCGCTGAGGCGCGGCTGCTCAAGCACACCGGGCCGGCCATGGTGTTCAAGGATTACCCCGACCTGCGGGCGCGGATCGATTCCGACGATCTCGAAGTGGACGAGAACTCGGTGCTGGTGATGCAGAATGCCGGGCCGCTGGGCGCGCCCGGCATGCCGGAGTGGGGCCAGTTGCCGATCCCGAAGAAGCTTCTGCAGAAGGGCGTCCGCGACATGGTGCGCATTTCGGATGCGCGCATGAGCGGCACGTCGTACGGCACCTGCGTGCTGCATGTGACGCCGGAAGCCTATGTCGGCGGCCCGCTCGCGCTGGTCCGGGACGGCGACCTGATCGAGCTGGATGTCGCCGCGCGCAAGCTCGAGCTGAAAGTCAGCGCCGAAGAGCTGGCGAAACGCAAAGCGGCGTGGAAGCCGCGCCCGCCGCACTACACGCGCGGCTACGGCAAGGTGTTCTCGGACCACGTCACGCAGGCGAACCAGGGCTGCGACTTCGATTTCCTGCACCACGGCGCGCCGACGCCCGACCCCGACACGCATCACTAACGGCTAAATTAGCCGCAAAGACGCAAAGGCGCAGAGTTTCATAACGGTTTTTCGTTCGTATTCTTTGCGCCTCTGCGGCTAATGGGAGGTTTTGAATGGAATTGCCCGTCAATCATTTCAAGCGCGCGCTGAAGGAGGGCAAGCCGCAGATCGGCATGTGGTCTTCGCTGTCGAGCCACATCGTCGCCGAGATTCTCGCGCACGCGGGTTTCGACTGGGTGCTGCTCGACACCGAGCACTCGCCCAACGAGCTGCCGATGGTGCAGTCGCAACTGCACGCGATGACAGGGGGCACCGCGACCCCGGTAGTGCGCCCCGCCTGGAACGACATGGTGCTGGTGAAGCGCTTTCTCGACATCGGCGCGCAGTCGCTGCTGCTGCCGTACGTGCAGACCGCCGAGGAAGCGCACAATGCGGTGCGCTACGCGCGCTATCCGCAGGAAGGATTGCGCGGCGTGGCCGGCGCCACGCGCGCCGCGGGGTACGGCAGGACGAAGGACTACCTCAAGAACGCGCACCAGGAGATCTGCCTGTTGCTGCAGGTCGAGACCCGCAAGGCCATGGGCAATCTCGAGGCGATCGCCGGGACCGAGGGCGTGGACGGCATCTTCATCGGCCCGAACGATCTTTCCGCAGACCTGGGTTACCTCGGCAACTGGCAGCACCCCGAGGTGTGGAAGGTGATGGAAGACGCGGCAAAGCGCATCCGCAAGTGCGGCAAGGCGCCCGGCATCCTGGTGGGCGAGGCCGACGGCCAGCGTTGCCTAGACATGGGCTATCTTTTCGTCGCGGTCGGCGCCGACACCGGCGCGCTGGTGCGCGGGGCGGACACGCTCGCCGCGAAATTCAAGCGTTGATTTCGCCGCGCCTGTTTCAAGGCGCGTGACGATGAAAACGAGTACGGTACTCAGCTTCGTCTTCATCGCGGTGGCGGCCGCGGTGTACTTCATGCCGCCGCCGGCAGGCGTGTCGCCGGAGATGATGCACGGCGCCGCGCTGACGATATTCACCGTCGGGCTATGGGCGGCGGGCGCGCTGCCGGAGCACGTCGTCGGGTTGCTGTTCTTCGTGCTGGCGATGGCGCTGGCCGTGGCGCCGGCGCAGGTGGTTTTTTCCGGCTTCGCATCCGCCACGCTGTGGCTGGTGCTGGGCGGCCTGATCATGGCGGAGGCCGTGAACCGCACCGGGCTTGCGCAGCGCTTCGCATCCGCGCTGTTCGACCGCTACGCCCTGACTTACGCGCAGCTGGTCGTCGCCGTGGTGATGGCCTCCGTCGTGTTGTCGTTCCTGGTCCCGGCGACCGTCGGCCGCGTATTGCTGCTCCTGCCCATCGTGATGGCGCTGGCGAAGCGGGTCGGCTTCGAGCACGACAGCATCGGCTACAACGGCCTGTGCCTCGCCACCATCGTCGCGACGTACCAATGCGGGACGGCGGTGCTGCCCGCCAACGCGCCCAACCTGGTGCTGGCGGGTTCGGCCGAAGCGCTGTACGGCATGCAGATCACCTATGCCGAGTACTTGTGGGTGCAGTTTCCCGTGCTGGGCGCGCTGAAGAGCCTCCTCATCATCGTGTTCGTGCTTTGGCTGTTCCCGGCAGAAGCGAAGCCGGCGCCCGCGGCGCGCTCGGCGGTGCCGCTGACGCCCGGGCAATGGCGCATGGTGGCGATACTCGTCGTCGCGCTCGTGCTGTGGGCCACCGATTTCCTGCATGGCATCCAGTCGGGCTGGATCGCGCTCGCCGCTGGCATCGCCTGCCTGCTGCCGCGCGTGGGCGTGATGCCCGTGAGCGCGTTCCACGAAGTGAGACTCGGCCCGTACTTCTACGTCGGGGCGACGCTCGGGCTGGGACTGGTCATCCAGACGACCGGGTTGAGCAACGGGTTCGGCCGCGTGATACAGGCCGCGTTGCCGCTCGAGCCCGGCGCCGATTTCGGCAATTTCATGATGCTCGGCGTGCTGACTTCGTTCGCGGGCCTGTTCACCACCAACCCGGCACAGCCGGCGGTGCTGGCGCCGCTCGCCGAGACTTTCGCCCAGGCGACGGGATGGCCGCTCAAATCGGCGATGATGGTGATCGCGGTGGGGTTTACCACGTTTCTCGCTCCGTACCAGGTCCCGCCGGCCATGGTAGGGCTGCAGGTCGGCGCGTTGCGCGTGATGCCCATGCTGCGGCTCGCGCTGCCGCTCGCGGCGGTCGGATTGCTGGTGATGCTGCCGCTGCAGTACCTGTGGTGGCGCGTGATCGGCTATTTCGGCTAGCGCGCGTTACTGGCGGGACGAGGCGAGCACCGGCGATTGCAGGACGCGGGCGGCATCCCGCGAGCGCATCCGTGCGACCGTGGCCACGATCAGCATGTCGAGCATGCAGTAGAACGCCCCGGCGGCGAGCGGCGGGTTGATGGTGGTGAAGCCGAGCCAGGGCGCTTCCGCCGCCCAGGTCCAGTTGCCGAGCCAGGTGCCGTAGACCTCCATCGCCAGCGACAGCACGAACATCACGGCGTAGAGCCGGGTCGCGCGGCCCGAGAGCAGGCACAGCAGGAACAGGGCGAACAGCAGCGCGTCCAGCGTGCCAAGCCCCGTCAGCGCCAGCAGGAACACGAAAGGCGCGGCGGCGAGCGGCACGAACCACTCGATCCAGGCGCTGGCGCGCTGGGCCAGGTAGCGCCCCAGCATGAACAGCAGCGCGTGGCCGGGCGGCACGAACAGGGGCACGTTGGCGAGCCGGTATTCGTAGAGGCCCCACACCAGCGACAGGAAGATTTCACCGAGCGTGGCGTAGAGCACGCATACGGTCAGGGCGAGCTGATCGTCGGTCCGCGCGCCGCGCAGCCAGTAGAGGAGCGCGGCCCAGATGCCGACGCTGGTCAGCGTCTGGCCCCAGAAATCGACCAGTTGGTCGAACGCCAGCCCGCCGGCGATGATGCCGGTGATGAGCAGGGCGCGGATCAGATCACGCCGGCAATCGTTGCTGTCCGTCATCGCGCCTCGTGGCGCCATGTTACCAGACGAGTGGGAATGACGCGGACGTGGAGCCTGGAACTCGCGGCCGCTTTTGCTTTCCCCAACAAGTGGTTACAACACCGGCCAGGCCTTGTTCGTGTGCGGTGGTACCAGCATCAGCGGTTCAGGCGGAGAGTAGACGGGCCATTCCGGCACAGGCGCTCGTTTCGTCCGTTTTGCGGGCGCGCACCGGCCGATTTTCATCGCTTTTCGAGGCATCGCGCGGATTCATCGCCCCGGCGTACTAAAATCAGCCCAAAAAAGCAGCTTTAGGCTTTGACAACACGGGGAAAAACGACAATAATGCTCGGTTTCGTTCGGAGGGGTGCCCGAGCGGCTAAAGGGGGCAGACTGTAAATCTGTTGGCCATGCGCCTACGTAGGTTCGAATCCTACCCCCTCCACCAGGATTTTGCGGGCAAGCGGGGCGCGGGATTCAGGCCGATACGAATCGACGAGGCGGGTGTAGCTCAATGGTAGAGCAGAAGCCTTCCAAGCTTACGACGAGGGTTCGATTCCCTTCACCCGCTCCAGGTTTTTGCGAAGCGTTGCGGAAGACGGGCAGGGAGGCCGGGCGGCAGGGGCGCCAGTAAACGGAGATTCAGCGGCAGGCCCATGTAGCTCAGTGGCAGAGCACTCCCTTGGTAAGGGAGAGGTCGAGCGTTCGATCCGCTCCATGGGCACCAGAATTCGTCCCTGACGAATTCTGTATAGCAGCAAGAAAGAGGAAGTTTTTAGTTTATTTTTTTGCGGGTTCCATGCGTCGAGGCAAGCTTGGCGCAAGTGGAATTCCAGCAAGAGCTTTGAAGATAAAGGTAGCGGAGCAAAAAAATGGCCAAGGGTAAATTTGAGCGTACGAAGCCGCACGTGAACGTTG
>CAYSRR010000251.1:0-4641 GCA_964433375.1 uncultured Streptomycetaceae bacterium
CGGGTCAGGCCCGTGAGCGCCGCCTTGCTGGTCGCGTACGCGGTGAAACCGGGCTTGGTCTGCGTGGCGTGAATGCTGCCGATGTTGACCACCGCGCCGCCGGCCGCCTCCAGCTCCTTCAGCAGCCCCTGCACCAGCAAGAAGGGCGCGATCACGTTGACGGTGGAGGTGTTGAGCCAGTCGGCCGCCGTCAGCTTCTCGACCGGCGCGACGACCTGGAGCGCGGCGTTGTTGATCAACGCCCCGAGCCTGCCCTTCTCCGGAAGAGCGGCCCGCATCCGGGCAAGGCAATCATCACGGTAAGCCGCATCCCCGCCGAAGCGGGACAGGTCGGCGGCAATATAGCCGTCGCAGGCCGCCTGCGCCGACGCCTGCAGATCGGTGGCGACGATATACCAGCCCGCCTTGCGGAAGGCGGCGCAGAGCGCCTGCCCGATGCCGCCATTGGCGCCGGTGACGAGCACGCTGCGGGCAGCCGTCATGCGCACCCCAGGTAGTCGAATAGCTTGCGGATGGCGAGTCGGCTGGTCCGGTCCACGGCGTCGCTGGTATTGGATGAGTTGTGGGAGCCGAACACGCAGCGCGGGTGGGCCCGCAGCGGCGAATCCATGGGCAAGGGCTCCTGCTCGAACACGTCGAGCGCTGCCGAGTATACGTGACCCGAGCGCAGGGCGGCGACGAGCGCCGGCTCGTCGATCACCGGGCCGCGGGCGACGTTGACGACCCTCACCCCCTTGCGGGCACGGGCCAGCGTGCCCGCGTTGACCATGTGGCGGCTGGAATCGGTCAGGGCGCAGGTGACGATGATGAAATCGGCCTCCTGCAGGTGCTCCGGCCAAGCGGCGATGGCGACCGACGACACGCCGCCGGCGTCGCGCGCGGCCGGATCGTAGGCGACGATTTTCATGCCCGCCGCGGCGAGCCGCGCGGCGACGTTGCGGCCGATGTCACCGAAGCCGATGATCGCGGCGGTCCTGCCGGCGAGCGAGATGCCGCGCGGCTTCGGCCAGCTCCCCGCCCGCACGCCGCGATCGATCTCGAACGTCTCGCGCGCGAGGGCGACGACGTAGCCCACCGCCACGTCGGCGACCTCGGCCCCGAACATGTTGGGCGTGTTGGTGACCGGAATGCCGAGGTCGCGGCAGGCGGCGAAGTCCACGTTGTCGGTGCCGATGCCCCACTTCACCGCCGCGCGCAGGCGGCCCGCCTTGCCGGCGGTGAACACCGCGCGGGTTGCCGGGTCATCGCCGATGATCCAGCCGTCGTGCCTGGGCAGCAACGCCTTCAGCTCGTCCTCGGACAACGTCTGCACGACCTCCGGCGTCGTCACCCCGACGCCCTTCTCCGCGAACAGCGGGCGGAAGGCGTCGATCATGCCCAGCATGGGCGGGCAGGTGACGAGGACCTGCAGCGTCACGGCTTGCGCTCCCCGGCCGGGAGATAGCGCAACAGGGCCTCGGCCATGTCCCAGCTTTCCTGGTCGTCGATGTCCACGGACTCGGTCTTGCGCATCTCGAACATCAGCGGCCGCTTGCCGATGCGCGCGCCGGTCGCCGCGAAGCTCTCGCGCGAAAAGATGTAGAGGTTGGAGTTCTCCTCGAACCAGGGTTCGAGGTCTTGTGTGCGAATCAGGTTGGCGGGATCGTGATTGACGGCGCTGCCGTCGGCCCGGTAGAAGCGCGTCTGAAACTTGTTGACGGTGAAAAGCGAGTCCGCCCTGTCTCGCGTCCTGCCTTCCCGGTAGCGCGCCAGCGCCGCGCCGATAGTCCCCGAGGTGAGCAGCGGGTTAGTGGTGTGGGTCATCAGGTACGTCTCCGCCGGCACGTTGGCGACGTCGTCCGCCAGCACGAGGTTCATGCTCACCAGGTCGCCGCAGATTTCAGGTTTGCGGTCTCGGATCATTACCCGGTCGCCGTCCTTCAGCCCGTTCTCGGCAAGAATTTGCCGCGCATCGGTGTTGATGACGACGAGATCGATCTCGCGCGTGTCGAGCAGCGCCGACAGCGCCCACTGGAACAGCGGCCGGCCGTTGAACGCGCGGAAATTCTTGCCGCGCACGCGCTCGCTGTTCGCCTTCATCGGCAGCAGCGCGACGACGCGCTGCGTTTTCATGGTCATATTCATTCCCAGTGAGGGGTGAGGAGTAAGGGGTGAGGAGGTACTGCTTCCTGGTTTTCGCCCCTCTCTCCTCTCACCTCACTCCTCACTATCTTAGCGCGGATAGTAATAGGCTTCCTTGCGCCGCTTGGACATTTTGCGGTGGATGTGATTGCCGCGGTAAGCGCCCCAGTACTGCATGAGGCGGTAGAGGACGATCTCCGGTGCCCTGGCGAGCATCACCCGGTTTTTCGCGGCGGCGCGCAGGTCGAGCGAAACCGCGCTGAGCCAGTAATGCAGGAAATCGAGGAGCGACAGGTGCACCTCGGGCATGATGTCCTGCAGCGCGATGGCTTCCCGCTCGAAGCGGCGCTTGACCTGTCCCCACGACTCCTCGTGCAGGTGATACACCGCGGCGTTGGCGACGTAGCCTATCCTGTGCCCGAGCCCGACCAGCTTCTTCGCGAGGTGCATGTCCTCCAGCCCGGTCAGCTCCTCGTCGAACGGATGCGAAGCCCACGCCGACTTGAGCAGCGCGCTGTTGGCGTTGTTGCAATAGAAACCTTCCTGGGGGACCCTGCTCTCCGCCGGGAAGTACTTGGCGAAGATCTGGCATTCGCTGAAACTGCTCTCGCCGTTGCCGAGCTGGCCGCCGTAGCTGTACACCACGCCGTCCCGTCCCAGCGGCGCCACCAGGTCCTTCAGCCAGCTTCCCGCCACCGGGATGCAGTGCCCGCTGACGAAGACCAGCACGTCGCCGGTCGCGGCCGCGCATCCCCTGTTGAGCGAGCGCCCGAAGGAAAAATCCTCCTTGTCGATATGCACGATCCTCACGGGAAAACAGCGGGCGATCTGCAGCGTGTCGTCGGTCGAGCCGGAGTCGACGATGACGATCTCCCGCTCGTCCGGATTCCAGTCCTGCTCGACGATCGCCTTGAGGAGACCGCCGATATGCCGGGCTTCGTTGTAGGTGCGGATGACGAGGCTGGCCTTCATCGGCGTCACAGCTCGACGGGGTAGATCTTCATCTCGAACGCCGGCTTGAGGAGCCTGTAGGCCAGCTCGATCTCCTCGCGCGGCACGCAGTTCGGCGCGAACATGTCCCAGTGCACCGGGACGACCGTGCGTATCCCGATCTCGTCGGCCAACGCGAACGCCTCGCGTATCGTCATGTTGCCGATGATGCCGCGGCGGTCGCGGAAGTAATTGCGCTCGTTCACCGGCAGGAAAGCGACGTCGATCGGCTTGAGCCTCCCGAGACTTGCCAGCAGCTCCTCGGCGACCGAGGTGTCGCCCGCGTGGTAGATGCGCCGCCCCTGGAATTCCAGGACGTAGCCCACGCAATGAGCGCAGGCGTCGCCCTCCCGCGTGATCACCGGATGCGCGGCCGGCACCGAGATCACCTTCAGGCCTTCGCCCAGCGCAAGCCATTCCGCTTCGCTCGCCGGCAGCAGCCGGGATCGCTCGATGCCCTGCTGCCTCAGCACCGCCAGCACCGGCTCCGGGCCGAGGAAACGGCAGCGCGGCGACGCTTTCGCGATCGGCACCGCCGTCAGCGGGTCGCAGTGATCGATGTGCGCGTGAGTGATAAGCACCCAGTCGGCATCGCGCACCGTGCCGGGCGCGAACGGCGCGGGGATCAACCGCCGCAACTCCGGCCCCTCGACGCGTTCCACGTAATCGCTGAGGTACGGGTCCACGTACGCCACCGTCGGCCCGAACTGGAATCGGTAACCGACCTGGCCCAGCGACTGCGTCTGGAAGCGGGGAAATTTCAAGTTACGAGTCTCAAGTCTCAAGTTTCAAGTTTCAAGTTTCAAGATACGGCAGATCCGCGCGAGCTATCGCTCGAGTCACAAGTTTCAAGTTGCAAGACTCAAGGTTCAACAACGTTTGGACGTCGTATCTTATAACTTGCACCTTGGATCTTGAAACCGAATTCATCTGTTGGTCAGAAAAAGGTGCCAGGAACCTTTATGGCCCACTGTGCCAGTGAAGAGTAAGGGGTGAGGAGTGAGGAGCGAAAGCGCCGCAGAAAAGGCGCCAGGAACCTTTTTCTGCTCGCCCTGCTCCCACCACCCCGCGCCCTGCGGGCGCACCCCTCCTCGGGCAGGAGGGGAATAGAAATCAACTCCCCTCCTTTTCAAGGAGGGGTGGATGCGAAGCAGACGGGGTGGTTGCCCCTCACTCCTCACACCTCACTCCTCGCCGGGCGAAGCGCGTCAGCCATGCTTCGCCCGGCTGATCTCCCACCGCCAGGCATGCTCGATGATGGTTTCGAGCTCCGCGTAGCGCGGCTTCCAGCCGAGCAGCTTCCCGGCCAGGGCGGCATCGGCCACCAGCCGGGGCGGGTCGCCCGGGCGGCGTTCGCCGTGGTTGACCGTGAACTCGCGCTTCGTCACCCGGCGCGCCGCGTCAATCACCTGCCGGACCGAATAGCCGCTGCCGTTGCCGAGGTTGACACGCAGGCTTTGCCGCTGCGCGCCGAGATAGACGAGCGCGGCGAGGTGGGCGTCGCACAGGTCGGTAACGTGGATGTAGTCG